>NZ_NQYC01000001.1:1200000-1500000 GCF_003600835.1 Bacillus sp. PK3_68 | reverse complement strand
AAGAAAAGCGAAGCCGACTGCTATGTCCCGTCAAGCACAAGACAAGTCGTTTGGAAGGTTGCTCTATAACCTTCCGGACGGATGGGATTGTGACCTCGAGGGACAAGGAGGCGGAGCTAGCCAAAGAAAAGCGAAGCCGACTGCTATGTCCCGTCAAGCACAAGACAAGCCGTTTGGAAGGTTGCTCTATAACCTTCCAGGCGGATGGGGTGTGACAAATAAATAAAGAGGATGTCCCAAAGATTTTTTTAGGTCATCCTCCTTTTAGGTCATTATTGATTTTTTAATTCTTCAGCTTCTCTTTGGGCGTAAGGAAGAACATGACGGTAAGCTTTATACCCTGCCCATAAGCTAGAAAAACCGATAAGTAAAAACAGAGCAGCAATCACATAAGATATAGTCGTCTGCTGGATAAATAATGTATTCAAACCAAAGAAGCCGACAAATAGGCCAAGCGCCATGCTGGATTTAGCAGATAGCCATTTTTTCTCCATGGGACGTCTGCTTCTAACGTATTGGACCTTATAAAAAATGTAAAAAGCGAACGATAAAACAATAATAAATGCTAAAACGGGCATAAGTTTTCCTCCATTTATTTGTTCAGACATCTTCATTTTAACGAGAACAAGAAGGAAATTCTACTAAAAAAACGGAATGTCACAAAGGAGACAGGAATGAAAAGTCAAATTATCCAAAAAATTAAAGAATATGATACGATTATTATTCATCGTCATGTACGTCCCGATCCAGATGCCTACGGATCGCAGGGGGGCTGGCAGAAATGATCCTCGCTTCTTTTCCCCATAAGAAGGTATACACGGTTGGAAAGGAAGAGCCGACACTTGCTTATTTGCGCAAGCTCGATGTCATCGCGGATGAAGTATATGAGGGAGCGCTCGTGATTGTATGTGATACAGCCAATCAGGAGAGAATTTGTGACCGCCGTTATCGTCTTGGAAAAGAGTGGATCAAAATTGACCATCATCCAAACGAGGACCCGTATGGCGATCTTCTGTGGGTAGATACCTCTGCCAGCTCGGTGAGTGAAATGATTTATGATTTATATAAAAGCGGCAAAGAGGAAGGACTAAGCTTGAATGATGAGGCAGCCCGGCTATTGTTTGCTGGCATTGTCGGTGACACCGGACGCTTTCTGTACCCTAGTACAACGAGACGTACCATGGTGTTTGCAGGAGAGCTTCTTCAGTTTGATTTTGATCGTGACGAGCTGTTTAACCGGATGTATGAGACGGATGAGAAAGTATTGAAATTGCAAGGGTATATCCTGCAAACATTCAATCTATCAGCAAGTGGAGCGGCTTCTGTCGTTTTAAGAAAGGAGCTTCTTGAGGAGTTTCAAGTAGCCCCTTCAGAAGCCTCCTTGCTTGTCAGCACACTCGGCAATGTAAAAGGGATCAAGGCTTGGGTTTTTTTCATCGAAGAAGAAGATCAAATCCGTGTCCGTCTTCGCTCTAAAAAGCCTGTAATTAATGAGATTGCGAAAAGGTATAAAGGAGGCGGCCATCCACTCGCTGCCGGGGCTTCCGTTTATTCCTGGGAAGAGGCAGAAAACGTAGCGGCTGATCTTGAGAAGCTTTGCCGGGAGGCTTAACCGCCTTCTAAATCCATCTCGAGCTGAATATGGATAGTGGTATAAAAATACCACTCTTTTACATGAAGGGAATAACTTCGTTTATTGATTTTTAGTGTTTTGTTTTCAATTGTCTGTCGAATCAGTTCTTTATGAGAATAAACTGTTTCGAGGTCCTTCGCATATAAAACAGATAGATCTTTTTTTAGTTGTTCCTTTGCATTGAAAATGCTTTGGGAGTCATCAATGCCATACTTTTTATAATTGAGAATATCAATTTCAATTTCCTGCACAATCAGCTTGTGCAGGTTTTTTTTATTAAGCTCTTTATACTCCTCCTGCCAAACTTCTAGCTGGACCTTTAATTCATCAATTGTTTTCTTTTGCTTTTCCAGTAAAGCAGCTTGCCTTTCCTGGGAAGCTCCAAACATATAAAGAAAGAGCACCCAGCTAAGGCAGAAGCCGATCGCTGCCCCGGCCAGCAGCCGCTGCAAGCTCTTTTGCTTATGCAAAGTTGGCACTCTCATGGCGAAATATGCTCCCCAGTCAGCCATACGATAATAGCCGTTCCGGTAGCTGTTCCGCCCATTGCCGACAAAATGAGCAAGAATTGTTTAAATAAATCTTTTGTTTCACCATTTAAAAAGCCTCGTTCAAAGCTATAAACGGTATCAAAGGTTCCTCCGATGGCAGCGATAATTGCCCAAATTCGCAAGCCTTCACTAATTTGTGAAATGCCCGTAAAAAGCGGTCTTCCGGTTGCAAACGATGCCAGTCCCCCGATTAGCGAGCCGCCGAGTAAAACGCCAAATGCGATAAAGTAACATTTAAATAATTCATCAAAAAAGGTTTCTGCCATACGCCCTCCATAATAGCTTGTCTTTCTATGTATATATGTAAAGAAAGAGTCTCCTATGAAAGCAGAACATATTTTCTTTTTTATGGCGGCCGTCTTATAATGAAGAAAGAGGCTAGGGACGAAAAGTGTCAAGGAAGGATGAGAAGGATGTTCACACATCTGCAAGTTCAAACAGGCTACAGCCTATTGTCTAGCTCCATAGCTATTGACAAGTTGACTGTCAAGGCAAAAGAGCTGGGCTATGACGCACTCGCCATCACAGACCGCAATGTTATGTACGGGGCGGTTCCTTTTTACAAATCATGCAGGCGGGCTGGAATCAAGCCGATTATCGGCTTAATTGCCGATGTTGAAAGCAGCCTGGAGGAGGGACGTTCTTATCCGCTTGTACTGCTGGCGAAAAACAATATAGGTTACCATCATCTATTGAAGATTTCCAGTGCCATTCAAACAAGAGCTAAAGAAGGCATTCCATTAAAGTGGCTCAAAGGTTATTCAGCTGGTTTATTTGCCTTTACTCCAGGGGTAGAAGGAGAGGTGGAGCAATGGCTCTTAATCGATCCTGCACAAGCGAAGAAGGCAGCTAAATTGTTAGAGCAGCATTTTGATCCAGGCCATTTTTTCTTATCGGTTGCACGTCACGGAAGAAAGAATGAGGAAACAATTATCCAAGAAATGAGAGAATTAAGTCATTCCCTTTCAATTCCGCTACTTGTGTCTAATCGAGTTACTTATTTAAATGAAGAAGAAGCATTTGCCGTTCAATGCTTAGAAGCGATCAGGGATGGAGTGAAGCTGGCAGATAAACAGATAGATGATAATAATCAAGCGTACCTTTCTTCCAAAGAGAAGATGGCTCAGTTATTCGCAGACTTGCCGGATGCTCTGGCACAAACGGTAAAAATCGCAAATGAGTGCAAAGTGGATATTCCACTCGGACGACGTCTGCTTCCTAAGTATCCGCTGCCGGAGGGCCAATCTGCTTCTCAATATTTAGAACAGCTTTGCCATAAAGGGCTGGAGGAAATAGGAGCTTCCGGGAAGCCATCTTATGCAGAGCGGCTTTCTTATGAACTTGAAACAATTAAAAAGATGGGATTTTGTGATTATTTTCTTATTGTCTGGGACTTTATGAAATTCGCAAAAGACAATCATATTTTGACAGGGCCGGGAAGAGGATCGGCCGCTGGCTCGCTCGTAGCTTATGTGCTCGGCATTACAACAGTCGATCCGCTTGAACATGGGTTGTTATTTGAGAGGTTCCTTAATCCAGAGCGCGTAACCATGCCGGATATCGACCTTGATTTTCCCGATCACCGACGGGATGAGGTCATTCGTTACGTTGCTGATAAATATGGGACGCTTCATGCGGCACAAATTATTACGTTTGGCACATTGTCGGCAAAGGCAGTTATCCGCGATATAGCCCGAGTGTTCGGTTTGTCCTCAAAGGAACTTGAACAGCTTTCCAAAATCATCCCATCACGGCCAGGGGTGACACTTAAGCAGCAGTATGCGGACTCTGACCGTTTTCGTGAGTGGGTGCACCAAACGGGAGAGCACGAAAAAATCTATCAGACGGCTTTGACACTTGAGGGGCTACCGCGCCATACATCCACACACGCCGCCGGAATGGTTATCACGGAAGAGCCTTTAACGGAACTCGTTGCTGTGCAAGAGGGACATGATCATGTGCTTCTGACCCAATTTCCAATGGATGCCCTCGAAGAACTTGGTTTGTTAAAAATTGATTTACTCGGTCTGCGCAATTTGACCATTCTGGAAAGAATGATTGATTCCATTTATTATGTTGAAGGAAAAAGGCTAGATTTGCAGAATATACCTTTACAGAATAAAGAAACGTTTCAATTGCTCGGAGAAGGAAAGACAACAGGGATTTTTCAATTGGAATCAGCGGGAATGCGAAACGTACTGATGAAGTTGCAGCCGAACCGTTTTGAGGATATTGTGGCAGTTAATGCGCTTTACCGGCCAGGTCCGATGGAAAGTATCCCTCGTTATATAGAGCGCAAGCATGGACGACAGCCGGTCCATTATCCCCACCCTGACTTAAAGGACATTTTAGAGCCGACGTATGGTGTACTTATTTATCAAGAGCAAATCATGCAGATTGCCTCAAAATTCGCTGGTTTTTCTCTAGGGGAAGCGGACTTATTGAGAAGGGCAGTCAGCAAAAAGAAAAAGGACGTGCTTGACAGCGAAAGCCATCATTTTATAGAAGGAGCAGTGAAGAGGGGCTACAGCAAAGAAGCAGCAGAAGCAATCTACCATCTAATCGTTCAGTTTGCGAATTATGGATTCAACCGAAGCCATGCGGTAGCCTATAGCTTTATTTCCTACGGAATGGCGTATATAAAAGCTCACTATCCAACCATCTTTATGGCTGCGTTGTTAAGCTCCGCTGTCGGCAATGAAGAGAAAGTGAGACAATATGTAGCAGAAGCGAAGGAGATGGGAATTTCTTTACTGCCGCCGTCTATTAATCACAGTTTTTATCCTTTTAAAGCTGAAGGAAACAGCATCCGCTTTAGCCTTGCAGCTATCAAAGGCATTGGGGCAAGTGTACTGAAAACAATTATAAATGCCCGGGAAAAAGGACCCTTTACGGACTTGTTTGATTTTTGTCTGCGTGTGCCTATTCATGCAGTGAATCGTAAGGCGCTAGAAGCCCTCTTATTTGCAGGTGCATTTGATGAGTTTAATGAAGATCGAGCTGTCCTTCTGGCCACACTTGACGTGGCGATTGAACATGCTCAGTTGATTCAGCCAATGGATAGTCCAAGCGTGGAGGACTTATTTATAGGAGATGATTTCTTCCCAAAACCAAAATATGCACAGGCAGAGCCAATGAGCATGGAAGATAAACTTCAATTTGAAAAGGAAGTCATCGGCTTCTACTTGTCTGCTCATCCAATAGAACAGTATAAGCAGCTTTTTGAGCAAGAGGGAGCTCTTCCAATTGTTCGATTGTCTGCTGGCAGCCGCAGTGTGTCTGTCGGTGTTTTTGTAAACGAAGTAAAAGTCATCCGCACGAAAAAGGGAGAAAATATGGCATTTGTTCATTGCTCAGATAACAGCGGTGAAATAGAAGGTGTCTTATTCCCAACTTCATATAGAAGGTATTCCACTCTTCTAGAAAAAGGTGCTATTCTTTATCTATCAGGAAATGCGGAAGAACGAAACGGCCGTAAACAATTGATAGTGAATCAGGTGTACAGCTTGGAAGAGGTGGAAGAGCGGCAGGTAGAAAGAGAAAAAACGCTGTACATAAAAATACCAGAGGTACCGGATGAACATTTAATTCTTGAGGATATTCACCGGCTGATCAGCTTTTCCAAAGGAAATGTGCCTGTTGTTCTTCATTATGAAAAGAACCGGCAAACGGTTAAGCTTCATGGAAGAAGCGCCGTTAAGCCGGCAGAATCGCTGCTGGAGGAATTAAGAAAGCTCGTCGGCAGCGAGAATGTAGTACTTAAATAATTCTTTACTTTACAACTGATCGCTGATAGTTTATTGTGTGTAATAGACAAAAACGTGGTCTGACCACTGAGAGCGGTTAGAATTGCCGAAATAGGGAGAGAAAAAGATGTCACTTAGAGAAGAAGCATTACATATGCATAAGGTTAATAGAGGAAAGTTGTCTACTGGCATTAAAACAAAAGTGAAAAATGCAAGAGATTTAAGCCTGGCCTATTCACCGGGTGTCGCAGAGCCATGTAAGGAAATCTATGAAAAGCCTGAAACAGTGTTTGATTATACCATTAAAGGGAACACGGTAGCGGTCGTTTCTAACGGAACCGCCGTTCTTGGGCTTGGAAATATTGGGGCAGAGGCAGCGATGCCTGTTATGGAAGGAAAAGCAGTGTTATTTAAAAGTTTTGCTGGCGTAGATGCGTTTCCAATCTGCTTAAATACAGAAGATCCAGAGAAGATCATAGAAACTGTAAAGCTGATGGAGCCAACATTCGGAGGAGTCAATTTAGAAGATATTGCAGCTCCTCATTGCTTTGAAATTGAGGAACGCCTTAAGAAGGAAACGAACATTCCCATCTTCCACGATGATCAGCATGGAACGGCTATCGTCACAGTGGCAGGTCTGTTGAATGCTCTGAAATTAACGGGAAGAAAGTTCAAAGACATTAAAGTAGTGGCCAATGGTGCTGGAGCAGCTGGCATTGCTATCATCAAGCTGCTTACAAGCTATGGAGTGCGTGATGTCATTATGTGTGACTCTCGTGGGGCTATTTATGAAGGGCGTCAAGAAGGAATGAACCCTGTGAAAGAAGAAGTGGCCAAGTATACGAATGTTCACCGTCAGGAAGGTTCACTTAAGGACGTCATTAAGGGGGCGGATGTGTTTATTGGTGTATCTGTTGCCGGCGCCCTCACAAAAGAAATGATTCAAACAATGAATCCAGAACCTATTATTTTTGCGATGGCAAATCCGGTACCGGAAGTCATGCCGGAAGAGGCAAAAATGGCAGGAGCCCGTGTGATTGGAACTGGGCGTTCAGACTTCCCGAATCAAGTAAATAATGTTCTCGCTTTTCCGGGAATTTTCCGTGGTGCACTTGATGTACGCGCGACGCACATCAATGAACAAATGAAGCAGGCAGCTGTAGAGGCTATTGCGGGACTGATTGAGGATCACGAACTAAATGCTGACTACGTGATACCAGGTCCGTTTGATCCGCGTGTAGCTCCAGCGGTAGCATCGGCAGTGGCAAAGGCAGCAATGGAAACGGGCGTAGCCCGCTTGAAAGCTGATCCTGAGGAAATTCGCCAACGTACGATGCAGTTGTCTCTTATCGGAAAAGGTGAATAAAGCTGTGGAAAATGAACGACCGCAATCAAAGTTTGCGGAAGTGGTAGACAAAATCCGTGAGATGATCGCAGCAGACGGCTTGACTCCGGGGGACAAGATGCCATCTGAGAGGGAGCTGTCTGAGCGGCTGTCTGCTGCCCGGTCCTCTGTTAGAGAGGCATTGCGGGCTCTGGAACTACTTGGATTGATTGAAACAAGACGAGGAGAGGGAACATTTCTTCGTGATTTCAGCGATCATCAGCTCGTTCAATTGCTAAGCACATTTATTTTGCAAAGAGAACAGACTCAAAAAGATGTTCGGCTAACGAAAGAGATTATGGAAATCGGCTGTTTATCCTCTGTTGTCTTACTTCCACATTTAGAGGAATCAATGTCAGAGCTTGCTGAAAGAATAAAAGACGAATCGTTTACGGAGCAGAGCTTTTTTGCTTTCTTAATGGATATAAGCGGTAATTCGCTTTTAAAAAAGATCTGGTTGATCGTATCTGATTATGCCGCGGCAATTCACAAAGAGGATAGACTATTAACGAATAAAGAGGCTTTTATCCATTTGATTTCTATAGTGAAGACTAGAAACATAAAAGATGTTATTGACGCTTACAAACAGCTTTAGGCTGTTCTGTTTTTTGCTGTCCGTCTCATAAAGTCAGATAACTAGGTTCAAGCTTTTTACAGGGAGAGGATGCAACTTGATTAAAGATTTATTTAACAAACAAAAACCAAAAAAAAGAAAGTATGCGACGATACCTACAGAAGCTAGTAAGCAAGACGTACCTGAAGGCATTATGCAAAAATGCCCTAACTGCAAAAAGATCATGTATACAAAAGAACTAAAGAAAAATTTAAGTGTTTGCTTGCAGTGTGGCCATCATCATGGAATGACGGCAATTGAACGTTGTAATTCTTTTATTGATGAGGGAACATTCGAGGAATTCGACGCCGGACTTTCTTCAACAAATCCGCTCAATTTCCCGGGGTATCTGGAAAAGCTGGAGGCAGACCGGCAAAAAACAAAAATGAATGAAGCTGTTTTAACCGGCATTGGCCGGGTCGAAGGCTTTGAAGCCGTTGTTGCCATTATGGATGCTAATTTCCGGATGGGAAGTATGGGATCAGTGGTTGGCGAAAAGATTACGAGAGCAATTGAGGAAGCAGGGCGCCGGGGAGTACCGTTTATTATTTTCACTGCCTCAGGTGGAGCCAGAATGCAAGAGGGTGTGCTTTCGTTAATGCAAATGGCGAAAACAAGTGTAGCTTTAAAACGTTTTAGCGAAAATGGCGGGTTGATTATTTCCATTATGACGCATCCTACCACTGGCGGCGTATCCGCAAGTTTTGCTTCCCTTGGAGACTATAATTTCGCAGAACCAGGCGCATTGATTGGATTTGCAGGCAGGCGGATTATTGAGCAGACGATCCACGAAAAGCTGCCGGAAGATTTCCAGACAGCCGAATTTTTATTAAAGCATGGCCAGCTGGATGCAGTACTTCATCGTCATGAAATCAAGGAAAAGATCGCCTTTTTACTGGACATACATCAACCGGGTGGTGAATTGGCATGATTGGTTTAGAATTTGAAAAACCAGTGATGGAACTAAAAGGAAAGATTGCTGAATTAAAAGAGTTTACTTCAACTTCGGATGTTGATTTGACGGAAGAGATTGAAAAGCTGGAACAACGCTTGAAAAAGCTTGAGAAAGATATTTATGAAAGCATGACACCATGGGACCGTGTACAAATGGCCCGGCATCCGGAACGGCCGACAACGCTGGATTATATTAGCTATTTATTTACCGATTTTATGGAGCTTCATGGCGATCGATTGTTTGGCGATGATGGAGCGATTGTCGGTGGAGTAGCTAAATATCACGGCCTACCAGTAACTGTTATCGGTCATCAGCGAGGACGGGACACGAAGGAAAATATTAAGCGGACATTTGGCATGCCGCACCCGGAAGGATATCGAAAGGCACTTCGTCTAATGAACCAGGCAGTAAAATTTAAGCGCCCGATTATTTGTCTGATCGATACGAAAGGTGCTTACCCAGGGAAGGCCGCTGAAGAGCGAGGACAGAGCGAAGCAATTGCGAAAAACTTGTTTGAAATGGCTGGCATGGAAGTGCCTATTATCTGTATTGTTATCGGCGAAGGCGGAAGCGGAGGAGCCCTTGGTCTAGGCATCGGCGATAAATTATTTATGATGGAAAATTCCACTTACTCTGTTATTTCCCCAGAAGGGGCTGCGGCTTTGCTTTGGAAAGATGCCTCTCAGGCAAAAAGGGCTGCAGAAACAATGAAGATCACAGCAGGAGATTTAAAAGACTTAGGAGTCATTGATGCCATTGTCCCTGAAGTGAGCGGAGGAGCCCATCGAAATGTTGCCCAACAAGCAGCATTAATTGATCAAACGCTGAAGCCGGCTCTTGAAGAGCTTCTTCATTTATCGATTCCGGAATTATTGGACAATCGCTATATGAAATATAAACAGATCGGAGAGTACACACTCTGATTGTTTCGTGCAAATAGACAGCGGGAAAAGAAGAACGTGCAGCGAAAGGCAAAAGCACGTTCTTTTTTAAATGTTTATAAAATATAGCCCTATCTAATTGATCATGGAACTCCATAAACATTGTGAAGGTCAGACCTTTCTGTTATTTTAGAAGAGACAAGTAGAGAATGAGCCAAACAATAAGAACTGTTTAGCTATGTCTGTAAAAAGATACATATCCAGGCGAGACGGAGGGATCCATGTGAAACGTATCGGAGTGTTGACGAGCGGTGGTGACGCACCGGGAATGAATGCAGCCGTTCGTGCTGTTGTCCGTGAAGCGATTTATCATAACCTGGAAGTATATGGGGTTTACCAAGGATACCAAGGGTTAATTTCAGGCAATATTCACAAGATGGAAGTAGGTTCAGTTGGCGATATTATTCATCGGGGAGGAACGATTCTCCGATCGGCAAGATGCCCCGAATTTCAAACAGCAGAAGGGCAGAAAAAAGGATTGAAACAGTTGGAAGAAAATGGAATAGAGGGGCTTGTTGTGATTGGCGGCGATGGCTCTTACCGCGGGGCAAAAGCACTTACTGAGCTTGGCTATCCGTGTGTCGGTGTACCCGGGACAATCGATAATGATATTCCGGGCACCGAATTCACAATCGGTTTTGATACGGCTTTAAACACGATCATTGATGCAATTGATAAAATCCGAGATACGGCAAGTTCTCATGAACGCACATTTATCGTGGAAGTAATGGGAAGAAACGCCGGAGATCTGGCGTTGTGGGCCGGCCTTGCTGGCGGGGCGGAAACGATCTTAATTCCGGAAGAACCACTTGATATGGAGGCGATCAAAGTCCGGCTGTTGAATGGGCTTGAGCGCGGAAAAAGACACAGTATTATTATTGTGGCTGAAGGCGTAATGAGTGGAAATGACTTTGCTGAGAAAGTAAAAAAAATGACTGGAATTGAAACGAGGGTATCTGTGCTTGGCCATATGCAGCGAGGGGGCTCTCCAACAGCTGCCGACCGGATGCTTGCAAGCCGGCTTGGTGCTCGAGCTGTCGAGCTGTTGATAGCAGGAAAAGGCGGCCGTGCAGTCGGCATTGAGCGCAATGAGCTGGTTGATTATGACATTGTAGAAGCACTGGCTCTTCCACATAAGCTGGATCTAAATATTTCCCGATTAGCTAAAGAGTTATCTATTTAATTGATTTTCACGAGGAGGCTCTCAAAAGATGAGAAAGACAAAGATTGTATGTACGATTGGTCCGGCAAGTGAAAGCCCGTCCATGCTCGAAAAGTTAATGGAAGCTGGCATGAATATTGCCCGTTTGAATTTTTCCCATGGGAATCACGAAGAGCATGCACAGCGAATCAAAAATATTCGCGAAGCTGCAAAGAAGACCGGAAAAACAATCGGTATTTTGTTAGATACGAAAGGCCCTGAAATTCGCACACATAATATGGAAAATGATGCTATAGAGCTAACAGCTGGCAGTCAAGTGATAGTATCTATGCATGAAGTGCTCGGAACATCCGAAAAATTTTCGGTTACATATGAGGGATTGATAGAGGATATTAAGCCGGGAGGAAAAATCCTGTTGGATGACGGCTTAATTGCCCTTGAAGTAACAGACATCGATAGATCAGCAGGCGAAATCCAAACAAAAGTACTGAACAGTGGCACGCTAAAAAATAAAAAGGGTGTAAATGTGCCCGGTGTATCGATCAATCTTCCAGGAATTACTGAAAAGGATGCAGAAGATATCAAGTTCGGTATTGAACAAGACGTTGACTTTATTGCTGCTTCTTTTGTTCGTCGCGCTTCTGACGTTCTCGAGATTCATGAGTTGCTGGAACTGCATGGAGCGAGCCATATTCAAATCATCCCTAAAATTGAGAATCAAGAAGGAGTCGATAATATCGACAGCATTCTTGAGGTATCGGATGGATTGATGGTAGCACGCGGAGATCTTGGCGTGGAAATTCCTGCCGAGGAAGTGCCGCTCGTGCAAAAAAGGTTAATTCAGCGTTGCAACACTCTCGGCAAGCCGGTTATTACGGCGACACAAATGCTTGATTCCATGCAGCGTAACCCGCGCCCGACACGTGCGGAAGCAAGTGATGTAGCCAATGCTATTTTTGATGGTACAGATGCGATTATGCTTTCTGGGGAAACAGCTGCAGGAACGTATCCTCTTGAGGCGGTACAAACGATGCACAGCATTGCAGATCGCACAGAGACGGCTTTAAATTACTCAGAAATCTTATCTATACGTAGCAAAGTAAGCGGACATACAATGACCGATGCGATCGGACAATCAGTGGCCCATACGGCAAACAATTTAGATGTACAAGCGATTGTGACGCCAACGGAGAGTGGACACACTGCTCGAATGATTTCACGCTATCGTTCAAAAGCACCGATTGTCGCGGTTACATCCAGTGAACGAGTTTCACGCAGCCTTGCACTTGTCTGGGGAGTATTCCCAAATATCGGTCCTAAAGTAAAGACAACAGATGAAATGCTTGAGCTCGCTGTACAACAAAGCATAAGTACGGGTCTCGTCAAGCACGGAGATTTAATCGTCATCACAGCCGGTGTTCCAGTAGGCGAATCGGGTACGACAAATCTGATGAAAATCCATGTGGTTGGGGACGTTTTAATGAAAGGCCAAGGGATTGGGCGAAAATCGGCTTATGGCAAGGTCGTCGTTGCTAAAAACGCATCAGAAGCACTAGAAAGGATAGAAGAAGGGGACATCCTTGTAACGATCGGCAGCGACAGAGACATGGTGCCGGCTATCGAAAAATGTGCAGCGCTGATTACAGAGGAAAGTGGATTGACAAGCCACGGTGCTGTTGTCGGTATCAATTTGGGCATTCCAGTCCTAGTTGGAGTAGAAGAAGCGACGTCGATTTTAAAGGATGGACAAGAAATTACTGTGGATGCCTCCAGAGGCATTGTTTATAACGGGCATGCCAATGTCCTTTAATTAAGAAAATGAAAGCTGTTCAGCAACTGACAGATTGTCGGCTGCTGAACAGCTTTTTTTATAAGTAACAAGTGTATGAAGAGACAATAGATGCGTCTATTTTTGCGGACGGCTGGGGAGGGATGATACAATAAAGAAGAACATAAATTGTTTAAAAAGGGGAAAATCCGTTGCGATATTTATTATTTATTTTTATTGTTGCTCCGGCATTGGAAATTAGTCTACTGATGCTTTCAGGAAAAACTATAGGAGTTTGGCCAACATTTCTGTTGATTTTAACAACAGGTTTTTTAGGAGCTTATTTTGCTAAGAAACAAGGAATGCAGGCGGTTATAAAGTTGCGTGAAGATATTCAGAACGGCCGGTTCATTGGTGATACGGTAATCGATGGCGTATGCATATTGGTCGGCGGCTTGTTGCTTTTAGCCCCGGGCTTTATTACAGATATTTTAGGTTTTTTACTTTTGCTTCCCTTCACAAGAAAATGGGTTAAACCACTCTTATTAAAACTATTTCGTCGTTCTTTTCAAAATGGAAATGTCATTATCATGAAATAGAAAAGCGTCAGCCAGCGGCTGACGCTTTTCTATTTCATCGGAGGTGGCACATCTTCTCCTGTAATATAGTTTCGTAAATCTGTAAATACTCCTGCACTGCTGAGAGCGTTAATAATAACGAGTGTAACAGGGCCGAGAATCAGACCGAAGAAACCAGCAAGCTTAAAGCCGACAAATAAGGCAATCAGCGTAGCTAGAGGGTCCAGGCCGATGCTGGAGGACAATACTTTAGGCTCCATAATCTGACGCTGAACAATGATGATCACGTATAAAACAGTTAAACCAATGGCTAGGCCAGTATCTCCGGCAATAAATTCGTATATAATCCATGGCACGAATAGGGTGCCTGTCCCGAGATAAGGAAGCAAATCAACAAGCCCCGCAACAAGAGCGAGTGTAATTGCATAATTTACCCGCAAAATAAGCAATCCTACAAGAACGATAAAGGTCGTAATCGAAATGAGTGTCAATTGGGCGCGCAAAAAGCCGAATAACGCCCTTTTTAAAGCGGCAAACACGTTAATCAAGCTTGTCCTTGCTTTTACGGGTAAGTAATGAATCGTCCGCTTCTGAAGATTCTCCCAATCTTTAGTAATGAAAAAAGCAGCAAGAAATGAGAAAATTAATGCGGTCGCGAAATTAGGGACCCATGAGATTAATTTTGGGAGTTTCAAAAAGAAGTTCTGGATAAACTCTCCTGCTGTTGAGGCGAACTGTTCCCCTGCTTGGCGAATGTTTGTAGAGATGGTCTCCTGCTGGCCGGTATCAAGAGAATGAAACAGCCCTGCTGCCCGTTCATATATTGGGATCACTTGAGAAGCGAAGAGGTTTTCTATTTGCTCCACTACAACGTGAACGTGGCGGGGAACAACAGAGGCGAAATAATTCGCGCCTGAAACAATTTCAGCGATTAAAAGCGTCATTCCACCAGCGAAAATAGCCAAAATAAGAAGGATAGCTGTGCCGGCAGCAGCAGCTCGTGGCAACCTCACCTTTTTCTCCAAAAAACGAACGAATGGCTGAATAAGAAAAGCAACTGCAAAGCCGATGATAAATGGGTACGTTATTTTTGCAACATAATATAAAGAGAGTAAAAGTAACGCGGTGGAAATAATTACAATCAGAAAGCGTATCAACCTATGCCAGTTGGATGAATTCAAGGCTTCACCTCCTATGCCTCACATTGTATCAATCTGATCAGGGGAGAGAAAGAAAAATGGCTCGTATTATAACGACAAAAATTGCATAAAAGAAAGGGGTAGAGATATGCAGCCTTATCTATTCTTACTGATGTTACTTGCCATCGCGCTCATTGCGAAAAATCAATCGCTTCTTCTGGCTGTTATTGTTTTGCTCGTACTGAAAGTGATTGGTTTAGATGACAAGCTGTTTGCGGCTGTTCAAACGAAGGGAATCAACTGGGGAGTAGCAGTCATTACTATTGCGGTGTTGGTGCCGATTGCGACAGGAGAAATTGGGTTTAGGGAGCTGGGGGATTCTCTAAAGTCTCCTTATGCATGGATCGCTCTCATCTCTGGTATGCTTGTAGCCCTTCTCGGCAAAAGCGGCGTGACGTTGCTGGCGGAGGATCCTCATATTACGACCGCACTTGTCTTTGGAACGATTGCAGCGGTAGCTCTTTTTAATGGCGTGGCCGTTGGTCCATTGATCGGCGCAGGCATCGCCTACACGGTTATGAAAGTTCTTGAGTGGTTTCAATAGAAATTTTAGCCGCTCCCATGTATAATGAGTACAGGAAGAAAATAATTTTTTAGTATAACATGTTTTTTCCCCGTGTTTTGTTGAGAAACCATGGCGATTTTGTAGAATTTTAGACACTTTTCATTCACAAACATTAAATTATTGTTTATAATATCAGGTGAAAGCGCAATCTTTAAAAATGTTCGTGTTTTACATGAAACTTTACTGAGCAAGAACTCAGTTAAAAATGGTTTCAAAAAAGGCAATGGGGGAAATTAACAGTCGAAGGAGAGAATGATTATGACGACCGCTCGTGGATTAGAAGGAGTAGTAGCAACAACATCTTCAGTAAGCTCTATTATTGATGACACTCTTACATACGCTGGCTACAACATCGATGATTTAGCTGAAAATGCAAGCTTTGAAGAAGTTATTTATCTGCTATGGCACCGAAAACTTCCTACACAGGCAGAGCTAGATGAGCTGAAGCAGCAATTGTCAGACAGCTATGATCTTCCTCAAGAAGTACTTAACCACTTTAAAATGTATCCAATTGATAAAGTCCATCCAATGGCCGCCCTCCGCACAGCTGTTTCATTAATTGGTTTGTACGATGAAGAAGCGGATGTTATGAGCGAGGAAGCAAATTACCGCAAGGCAGTTCGTCTGCAAGCAAAAATCCCTGCGCTTGTAACTGCGTTTGCCCGCATCCGTAAAGGCGAAGAGCCGATAGCGCCACGCAAAGATTTCGGTTTAGCAGCGAACTTCCTGTACATGCTTTCCGGAAAAGAACCGGAGGCTGTCGAAATCGAAGCGTTTGACAAAGCGCTCGTTCTGCATGCGGACCATGAATTAAACGCTTCTACATTTACAGCTCGCGTATGTGTAGCTACTTTATCTGACGTTTATTCTGGAGTAACAGCAGCCATTTCTGCTTTAAAAGGCCCGCTTCATGGCGGGGCGAATGAGCAGGTAATGAAAATGCTCACTGAGATCGGTTCCGTTGATAACGTAGAGCCGTATATCTTGAGCAAGTTAAACAATAAAGAAAAAATTATGGGCTTCGGCCATCGTGTATACCGTCAAGGCGACCCGCGTGCGAAGCACTTGAAGGAAATGTCAAGAAGATTGACAGAATTAACTGGAGAGCCACAATGGTACGAGATGTCCACACAAATTGAGGAACTTGTAACAACGCAGAAGAAACTTCCGCCAAATGTGGATTTCTATTCTGCATCCGTTTACCATAGCCTGGGCATAGAGCATGATTTGTTCACGCCAATTTTTGCTGTAAGCCGTGTATCTGGCTGGTTGGCACACATCTTGGAACAGTATTCAAACAACCGTTTAATCCGTCCACGTGCTGAATACACAGGTCCTGGTATGCAAGAGTACGTACCGATCGGTAAGCGCAAGTAATTCTAATATTTACAAACACCCAAAAAATTGGTGTAATATAAATTGAGTAACAGAGGTTAGAGGGCGTATGCCTCTAACCTTTGATTATGGAATTGGAGGTATTTTTCATGTCACAAGGCGAAAAAATTACTGTATCAAATGGAGTTTTAAATGTACCAAACCATCCAGTAATCCCATTCATTGAAGGGGACGGAATTGGCCCTGATATCTGGGCAGCAGCTTCCCGTGTACTTGATGCTGCTGTTGAGAAAGCATATAACGGTGAAAAGAAGATCGAATGGAAAGAAGTATATGCCGGAGAAAAAGCATTTAACAAAACAGGCGAATGGCTTCCGGAAGAAACACTAGAGCAAATTCGTGAATATTTGATTGCTATTAAAGGTCCATTAACAACACCAATCGGCGGCGGATTCCGCTCTTTAAACGTAGCGCTTCGCCAGGAATTAGACTTATTCGTCTGCTTGCGTCCTGTTCGTTACTTCGACGGAGTACCTTCTCCGATCAAACGCCCTGAAGATACTGATATGGTTATCTTCCGTGAAAATACAGAAGATATTTACGCTGGCATTGAATACAAGGAAGGTTCAGATGAAGTGAAAAAAGTCATCGACTTCCTGAAAAATGAAATGGGTGTAAATAAAATCCGTTTCCCTGAAACTTCAGGTATTGGTATTAAGCCAATCTCTAAAGAAGGAACTACTCGCTTAGTACGAGCAGCGATCAACTATGCTATTAAAGAAGGCCGCAAATCTGTTACTTTAGTACATAAAGGTAACATTATGAAATTTACTGAAGGTGCGTTCAAAAACTGGGGCTATGAATTAGCTGAAAAAGAATTCGGCGAAAAAGTATTCACTTGGGCTCAGTACGATAAAATTAAAGAAGAACAGGGAACAGAAGCAGCAAACAAAGCGCAGGCTGATGCAGAAGCTGCTGGCAAGATCATCGTTAAAGATGCCATTGCTGATATATTCCTTCAACAAATTTTAACTCGTCCAAAAGAATTTGATGTAGTAGCAACAATGAACTTAAACGGTGACTACATTTCTGATGCACTTGCTGCACAAGTGGGTGGAATCGGAATTGCACCGGGAGCCAATATTAACTATGAAACAGGACATGCTATTTTTGAAGCGACACACGGAACAGCTCCAAAATATGCAGGACTTGATAAAGTAAATCCTTCTTCTGTTCTACTTTCAGGTGTATTAATGCTTGAACACTTAGGATGGAATGAAGCAGCTAATCTTATCACTGCATCTGTTGAAAAAACCATTGCGTCTAAAGTAGTTACTTATGACTTTGCCCGTTTAATGGAAGGCGCAACAGAAGTAAAAACTTCTGAGTTTGCTGATGAATTAATCAAGAACCTTTAATTAGTATCAACACCGTTCTTTTTACAAAGGAACGGTGTTATATGTATTCCATACCATACCTAATTTTAAGGGGGACTCACACATGTCTTTGAAACGTAAAAAGATTTCTGTCATCGGTGCGGGATTTACAGGAGCAACAACGGCATTTTTGCTTGCACAGAAAGAACTAGGAGACGTTGTACTAGTTGATATTCCACAAGCGGAAGGCCCAACCAAAGGCAAAGCCCTTGATATGCTTGAAGCAAGTCCTGTGCAAGGATTTGATACGAACATCATCGGTACATCCAGCTATGAAGATACGAAAGATTCTGATCTGGTCATCATTACAGCTGGAATTGCTCGTAAGCCAGGGATGAGCCGGGATGACCTGGTACAAACAAACCAAAAAGTGATGAAGGCTGTAACAGCTGAAATTGCGAAAAGCTCTCCAAATTGCCATATTATCGTGCTAACGAACCCTGCCGATGCGATGACTTATACTGTGTTTAAAGAATCAGGATTCCCGAAAAACCGCGTGATCGGCCAATCAGGCGTTCTTGATACCGCTCGTTTCCGTACATTCGTTGCACAAGAGTTAAATTTGTCTGTAAAAGATATTACAGGCTTTGTTCTTGGCGGCCACGGCGATGACATGGTCCCACTTGTACGTTATTCTTACGCAGGCGGTATTCCTTTAGAAAAATTGATTCCGCAAGATCGTCTTGAGGCCATTGTTGAACGTACACGCAAAGGCGGCGGTGAAATCGTTTCTCTTTTAGGTAACGGTTCTGCTTACTATGCACCAGCTGCTTCCCTTGTAGAAATGGCAGAGGCTATTTTGAAAGATCAACGCCGCATTCTTCCTGCTATTGCTTATCTTGAAGGTGAATATGGACACGAGGGCCTTTATCTAGGGGTACCGACAATTCTCGGTAAAGATGGCATTGAAAAAGTAATTGAGCTTGAGCTAACAGAGAATGAGAAGGCGGCGCTGCAAAAATCAGTTGATTCTGTGCGTAATGTGATGAGTGTTCTTTCTTGATAAATAGGTATTTACAAAAACCCCCAGTTTCCCCTGGGGTTTTTGTATTGATTTTTATCGTAAAAGACCGACATCGAAGGAGTCGCGTTTCTTCCTTTTTCAACAATAGAAGGTTAAGGTATAATTGAGAAAGAACGGTCATTACTTTCCAGGGAGGGCAAAATGAACAAAAGAGTCTTAGTGGTAGATGACGAGCCATCTATTGTAACGCTAATTAAATACAACTTAGAGCAGGCTGGATATGAAGTTATCACAGCATATGATGGGGAGGAAGCGCTCAAAAAAACATTGGAGGAACTTCCAGATTTGCTTGTGCTGGATTGGATGCTTCCACGGCTGGATGGAATGGAAGTATGTAAGGAGCTTCGGCAGAGAAAAGTGTCCACACCAATTTTAATGCTGACAGCAAAGGATGAAGAGTTTGATAAAGTACTTGGCCTTGAACTAGGTGCGGATGATTACATGACAAAGCCATTTAGTCCAAGAGAATTGCTGGCACGGGTGAAGGCTATTTTACGCCGGCTGCAGCATATGCCGAGAGTAGAAGAAACAAATGGACAGGAGAACGGACTGACCGTTTCAGAAATCGTTATTTATCCAGAAAAATATGAAGCATATTTTCGAGGGAACTTACTGGAGCTTACACCGAAAGAGTTTGAGTTACTTCTATATTTAATGGAGCATAAAGGACGTGTATTAACACGTGATCAGCTGTTAAGTGCTGTTTGGAAATATGATTTTGCCGGTGATACACGAATTGTTGATGTGCATATCAGCCATTTGCGTGAGAAAATTGAACATAATACGAGAAAGCCCGAGTACATAAAAACGATCCGCGGATTAGGCTATAAATTAGAGGAGCCAAAGCCTTCATGATTAAGTTCCGTACCCGGCTTGTGCTTGCTCTTCTTTCTTTAATTGTTCTTGTTCTGGTGGCACTTGGCATTATGCTGGGACAGATGTTCAAAGGCTATTATTTATCCACATTTAATGAACGTTTGGAAAAAGAGACAGAACTATTAGCCGGACAGATTACTCGGCAAGGTGGTCTGGAGTCCTTGAACGAGGACACTATAAAAGATTGGAGCAAACAGCTACATGTACGGATTTCCCTTGCCGATCCCTCTGGCCGATTAATTTTTGACAGCGGGGCTTTTGACGATCCATCTAGATCTGATCATCGAAAGGTCGTTAAAAGGCTGGCTAATACCGATCCCTCCACTGCTTATCAAGAATCGCTTGCTAGCAAGTTTGGTGAACATTATCATTGGCGAATGATAGAGAATCAGGCGGGTCAAATCGATGGAATGATTGTAGTAAATACAAAAGTGAAGGATCTTGATGATATTTACCAGCAAATTTGGCTTATTTTGCTTTTCTCTCTCGGGGTCTCTCTCGTGCTGCTCACATTGTTTAGTACCAAAATTACGAATCGCTATACTAAACCAATCGAATCGGCAACGAAAGTAGCGATAGAGCTTGCAAAAGGGAACTATCGGGCCAGAACGCATGAAATTCCTGCGGATGAAGTAGGGACGCTGAATACTTCCATTAATATTCTTGCTCGGAATTTGCAGGAAATGATGCAAGCGCAAGAAGTTCATCAAAATCGGCTATCGACCTTAATTGAAAATATGGAAAGCGGTTTGCTTCTAATAGATGATCGCGGTTTCATCATTATGGTGAATCGATCGTTTAAAAAACATTTCCATTTGGAAAACAAACGATTAATAAGAAAGAGGTATCATGAGGCAATCCCACAATCGGAAGTCATTGATATTATTGAAGAAGTGTTCATGACCGAGCAAAATATACGCAGGCAGCTGTTATTGCCACTTGGGATTGAAAGAAAGCATTTTGAAGTGTCCGGTGCGCCGATCATTGGAACGAATGCTGAATGGAAAGGCATATTGATTGTCTTTCATGATATTACAAGTTTGAAAAAGCTGGAGCAAATGCGCAAAGATTTTGTGGCAAATGTTTCCCATGAGTTGAAAACGCCTATTACTTCCATTAAAGGCTTTACCGAAACCTTGCTGGACGGGGCGCTCGAAGATAAAGAGGCACTGAAGATGTTTTTGAACATTATCTTAAAAGAGAGTGAACGAATGCAAACTCTTGTTATGGATTTGTTGGAATTATCGAAAATTGAACAAAAGGGAATTTCTCTTCACACAACAAACTTGTCTATAGATGAAGTGATAAAAGAAGTGATTCCCTCCTTGCAAAATCGCTTTGAAGCTAAGCGGATTGATTTGTCACTGCAACTGGAGAAAGATTTATGGATTACTGGAGACGCCAGTCGGCTAAAACAAGTATTTTTTAACTTATTGACAAACGCTATCTTGTATACACAAGAAGGAGGCCATATAGAAGTAAGGGCCTTTGATAAAGAGAACCGGGTAATCGTTGAAGTAGAAGATAATGGCATTGGCATAAATCCGGAAGAGATACCGCGGATTTTTGAGCGTTTTTACCGGGTAGATAAAGCGAGAAGCCGCAATTCAGGAGGCACTGGTCTTGGATTAGCCATTGTCAAACATATTATCGAGGCGCATGATGGGGAGATTTTTGTAAAAAGTAAAGCCAATGAAGGCACCACGTTTACCGTTTTCTTAAATAAGCAAGAGGAGGATGACCGCTTTGAAGAAAAAAATCGTATTAATTGACGGCAACAGCATTGCCTATCGGGCGTTTTTCGCCTTGCCCTTATTGAATAACAACAAAGGTGTCCATACCAATGCAGTTTATGGCTTTGCTATGATGCTTTTAAAAGTATTAAAGGAAGAGCAACCTACACATCTTCTTGTTGCTTTTGATGCCGGTAAAACAACTTTCCGGCATCAAACATACAGCGATTATAAAGGCGGCCGTCAAAAAACACCGTCTGAGCTGTCTGAGCAATTTCCTTATATCCGTGAATTGCTGAAAGCTTACGGTATTGCTCAATATGAACTGGAAAATTATGAAGCAGATGATATTATTGGGACCTTGTCGCTTCAGGCGGAAAAAGATGGATATGAAATTAAAATTTATTCAGGAGATAAAGATTTAACTCAGCTTGCCTCTGATGCGACTACCGTCTGTATTACAAGAAAAGGAATTACCGACATTGAAGAATATACTCCTGCTCACGTTGAGGAAAAGTATGGGCTAACACCAGAACAAATCATTGATATGAAGGGTTTAATGGGGGATTCTTCTGATAACATTCCGGGTGTACCTGGAGTTGGAGAAAAGACAGCGATCAAGCTATTAAAGCAATTTGGTTCTGTAGAAAACTTACTTGCATCTATCGATGAGGTGAGTGGGAAAAAGTTGCAAGAAAAACTACGCGAGCACGAGAATCTCGCTTTAATGAGCAAAGAGCTGGCGACGATTCTTCGTGAGGTTCCCATTAACTTTTCGATAGGCAACCTGGAATATCATGAAGCGGATAATGAAAAAGTATATGAGTTATTTAAGGAACTTGAATTTAACTCGCTGCTGGAAAAGCTGGACCGTCCGGTAGAAGAAGCTTCTGCTCATGAAGACGTACATTATGAGTCTGTGACAGAACTGACAGATGATCTTTTTAGTGGAGAGGATTTCTTCTATTTAGAAATGATTACTGAAAACTATCACCGGGCAGATATAGCTGGTTTTGGGATAAGTGGGGAAAAGGGAACGTACTTTATTCCGGCAGAAGCGGCATTTCAGTCAGCCGTTTTTAAAAAATGGGCAGAGGATGAAACGAAGAAAAAATCTGTTTATGATGCAAAGCGTACTATTATTGGATTAAGGCGCTATGGAATTGAACTCAAGGGAATTGACTTTGATATCTGGCTTGCTTCTTATTTGCTCAATCCATCTGAGTCACCGGAAGATTTCGCTGCCGTAGCGAAGCTGCATGGCATCTCATCTATTCAATCAGATGAAGCGGTATATGGAAAGGGAGCCAAACGCCAACTTCCTGAAGGATCGGTATATGCCGAGCATATCGCATCAAAAGCAGCAGCAATTGAGGAATTAAAAGCAGTTTGCCTAAAAGAACTTGAAGAAAACCAACAGCTTGAATTATTTTATGAGCTGGAGCTGCCGCTCGCACTCATTCTTGCTGATATGGAGTCAGAAGGTGTTCAAGTAGATATAAACTGTCTGAAGGAAATGGGCGAAGAGCTAAAAGGCAAGCTGGCTGATATTGAGAAGACGATTTATTCACTTGCAGGCACCGAGTTTAATATTAATTCGCCGAAGCAGCTTGGGACAATTTTATTTGAGAAATTGGGGCTGCCACCTATAAAAAAAACAAAAACAGGTTACTCTACTTCGGCGGATGTGCTTGAAAAACTGGCGCCGTCCCACGAAATTGTAGACCATATTTTACATTATCGTCAGCTCGGCAAGCTTCAGTCGACTTATATTGAAGGGCTTCTTAAAGTAGTAGATGCTGATACACACAAAATTCATACACGCTTCAACCAGGCGTTGACGCAAACAGGACGGTTAAGCTCAACAGAACCTAATTTGCAAAACATCCCCATCCGTTTGGAGGAAGGCAGAAAGATCCGCCAGGCTTTTATTCCGTCAGAGCCTGATTCAGTGATGTTTGCCGCCGATTACTCGCAAATTGAATTGCGTGTACTTGCTCATATCGCTGATGATGAAAAATTAATCGATGCTTTCTTGCATGACCTTGATATTCATACAGCAACAGCCGCTGATGTGTTCCACGTGTCACAGGAAGAAGTAGACAGCAATATGCGGAGGCAGGCAAAGGCAGTCAACTTTGGTATCGTCTACGGGATCAGCGATTATGGCTTGTCTCAAAGTCTTGGCATCACAAGAAAAGAAGCAGGTACCTTTATTGATCGTTATTTACAAACTTATCCGGGTGTGAAAGAATACATGGATTCCATCATCCGCGAGGCGAAAGAAAAAGGTTTTGTTACTACACTGATGCAACGCCGCCGTTACATTCCAGAAATCACGAGCCGCAACTTTAATTTACGAGGCTTTGGAGAGCGAACAGCGATGAATACGCCAATTCAGGGAAGTGCAGCTGATATTATTAAAAAAGCGATGATTGATGTGGCCGAGAGACTGGAGAATGAAAAGCTTCGTTCCAAGCTACTGTTACAAGTACACGATGAATTAATTTTTGAAGTGCCAAAAGAGGAAATTGAAATAATGAAGCAGCTTGTCCCAGAAGTAATGGAACAGGCCATTCAACTAAAGGTTCCATTGAAGGTTGATTATTCATACGGACCGACATGGTACGATGCCAAATAATAAAAGACAACATAGAGAGGAGAGATCTACTTGCCTGAAATGCCAGAAGTAGAAACTGTCCGGCGTACTCTTCAACAGCTTGTCGTCGGTAAAACCATCCAAGAGGTGGAGATCCGGTGGCCAAATATTATTAAACAACCAGAACAGGCAGAGCAATTTGCTGATGCTTTGATCGGTGAAACGATTCATGACATAGGGCGCAGAGGAAAATTTTTAATTTTTACCCTTGATCATTATTCACTCGTTTCTCATTTGCGAATGGAAGGAAAATACCGGTTGCATGGGTGCGGGGAAGAAGAAGAGCCTCATACACACGTATTATTTAAATTTACAGACGGCTCTGAGCTGCACTACCGGGATGTACGTAAGTTTGGCACGATGCATTTATTTCAGCGGGGACAGGAGTATAATTCCCTGCCGCTGTCACAGCTTGGCCCTGAGCCGTTTTCCGAGGACTTTTCGGTTGAATACGTAAAAAGTAAGCTGAAGAAAACTGAGAGAACTATTAAGGCAGTGCTGCTTGATCAAAAAGTGTTTGTGGGTCTCGGCAATATTTATGTAGATGAAGCTCTTTTCCGGGCGAGAATCCACCCTGAACGAAAGGCTAATTCACTCAATGAAGAAGAGATTGTTGTTCTTCAAAAAGAGATTATTTCCACATTGAAAGAAGCGGTAGATAAAGGAGGAAGTACTGTCCGATCGTATGTGAACAGCCAGGGGCAGGCCGGTACATTCCAGGAAACTCATTTTGTCTACAACCGTAAAGGAGAGCCTTGTAAATGTTGCGGTGAACTGATTGTTAAAATAAGAACAGCCGGTCGCGGCACGCATCTTTGTCCAAACTGTCAGCCGTTTCCAAGCTAATAAAATTGAACCTTCCCATCCCTCCTTCCATATACTACAGTAACGTTTTGACAGGGGAGGAGCTGTTTGATGGATGGGTATATTTCGTTATTTATGCTGGCAGCAGCGGTCAGTTTAGACAGTTTCAGTGCAGGCCTTGCCTACGGATTAAAAAAGCTAAAATTGCCGGTTAAATCTTCCATTATTTTATCGCTTTGTTCAGCGGTAGTGCTTCTCGTTGCCATGGGGGCAGGCCATTGGCTAAGCAGATGGTTCAGTGAGCAAGCAGCCAGCCGACTTGGCGGTATTATTTTGATTGTGCTCGGGGCTTGGGTCCTTTGGCAATTTTTCCGGGAGAGACAAGTGCATGAGCAGATGGAAGAGAAGCCGCTTATCCATTTAGAGTTGAAACGGCTTGGTGTGGTTGTTCATATTTTTAAACGTCCAACGGCTGCCGATTTGGATCAATCTGGCACAATTAATGGTTTGGAGGCCCTGCTGCTCGGCTTTGCTCTCTCTTTAGATGCATTCGGTGCAGGAATTGGAGCGGCTATGCTTGGCTATCCGGCGCTTGTACTTGCGGCAGCTGTAGCTGTGATGAACCTTCTGTTTATTACAGGAGGGCTGGCTTGTGGCCGGAAGTTTGCAGGGATTCAATGGGTACAGCGGCTTTCCTTTTTTCCCGGCATCTTATTAATCATCTTAGGAACGTTGAAAATTTAACCGTTAAGAGGAGGAAGTCATGGCAGCAATCATTGGATTGACCGGAGGCATTGCAAGCGGAAAGAGCACGGTGAGCCGCTTGCTACAAGAATTGGGGTACACAGTAGTGGACGCAGATGTGGCTGCCCGAGCAGTAGTTGAGCCGGGTAGGCCAGCTCTTTTACAAATTGTTGAAACATTTGGCGAAGGGATACTTTTACCTGACGGCTCCCTAGACCGAAGCCGACTCGGAGAGCTTATTTTTAACGATAAAGAGCAGCGGGAGAAGCTAAATAGCATTGTTCATCCTGCTGTGCGCCAGTTTATGATTGCGGAGAAAGATGCAGCTGTTGCAGCGGGAAAACAAACGATTATTATGGATATCCCGCTTTTATTCGAAAGTGAATTGACATGGATGGTCGAAAAAGTGATTGTCGTTTATACAAGTGAAGCCACGCAACTGGACAGGTTGATGGCTCGCAATCATTTAGATGAGGCAGCTGCTAAAGCCCGCATCGCTTCTCAGCTCCCGCTCGCTGACAAAGTCGAAAGAGCGGATGCGGTAATTGATAATAATGGCTCCATTATGCAAACGAAAGAGCAGCTTTTAGAAATCATCAAAGAATGGCAACTGACCCCTTAACCCGTCTCTATAATGGACGGGTTCTTTTTTGGGCTAAAACACTATCTTTGTAAAGTACGCTTGACATTAGAATGATAGTAAAGTAAACTTTACGTAAAGCTTACTTTACTATGTTGGGTTAGGAGGACAAATGAAAAATAAGATTCGTGAAAAACGCACAGAGAGAAATATTACACAGGAAGAATTATCAAAAAAATTAAATGTGTCAAGACAAACAGTTATTTCCCTGGAAAAAGGAAAATACCATCCTTCTCTCGTTTTGGCTCATAAGCTTGCTCAATTATTTAATTGCTGCATTGAAGACTTATTTATTTTTGAAGGGGATGAGAATATTGAGTGAAACGTTAGTAAATAATTTGACTGGCTTGTCAGGTTTACTACTTGGAGTTCTGTGTATCATTATTATTTATTTTATCAACCGCCGGGTCGGTAGGAACAAACGATTGTTCGATGAACGCCAGCAATATGTAACAGCTCGTTCCAAAGCAGCCGCCTGGAATGCTACATCAGTTATTCTTCTCGCTGCCTGGGCTTTTATTATTATCTTTGACGGCATTTCTTTCTCATTTTTCCTTATGACCGGCATCTGGGTAGCTCATAATCTCTCGCTTATCGTTACTAGTGTGTACTTTAGTAACCAAAATTAAAGGAGTGAGAAAAGCAGCGCAGATGGATAGGAGTTGTGCTAGTCAGATAGTCACAATTATATGGTTATCTTCGCTTTTTTCAGAATAGTTAAACTTATTAATTTGTGGTTTTTAGGCTTCCACTTGGAGGTAAATATGTTATACTAATTGCAGATAAAAAAACAATTAAGTATAACATTTATTGATATAGGAGGAGCCGGTGTATGAAGGCGAAAGTAGCAATTAACGGATTTGGACGTATCGGGAGAATGGTCTTCCGTAAAGCGATTTTAGAGGATAAATTTGATATTGTTGCGGTAAATGCAAGCTATCCTGCAGAGACGCTTGCCCATTTAATAAAGTATGACACAAATCATGGCAAGTTTGATGGAGATGTGCAAACAGAAGAGAATGCTTTAATTGTAAATGGCAAGCGCGTTCAATTGGTTAATAATCGCGATCCACGTGAGCTTCCATGGAAAGAACTTGGCATTGATATTGTAATTGAAGCAACAGGTAAATTCAATGCTCGTGAAAAAGCAGCCCTTCATTTGGAAGCTGGCGCAAAGAAAGTTGTACTAACGGCTCCTGGCAAAAACGAGGATGTTACAATTGTTATGGGCGTTAATCAGGACGATTTAGATATCGAAAAACATGAAGTGATTTCGAATGCTTCTTGTACAACGAACTGCCTTGCTCCAGTGGCAAAAGTACTTAATGATACGTTTGGTATTGAAAATGGTCTAATGACTACTGTTCATGCTTATACAAACGATCAAAATAACATCGACAATCCACACAAAGATTTACGTCGTGCTCGTGCATGTGCCCAATCAATCATTCCGACATCTACAGGAGCGGCTAAAGCATTATCGCTCGTTCTGCCTGAATTAAAAGGAAAAATTCATGGCATGGCGTTGCGCGTGCCAACTTCCAATGTTTCTTTAGTAGACCTTGTTGTTGATTTGAAGCGTGAAGTTACAGTAGATGAGGTAAATGACGCATTCATCAGAGCTTCTGAAGGCCCACTAAATGGGATTATTGAATTTACAACAGAACCATTAGTATCTGTTGATTTCAATACAAATCCTCATTCTTCTATTATCGACGGTTTATCGACGATCGTAATGGAAGGAACAAAAGTGAAAGTTCTAGCTTGGTATGACAATGAATGGGGCTACTCTTGCCGTGTCGTTGATCTAGTGAACTATGTTGCTGAAAATATGAAAAAAAAGTTGAAGTAACTGCATAATTTGTCTATAAAGGAATATGATTAATCGTGTAAGAGTAAATGAATCCCGCAGATAATTGTCTGCGGGATTTAGTTGCTTCCTTTATTTGTATGTAGAATTTTCTAAAAAAATCCTTCGGAAAAATGTCTGACAAGATGTTGCAAAATTAAACTGTTCACAGTATACTAATCTTCGTGAAATAAATAACCGCTTAAAGGGTTAGGACCTCTTCGGACTAACTTTCCCCCGTGGTGGTTATACTTTTACAACGAATCTTCTAAAAATTGTAAAAGGGGGAAGCGATCATGGATACTATGGGTCGTCACGTAATTGCAGAACTTTGGGGATGCAATCTTGAAAAATTGAATGATATGGAAACTATTGAACAAATCTTTGTGGATGCTGCATTAAAATCAGGTGCTGAAATCCGGGAAGTGGCGTTTCACAAATTCGCTCCTCAAGGCGTGAGTGGAGTCGTCATTATTTCCGAGTCGCATTTAACGATTCACAGCTTTCCAGAACATGGCTACGCAAGCATTGATGTCTATACTTGCGGAGACCTTGATCCAAACATTGCGGCTAATTACATTGCAGAGGCGTTAGAGGCAGAAACACAGGAAAAAATCGAAATGCCTCGGGGAATGGGCCCTGTACAAATGAAGCAAGAAGCAAGTGTGTTATAAAGAGAGGTGTATGCACAAGCATACACCTCTTTCATTTATTTAGGGGATCTTGCCTTGTGCATTTTGTTTCTTTTTAATATGATGAGAGTAATCAATTTATAATCGGAGTTGGTAGAATGAAGTGTCCGGCCTGCCAGCATAATGGCACCCGTGTAATCGATTCAAGGCCTGTAGATGAAGCGCGCTCCATCCGCAGACGCCGTGAATGTGAATCTTGTGCTTACCGGTTTACGACTTTTGAAAAGGTGGAAGATTTACCGTTAATTGTCGTAAAGAAAGAAGGTACAAGGGAGGAGTTTAATCGCGAAAAGCTTCTGCGCGGGCTCATCAAAGCCTGTGAAAAGCGTCCGGTTTCACTCGAACAGCTTGAAAAATTAACAATGGACGTAGAAAAAGAAATCAGAAGTTGTGGGTTTTCAGAGATTCAATCGGAAAAGATTGGTGAAATGGTCATGGACCGCCTGGCAGATATTGACGAAGTAGCTTATGTTCGCTTTGCTTCTGTTTACCGCCAATTTAAGGATATTAATGTATTTTTGGATGAATTGAAAGAGTTAATTAAAAAAGAAGAATAGCAGGCTGGAGGCAACGACCCGTTCTCTAGCTTTTTTTCATCGGTCAGCAAAAGAAGTTTCAACACTGAAAGGTTAGATGGTTAACATGAAAAGACATTGGAACGAAATACAGCCGGTGGATGAATACATAGTGTGTTTACACGGCACCCTCCATGAAGCCGACCGGCGCATTTTAACGTTCTTGTATCAACCGCTCCTCGGCACCACCTGTTTTAGTTTATATATGACTCTCTGGGCAGAGGTAGAAGAAAATCGACTTCGTTCTCGAATAGCTAATCATTATCATTTAATGAACTTTCTTGATAAAAATCTTCAGGAAATTTATGAGGCACGTCTAAAGCTGGAAGCATTGGGGTTACTAAAAACATTCATTCGAAAAAATGGTGATTTGCGTGAATTTGTATATGAACTTCAGCCGCCGCTCACACCAGAACAATTCTTTAACGACGGCATGCTTAATGTGTTTCTTTATCGTAAAATCGGCCGTGCCCACTTTTTAAGATTAAAAGAATTTTTTCTGATGACGTGTCCTGTACAGAGGATCATATAGAAATCACAAAAGACTTCCAAGAAGTGTTTTCTGCTGGTCCGCCACCACTAGATCAGGATGTTATAGAAGACAGCCTTCTCCCTGAAGACAAGCTGTTTATGACTAAGCCGGACAGAAGAGGGGTTTCTCTAAAAGTGGATCAGTTTGATTTCAGCTTGCTGGAAAGCTCCCTTCAAGGCATGATGGTATCCAAGTCAGCAATGACACCTCTTGTGAAAGAAACGATCGTAAAGCTGGCTTACCTGTATGGCATTGAACCGCTAGAAATGAAAAATTTACTGCTTACAGCAGTAGATGAAAAAGACGAGATTGATATTGAAGTGTTGCGTAAATCAGCACGTGATTGGTACCAGTTGGAGCGGGATGAGAAGCTTCCTGAGCTTATTCATCTAGCTCAACCGGCGGCATTGCGTACTATTCAAAGCGAACCGGAGACAAAAGAAGAAGAACTGATTTATTATTTGGAGACCGTATCTCCGCGGCAGCTACTCATCGATATTTCAGGAAGCCTCCCCTCAAGTTCGGATATGCAAGTGATCGAGGGTGTTTTGTTTCAGCATAAATTGCCAGCAGGTGTCGCAAATGTACTGATCCAATATGTCATGTTAAAGACTGACATGAAATTGACGAAAAGTTACGTGGAAAAAATTGCTTCCCATTGGGCGCGGAAAAAAGTAAAAACAGTAAGAGATGCGATGGAACTTGCGAAAAATGAACATCGCCAGTATGCGGAATGGGCCAAAAACAAGCAACAACCGAAACAACGAGTCATACGTACGGAAAAACTGCCTGACTGGTTCTATGAAGAAGAGAAAGCAAAAGAGCCTGCTTCTGAAAAGAATGAAGAGTTGGAAGCGAAACGGCGGGAGCTTGAGGAAAAAATTAAAAACAGGAGATTGAAAAGGCAGGTGACGAGCAGCGATGAAACGAATTGATGAAACGTTGAACAAATTGACAAAATCTCCGGACTTTAAAGCTCGTTATGAAAAAACGCGCCAGGAAATTTTAAGTGACCCGGCAGTCCAATCATTTTTGCTTGAGCATCAAAGTCAAATAACGCCGGACGTGCTAGATAGAAATTTAATGAAACTTTATGAATATAAAACCCAAAGCTTTTCCTGTGAAAAATGTCCAAGTTTAAGCGAGTGTGTGAACGTGATGAAAGGCTTTGAGCCAAAGCTCGTTTGGCGCCGTGGAGGCATCGATATCGATTACCACCGTTGTCCGCGCAAAATCCGCGATGACGAGCAAAGAAAAAATGAAAAGTTAATCAAAAGCTTGTACGTTCCGAAAGATATTTTAAGTGCGGACTTTTCTAGCCTCGACTTAGGGGATTCTGGCCGATGGCCGGCGATTGAACAGGCGCAGCACTTTACAGAGGAATATACAAAGAATAACGAGGCGAAAGGGTTATTTATTTATGGGCCGTTCGGTGTAGGGAAGTCTTATTTATTAGGAGCTGTAGCTAATGAACTGGCCAATGTAAATGTTTCGTCTTTAATTGTTCACTTTCCGGAATTCGTTCGGGAGATGAAACAGTCTTTAAATGATCAATCTATGAATGAGAAGCTTGAAGTTGTCAAAAAGGCACCTGTATTGATGATTGATGATATCGGCGCTGAAGCGATGTCGAGCTGGATGCGTGATGAAATTCTTGGGACGATTTTGCAATTCCGCATGCTGGAACGACTGCCAACGTTTTTAACGTCTAATTTCAGTTACAGTGAACTTGAACATCACTTAGCTCATTCCCAGCGGGGAGAGAGGGAAGAGATGAAGGCCAAGCGGGTAATGGAACGAATTAAGTTTTTGACTATTCCTGTCGAAATGAAAGGGATTAATCGTCGAAAATAGAGAACCACCCTATTGATTTTTCAATAGGCAAGGCATATAATACGGACATACATGTAAATAATGCAACAAGTTTTGATAAGGACATGAGTATTTTCTTACGGTTTCCAGAGAGGGAAAGCAAGGCTGAAACTTTCCTAACACGAGGAATATGCTTACCGCCTTTGAACTTCGGCCGTGAACGCAGCAATGTTAGTAATGGACCGCCGGCAGCAGCCGTTATCTGATCTGGAGATTTCAACGTTTTTTGTTGAAAAGTAGGGTGGAATCGCGATATAAACCTCGTCCCTTCATTATTGAAGGACGGGGTTTTTTATTTTGTCAAAAATAAGGAGTGTGGACAATGTCTGAAATGCTGAATATTACATTTCCTGATGGATCAGTCAGGGAGTTTCCAAAAGGAACAACAACAGAAGAAATTGCCCAGTCAATCAGCCCGGGCTTAAAGAAAAAAGCACTTGCTGGAAAAGTAGATGGCAAGCTGCTCGATTTACGCACGCCGATTGAAGAAAGCGGCAGCTTGGAAATCGTGACACCGGACCACGAAGATGCCCTGGAAATTCTTCGCCACAGCACAGCCCATTTAATGGCTCAAGCGATCAAGCGCTTGTATGGCGAAGAGAAAGTAAAGCTCGGTGTTGGTCCGGTAATCGAAGGCGGTTTCTATTATGATATTGACCTTGATGAATCCATTACACCAGAGGACTTGCCAAAAATTGAAAAAGAAATGAAAAAAATTATTGGTGAAAACCTAGAGGTAGTCCGCAAAGAGGTAAGCCGCAATGAAGCTAAAAAACTGTATGAAGAGATTGGTGACGAATATAAGCTTGAGCTAATTGATGCTATTCCAGAAGATGAAACAGTGACTATCTATGAGCAAGGGGAATTTTTTGATTTATGCCGCGGCGTGCATGTGCCGTCTACGAATAAAATTAAAGAATTCAAGCTGTTGAGCATTGCGGGTGCCTACTGGCGCGGCAACAGTGATAATAAGATGCTCCAGCGTATTTATGGCACTGCTTTCTTCAAAAAAGAAGATTTGGAACATCATTTAAAAATGCTCGAGGAAGCAAAGGAGCGCGATCACCGCAAAATCGGCAAAGAGCTCGATCTCTTCATGAGCTCACAAAAAGTCGGACAGGGACTGCCGATGTGGCTGCCAAAAGGCGCAACGATCCGCCGCATTATCGAGCGTTATATCGTCGATAAAGAAGAAAGCCTTGGCTATCACCACGTGTATACGCCTGTTATGGCGAATGTAGAGCTATATAAAACGAGCGGACACTGGGATCATTACCAGGAAAATATGTTCCCAATTATGGACATGGACAATGAAGAGCTTGTGCTTCGCCCAATGAACTGCCCGCATCACATGATGATTTATAAAAATGGCATCCACTCCTATCGTGAACTGCCAATCCGAATCGCGGAGCTCGGCACAATGCACCGTTATGAAATGTCAGGAGCGCTCTCCGGCCTTCAGCGTGTCCGCGGTATGACTTTAAACGATGCCCACGTATTTGTCCGTCCGGATCAAATTAAAGATGAATTTAAACGTGTCGTTCACTTGATTTTAGAAGTATATAAAGATTTTGATTTACATGATTACTCATTCCGTCTGTCTTATCGGGACCCAGCTGATACAGAAAAATATTATGATGACGATGAAATGTGGAACAAAGCGCAAAGCATGCTGAAAGAAGCGATGGATGAAATGGGGCTGGATTACTTCGAAGCAGAAGGTGAAGCAGCGTTCTATGGTCCGAAGCTTGATGTACAGGTAAAAACAGCTCTCGGTAAAGAGGAAACGCTATCCACTGTACAGTTGGATTTCTTGCTGCCAGAGAGATTTGATCTGACTTATATCGGCGAAGATGGAAAGCCGCATCGTCCTGTTGTTATTCACCGCGGTGTTGTTTCTACAATGGAACGCTTTGTTGCCTTCTTGATTGAAGAATATAAAGGTGCCTTCCCGACTTGGCTTGCACCGGTACAAGTGCAAGTTATCCCGGTTTCTGTTGATGTTCATCTTGACTATGCTAAAGAAGTCCAAGAAAAGCTGCGTGCAGCAGGTATCCGTGTAGAACTCGACAGCCGTGATGAAAAGATCGGTTATAAAATTCGTGAAGCACAGATGCAGAAAATCCCGTATATGCTTGTTGTCGGCGACAAAGAGATTGAAAACGATTCTGTTAACGTTCGTAAATATGGGGAGCAAAAATCAGAGACGGTTGCTTTCGAAGATTTCATTGAAATGATCAAGAAAGAAACAAAAAAAGCATAAGTTTTAAAAAGATGTTGCTTAATTTTATAAACTTTGCTAGAATTGTTTCTGTTGAATTGCTTTCGATGAGTTGACGAAGAATATTCGTTATGATATAATGCTATGGTGAACTGAATATACAATTTAAGCAGGAGCACCCGCTTCTCACCTGATTGACGCATAAGCAGTTGGCAGGTTTGAACGTAAGAACAAATAGCTGATTTACGCTGTTTAATGCGGGTATGTACATCATACCCGCATTTTTTATTGTGTCAAAGCAATTAGGTGCTAAGTTGTGTATTCTGGAATAGAAACGTTTATTCTCAAAAACCTTGGAGGTGGCTCATTATTAGCAAAGATATGTTTGTAAACGAGGGGATTCGCTCCCGTGAAGTTCGTCTAATCGATCAAAATGGAGAGCAGCTTGGTGTTAAGTCAAAGAACGAAGCGCTCGAAATTGCTGGACGCGTTAACCTTGATCTTGTGCTTGTTGCGCCAAATGCAAAACCGCCGGTTGCCCGTATTATGGACTACGGCAAATTTAAGTTCGAGCAGCAGAAGAAAGAGAAAGAAGCTCGTAAAAATCAAAAGATCATTAACTTGAAAGAAGTGCGTCTCAGCCCGACAATCGAGGAACATGATTTTAACACAAAACTGCGCAATGCGATCAAGTTTCTAGAAAAAGGCGACAAAGTTAAAGCTTCCATTCGCTTCAAAGGACGCGCCATTACTCATAAAGAGATTGGCCAACGCGTACTTGACCGTTTTGCTGAAGCTTGTCAAGAAGTAGCTACTGTGGAGACGAAACCGAAAATGGACGGCCGCAGTATGTTCTTAGTATTAGCACCTAAAAACGAAAAGTAATCAGTTTGAGGAGGAATACGAAAATGCCAAAAATGAAAACTCACCGCGGCTCAGCGAAACGTTTTAAGAAAACAGGTTCTGGTAAATTGAAACGTTCTCATGGCTACACTAGCCACTTATTTGCCAACAAATCTACAAAGCAAAAACGTAAGCTTCGCAAAGGAACTCTTGTATCTAAAGGCGATTTCAAACGCATTCGTCATATGTTAGACAATCTTAAGTAAGATCAGGACTTATATTTTAGGAGGGAAATATTATGCCACGCGTAAAAGGCGGAACAGTAACTCGCAGACGTCGTAAAAAAGTTCTTAAATTAGCAAAAGGTTTTTTCGGTGCTAAACACCGTTTATATAAAGTAGCCAACCAGCAGGTTATGAAATCCCTGCAATACGCTTACCGTGACCGTCGCCAGAAAAAACGTGACTTCCGTAAGCTTTGGATCACTCGTATCAATGCAGCTGCACGCATGAACGGTCTTTCTTACAGCCGTTTAATGCATGGTTTAAAGCTTGCAGGTATCGAAGTAAACCGTAAAATGCTTGCTGACTTAGCTGTGAATGATCTACAAGCGTTCAACCAATTAGCTGAAGCAGCTAAAGCTCAGTTAAATAAATAAGATATTTTTAAGAAGCAGGCCCGCTTTCAGCGGGTCTGTTTTTTTTGTGATTTCCCTAGGAAATAAAAGCTTTTATTCTTTTCCGTCAAAGAACTGTTTAAACCGTTCCATTTCCGGGTCCTTTTTTAAACTTGTGACTTCATAAGCACTTTCAGACTGTTTTCGGTCTACGCGAATGCCCATTTGCGACGTGCCCTCAGGGTGAGCAATAATGCCTTCATATCTCCCGTCAAAATGCGGATCGCCGTTGTTCGTTTGGATATTTTCTCTTTCCCGCGGCATTGGATCTTCACCTGCTTCCGTTCGTTCTTCTTTGTATTGTTCTCCCGTCTTACTTTCGTTATACACAAGGCAATAAGTGAACAAAAATAAAAATCTTAAAGAACGGCCAAAATAGTTAATATGCAAGGAAGAGCATAAGCAGACAACAAGGAAAAAGGATGGGATGAGATGTACAAAAACTGGGACAAACAATTTATCGGTGGAGAATGGAAAGAAGGAAACAGCCAAACGGTCTACGCAGATAAAAACCCTTACAATGATGAAACATTAGCAGAAATTCGATTGGCTAACAAAGAAGATATCGATGAAGCATATCGTGCGGCAGAGAAGGCGCAAAAAGAGTGGGAACAGGTCAATCCTTATCAAAAGGCGGCCGTCATTGAAAAAGCCGTCGAGTTAGTAAAAGCAAGAAGAGAAGAAATCGTTCATATTTTAGTGGAGGAAAATGGAGCCTCTTATACAAAAGCAAATATTGAAGTAGATGCAGCGATTGGGATTATGAAAGAGGCGGTTACCTTTCCTGTTCGTATGCAAGGTAGAATTATGCCCTCTGTGATCCCTGGAAAAGAAAACAGGATTTATCAGAATCCCGCAGGAGTCGTTGGTATTATTAGTCCTTTTAACTTTCCATTTCATTTAACGATGCGTTCACTTGCTCCCGCTTTAGCAGCAGGAAATGGAGTAGTCCTGAAGCCTGATTTGCAAACAATGATTTCAGGCGGCCTCTTTATGGGAGAAATTTTTGAAGAAGCAGGCATCCCGAAAGGATTGTTAAACATTACTGTTTCTAGTTCTTCAGAAATTAAAGATGCTTTTGTTGAACATCCAATTCCGCGGATTATTTCATTTACAGGTTCTACTTCTGTGGGCCGTCATATTGGAGAATTATGCGGAAGGCATCTTAAGCGTGTTGCCTTGGAATTAGGTGGCAATAATGCAATGATTGTATTAAAAGATGCCGATATTGGGAAAGCAGCTGGCTCTGCAGCCTTTGGCAAGTTTCTCAACAGCGGGCAAATATGTATGTCTTTAAACCGGATTATTGTGGAGAGGCCTGTCTATGAAGCATTTTTAAAAGAATTTGTAGATAAAGCGTCGCAAATTAAATATGGAAACCCGAAAGATAAAGAGGTCGTGGTAGGTCCTCTTATTAACCATAAGCAAGTAGAGCGCATTCAAAGGCTAATTGACGAAAGCTTGGCCAAGGGAGCTAAATATGCTCTGCAGGGAGAGGTGAAAGGAAGTGTATTTGCCCCTACGATCCTTACAGATGTAACAAATGATATGCCGATTGCTCAAGAGGAAATATTTGGCCCAGCGGTAGGCATTATTGTAGTGGAAAATGAAGAAGAAGCAATCCAAGTCGCTAATGACAGCGAGTATGGACTGAGTGGCGCGGTGCACGCTGGATCGATTGAACACGGAGTAGAAGTGGCAAAAAGAGTAGTGACCGGAATGATTCACGTGAATGACCAGGGAGTGAATGATGAGCCGATCGTTGCCTTTGGCGGTGAAAAAGCTTCCGGGTTGGGCCGATATGGCGGAGAATGGGCTCTTCATGAATTTACGACAACAAAGTGGATATCCGTTCAAACAAAGGCAAGAGAATATCCGTTTTAATGTGACCATATAAAAATGATCTTTCTTCCATGCACATCCTCACTCTGTCCGGACTTTTTTGTTAAACTAACAGAGAGGAGTGAAGGGTGTGCTTATTTATTTTGTTCTTATTAACCTAATTAGCTATATTGCAATGGGAAATGACAAGCGAAAAGCGAGGCAGGGAAAATGGCGGACACGCGAGAGTACACTGTGGCTGTTGGCGCTTATTGGAGGAGCGATCGGCAGTTGGGTAGCCATGCAGACACATCGTCACAAGACGAAGCATCCTTCGTTTAAGTATGGGATGCCTGTCTTAGCGCTTATTGACCTCAGCCTGCTTATTTACTTTTCATGAATGGAGGAAGAAAGATGGATTTAGCTAAGTTGTTCCGCATGCAGCGGGCGCTCGATGGATATATTGAAGCGGAGCATGGCCTACAAGAAGCGGACTTGTTCGATAAAAAGGTACTTGCTTTGCTTGTTGAAATTGGCGAACTTGCCAATGAGACACGCTGTTTTAAATTTTGGAGTCTAAAAAAACCAAGTGCACGTGAAGTGATCTTGGAGGAATTTGTGGATGGCGTGCACTTTATTTTATCACTTGGCCTGACATGTTCTTTAGAGCAAGAGGCAACTGCAGAGGATAAAAAAGCGGAAGGCTCAATAACCGACCAGTTTCTACTCGTCTATGAGGCTGTTCAATCATTCAAGCAGGAAAAATCGGCGGAGGCATATCAGCAAATGCTTCAAGAGTACTTTACACTGGGCGGCCTGCTCGGATTCTCGGCGGAAGAAGTGGAAAAAGCATATGTTTCGAAAAATGAAGTGAACTACGAGCGGCAACAGCAAGGATATTAAGCGGTAATTTTTGTATATATCTGAAAAAATACGTATAATGAAAACGGATCCATATTTTTTTATAGGAGGAATGATGTATGGCGAAAATGGACGAAACATTATCGATGCTCAAAGATTTAACGGACGCTAAAGGGATTGCTGGAAATGAGCGTGAAGCCCGCGCCGTTATGAAAAAATACATAGAGCCGTTCGCGGATGAAGTAACGACAGATAATCTCGGCAGTTTAATTGCCAAAAAGTCGGGTGCACAGAACGGACCAAAGATTATGGTTGCCGGCCACTTGGATGAAGTTGGCTTCATGATCACACAAATTGATGACAAGGGGTTTCTCCGCTTTCAAACAGTCGGCGGATGGTGGAGTCAGGTCATGCTTGCCCAGCGCGTGACCATTGTGACGAGAAAAGGTGACATTACGGGAGTCATCGGTTCTAAGCCACCTCATATCTTATCTCCTGAAGCGCGTAAAAAGCCGGTAGATATCAAGGATATGTTTATCGACATTGGTGCCTCCAGCAAAGAGGAAGCACAAGAATGGGGTGTGCGTCCGGGCGACATGGTCGTGCCGTATTTTGAATTCACGGTAATGAACAATGAAAAAATGCTGCTTGCCAAAGCGTGGGATAACCGTATCGGTTGTGCGATTGCTATTGATGTCATGAAATATGTTAAAGGCAAACAACATAAAAACACAGTATATGGCGTTGGAACTGTACAGGAAGAAGTAGGATTGCGTGGAGCGAAAACATCTGCCCAAGCCATTCAGCCGGATATTGCATTTGGCGTGGATGTGGGCATCGCTGGTGATACGCCAGGAGTCTCCAGCAAAGAGGCGATGAGCAAAATGGGCGATGGTCCACAGATTATTCTGTATGACGCCTCCATGGTTTCCCATAAAGGGTTACGTGATTTCGTAACAGATGTAGCGGATGAATTAAATATTCCTTATCAATTTGATGCAATGGCAGGTGGCGGAACAGATTCAGGTGCGATTCATGTGACCTCAGGCGGAGTGCCAAGTTTGTCCATTACGATTGCTACCCGCTACATCCACTCACACGCAGCGATGCTTCACCGTGACGATTACGAAAATGCTGTCAAACTTATCGGCGAGGTCATCCTGCGATTGGATCAGGAAACCGTCGACAAAATTAAGTTTGACTAATAGAAAAGCGGAAGGCGCTTGCCCAGCGCGATAGGAGGTTGGAGGGCTCGACAAGGAGTCGTTCTTTAGACTCCGACAGAGAGACCGAAACCGCTGTACGCGCTAGCGCCAGCAGCCGGACAATAAGAAAAGCGGAAGCGGCTGTTTATCGGCGACAAGCACAAGACGAGCCAGCCAGAAGTTTGTTCTTTAACCTTCTGATTGGATGGGCTTGTGACCTCGAGCCGATGGTCGCTGCAGCTGGACAAAGAAAAGCGGAAGGCGCTCGCCCAGCACGTAAATCGGGCTGAGTGGCTCGTATTTTAGAGGAAGCGGTTCGTTAATCTGTTAAAGCGGCCCAGTAAAACTATCTAACCCTGTTCTCAAGCAAAAAAGCTGTCATGTGTTTTCATGACAGCTTTTTTATGGATACGCCTAAATTTGTACAGGAAGCTTTGTTATTTGCGCCTCAGCCAATTAAAAAAGGAGGCAAGCTTATTTTTTTTTACGCTTTTTTGTTGCTTTTGCGGTCTAGAAAGATAAATCTCCTCTTTATCGATAGCATAGTCATAGGCAAAAACTAGCCCGATGTCTGTATCATGGGTTTTGTTAATGACAATCGTATAATCGATCCTGTGCTTTTCGGCAGCGGTAATATATTTCTTTAAATAAGTAATGTCAATGGAGCCGTTTAAGTACAGTTTTGCCTGCGGATGTTTCTTTATCAACTCAATGAACTCCGGATAAACCTCCGCTTCCCTTACCTGGCTCTGCCGGAGTGCAGCTATTATTCTTTCTCTCAATGTGCCAAGAAACTTCCGCCGCTCCTCTGGGTTAATTTCTTTTTTGCCGTACATCCCTTCTTGTAAAATATCCTCTACACTTTTTTTAGTCATCATCTAACTCCTTGTATTTTAATAATATAATAAAGAATATGCGCCTATCTTTAAATTGGGGAGTGATCAAGTTATTCATTTTCTAACGTGTAGCATTGAAAGGCAAAAAAGTCAAAATAATTGGAGAAAACCACAAGGTGCGGTCATAAAACCTACTTGACATATAGGATTAATGAATATATTATAAAAATTAATCATTAAGACGCTGATATGGCTTCTTTTTACTAGTACATAGCCGCGTCAAAAAAAGGGAAATTGTTTTGCTCATTCCTTTTGTCGCTTTTCTGATTGTGGCGAATACAATCATTTATCCTTCGAGGCTAAATGATTGATCATCTATATTCCTTTGTGAGGTGGATATCATTGCAACTTCAAGTAATGAACAGTCCTTTTAGTCAGGAGCAGTCGGAGCTCCTTAATCGTCTTTTATCAACGCTGACGGAACCCCAAAAAATGTGGTTGAGCGGATATCTTGCCGGAATGGCTGGTACTGTTTTGCCACAAGTGACAGGAAGCGAACTTGTCCCTCAACAAAATGGTTCGGCCCTGTCTAAGGAAGTGACTGTTCTTTTTGGTTCTCAGACAGGCAACGCCCAGGGGCTTGCTGAGAATGTAGCAGCTAAGCTAAAAGAACGTGGATTTCAAGTAACTCTTGCTCCAATGAATGAATTTAAAGCAAATAATATTAAAAAAATTCAAAATCTTCTGCTCTTGGTAAGTACTCATGGAGAAGGAGACCCACCGGATAACGCCCTTTCATTCCATGAATTTCTTCATGGAAGACGGGCTCCCCAGCTGAAGGATTTACGTTTCTCTGTCCTATCCTTAGGCGATAGCTCGTATGAATTTTTCTGTAAGACTGGGAAAGATTTCGACAAACGTTTAGAGGAATTGGGCGGTCAGCGCCTTTATCCGCGCTTTGATTGTGATTTGGATTATGATGAACCTGCTGCCGAGTGGCTGGAAGGCGTCCTAAGCAGTTTAGGTGAAGCAAAAGCTGAGGAAGCTGTTTCTCCACTTGCTTCAATAGGAGCGGGAACATCGGTAGGCCAGTCGGTCTACTCACGGACGAATCCTTTTAAGGCCGAGGTTCTTGAAAATATTAATTTAAATGGACGCGGTTCAAATAAAGAAACGAGACACATTGAACTATCGCTTGAAGGGTCAAATCTTGAGTTTGAACCGGGAGACAGCTTAGGTATTTATCCTGAAAATGATCCGGAGCTGGTTGATTTAATCATCGGGAAAATGAATTGGAATCCTGATGAAGTGGTCACGCTGAACAAGCAAGGAGAAACACGTCCATTGCGTGATTCACTCCTCTCTTATTATGAGATCACAGTGCTGACGAAGCCGCTTATTCAAAAAGCAGCTGAACTTACTTCAGATCATCAACTGCAGCAGCTAGTAGCACCAGGACAAGAGGAAGACCTACGAACTTACATTGAAGGACGGGATCTGCTTGATCTAATCCAAGATTTTAGCTTTGAAGGCATAACAGCTAGCGCATTTGTTTCGATTTTGCGTAAAATGCCGGCCCGGCTTTATTCCATTGCCAGCAGCTTAAGAGCGAATCCTGATGAAGTACACTTGACGATTGGAACCGTCAGATACGATAGTAACGGACGCAGCCGTAAGGGCGTATGCTCCATACAATGTGCTGAACGGGTTCAGCCTGGGGATTATTTGCCAGTTTATATTCAACGCAATCAAAACTTTAAGCTGCCAGCAAACCCGGATACACCGATTATTATGATTGGACCTGGCACAGGAGCAGCTCCATTCAGATCGTTTTTACAAGAACGAGAGGAGCTGGCTGCTCAAGGGAAAACATGGTTATTCTTCGGTGATCAGCATTTTGTAACGGATTTTCTCTATCAAACAGAGTGGCAGCAATGGCTCAAAAAAGACGTTCTAACGAAAATGGACGTTGCTTTCTCACGTGATACAGAGGAAAAAGTCTATGTCCAACATCGCATGCTAGAACAGAGCAAAGAGCTTTATCAATGGCTTGAAGAAGGAGCAGTCATTTATATTTGCGGCGATGAAAAAAATATGGCGCATGACGTCCATGAAACACTGATTCAAATTATTGAACAGGAAGGCGGCAGAAGCCGGGAGCAAGCAGAGGCTTATCTTGCTGAGATGCAGCAACAAAAGCGTTATCAGCGCGATGTATATTAAGCCTTGAGGGGAAGGAGTTAGGAAAATGATCGAAGAGAAAGTATTAAAGGCGCCAGAAGGTCCTCCAAGTGATGTCGAACGAATAAAAAGAGAGAGCGATTACTTGCGTGGCACACTTGCAGAAACGTTGGCAGATCCTATTACCGCAGGCATTCCTGATGATGATAATCGACTGATGAAATTCCATGGCAGCTATTTGCAAGATGACAGGGATTTACGAAATGAACGGGAGCGCCAGAAGCTTGAGCCCGCTTATCAATTTATGGTGCGCGTGCGTGCGCCAGGTGGAGTGGCAACAGCAGAACAGTGGCTTGCCATGGATGACATTGCTCAAAAATATGGCAATGGCACACTTAAATTAACGACTCGCCAAGCATTTCAAATGCATGGAATTCTAAAGTGGAACATGAAGAAAAGCATCCAGGAAATTAACGCAGTGCTAATGGATACATTAGCCGCTTGTGGAGATGTGAATCGAAATGTTATGTGCAACCCTAATCCTTATCAGTCCGAAATTCATTCAGAAGTGTATGAGTGGTCACGAAAATTGAGCGAATACCTTTCGCCGCGTACGAGAGCGTACCATGAAATCTGGCTTGATGAGGAAAAAGTGGCAGGCACTCCGGAAGAAGAAGTAGAACCGATGTATGGAGCGCTTTATTTGCCCCGAAAATTCAAGATCGGCATCGCGGTTCCGCCTTCCAACGATGTAGATGTCTTCTCCCAGGATCTTGGTTTTGTGGCAGTGGTAGAAGAGGGAAAACTAGCTGGATTCAACGTGGCGATTGGCGGCGGAATGGGGATGACCCACGGCGACAAAAACACATACCCGCAGCTGGCTAGAGTGATTGGCTTCTGTACGCCGGAAAAGATTCTTGACGTAGCTGAAAAAGTAATCACTATTCAACGTGATTACGGTGACCGCTCTGTTAGAAAGTATGCCCGCTTTAAGTATACAGTTGACAGACTGGGACTGGAATCTATTAAACAAGAGCTTCATAAACGATTAGGGTGGGAGCTTGAAGAGGCACGTTCTTTCCACTTTAATCATAATGGGGATCGCTATGGATGGGTAGAAGGAAGCGATGGAAACTGGCATTTTACCTTATTCATTCAAAATGGCCGTGTAGCTGATATAGAGGGATATCCACTCATGACCGGCTTAAGAGAAATTGCTAAAGTTCATACGGGTGATTTCCGTTTGACGCCGAACCAAAATCTTGTCATTGCTAATGTGTCGAATGAGAAAAAAGATCAAATTGTGGAGCTGATTAAGAAATACGGACTTACAGACGGCAAGCATTATTCAGCATTACGCAGAAATTCAATGGCTTGTGTGGCTCTTCCAACGTGTGGCCTCGCCATGGCGGAAGCAGAACGTTATCTTCCTAGTTTACTTGAAAAAATTGAGGACATTGTAGAAGAGAGCGGTTTGCATGAAGAAGAGATCACGATCCGTATGACGGGATGTCCGAATGGTTGCGCTCGTCCAGCTCTGGCTGAAATTGCCTTTATCGGCAAATCTCCTGGAAAGTATAATATGTATTTAGGAGCCGGTTTTTCTGGAAACCGCCTGAGCAAGCTTTATAAAGAAAATGTTGGGGAAAAAGAGATTTTGGCGTTGCTTCGTCCGATTCTCTCTCAATATGCTAAAGAGCGTCAGGAAGGCGAACGCTTTGGAGATTATGTGATTCGGGCTGGCATCGTTAAAGAAGTTCATTCCGGTACTGATTTCCACGCTTGACAGAAAAAATGCAAAATCCGCACGTTATAAAATTTTTAAAACAAAGCAGGATGCCGTCTGGGCATCCTGCTTTGTTGTGTGATACCCATGAGGCGGAATAATTGGTACAATTAATAAAAAAGGAGAAAATATGCAAATCTATAGTTTGTCATCTGTCATCTTTTCTTTTATAGGGATGTTATTTGTCGGTCTCTCTTTTATTTTAAGCAACTTTGTGGAGTATTTGTTTGCTGTCGGAATGATTTTTTTGCTCGTTGGCGCTTTTGTCAGTTTGAAAGCAATGACTTATCAGGAAACAGGATATGTGAAATTTGTGAGCATGGCTGTATTTTTTCTCACCCTCCTCATTGTGGTGATGGTGGCACCTTTCCATATTGTCCGGCTGTTTACATGGGTAAAAAACTGGCCGATGATTGAAGAGCTGTTTTTAAGAATGAAAAAGACATGAAAAGAAAAAGGAATAAAAAATCCGGAAAGAAGAATGTTGATTGCGGATTGTTAACTGATAAGCACTTTGTAGGATGGACAGGTTGTTTAGAAAAAAGAAATGAATAGTATCATCTTGTTGTCAAGAATGCAGCAGACAGCGGCTATCATTTTATGAAGAAAAACGGATTGTAACAAAATAAGCTAAGCTAGATACGGTTTTAAGCATCCGAGAATGAGCATGACAAAGGAGGAAGTAAATGACTGATAACAACCAATTAGCCAAAACAATGTTTGAAAAAGTCTCTACTGTTATTTCGCTGCTATTTATCTTTGCTAATGTCATCTACTTGTTTACACAATGGAGCCAATTGCCTGAACAAGTACCCATTCATTTTAATGCCAAAGGAGAAGCGGACGGCTGGGGAAGCAAAGGGATGATCTGGTTTCTTCCCTTCATCACTTTGATTCTTTGGGCAGGTATGACAGTTTTGGAACGAAAGCCGAGTCTTTATAACATTCCTCATCTAACAGAGGAAAATAAGGACCAAATGTTTGCTAATACTAGACTTATGCTAAATACCATTAAAACGGAGATTATTCTTTTTCTTATCTATACTAGTTGGCAAAGTGTTCAATGGTCATATGGAAAGGAAGCAAGATTAGGCTATTTTGAACTGCCTGTCTTTCTAGTTGTTCTATTTGGCACGCTTGGTGTATTTCTTTATCGAAACTGTAAAATAAGAAAATGGGGCAATGAACTGTAAGAAAGATAGGCGCTATTTTCACTTGTTTTTCATTAAAAGGGATTAGCATAAAAAGAGAAGAGAAAGGAGGAGACAACATGAATATCCTCTTAGCTGAAGATGATGAGCAGCTTGGCGAATTAGTTGCTTTTATGCTAAAGAAAAAAGGAGGATACCGGGTAGAGTGGGTAAAGGAGGGGGAGGACGCTTATGACTATGCAGCTGCTTCCCATTATGATGTATTAATACTCGATTGGATGATGCCAAATGGAAGCGGAATAGACGTATGCCGCCGTTTACGAAAAGAGGGTTATTCGGGAGCGATACTCATGTTGACAGCGAAGGATACAGTGGAAGATCGGGTGGAAGGGCTTGATTCGGGTGCAGATGATTATCTCATCAAGCCGTTTGAAATAGATGAATTACTTGCACGGCTGCGAGCGCTATCCCGAAGAAATTATGCGCCAATCTTGGAAGAAACATTAGCGATTCAGGACCTTCTTCTTAACAGAACGAGCCAAATGATTCACTGTGGTGATGAAAGTATTCAGTTAAGCCCGCGTGAATTTCAATTGTTAGACTTGCTTGTTCAAAACAAAGGGCAGGTATTGCCGCGTGAAGTGATTTTAGACCGGATCTGGGGATACGATGCGGACGTATCTACAAAAACGATAGATGCAACCGTGAAGCTGCTGCGGAAAAAGCTAGACATCGTAGGAAAACAGCACCTCCTTCATAGCATTAGAGGGGTTGGTTACAAAGTTGAAAAATAAGAGTTTTTTGCGGCGGAAACATCAACAAGCAGATATCTTTAAGAATACACAATCTCGGCTTACTTTTTTCTATAGCGGTTTAATGGTATTGTTTCTCTCGTTATTCGTTATTATTGTTTATTTTCTAGTATATATAATTGTTTTAGAGGACCAAAAAAAGAGCTTGGAGAGCTAACTCACCACGAATCGAGAATTATTTTAGATTATTTGGCAGACAATGCGATAAAAGAATTGCAAGGCCTTGAAAGTCAGCAAATTGTTTTAGCTGGAGTCGATCAGTTTTTTTATTATGTAGTGGATACAGATGGAGACCTTATTATGGGACAGGAAACCATTCCTCAGATTCGCCCGGATTTATTGCAGCTTTTACAAGGTTGGATTCCGAGAAAAAATGACGTCCGTGAAGAAACACTACAGATCACTTTTCCGAAAAGAGAAGAAATAGGAAAAGGCCCGCATCGCATAGGAGATTCGCAAATGGTCAAGTTGATGATTGATGGACGGCCGCTTTTTTATAACGGACAGTTTATTGGGATGCTGTATATCGGAAAAGATATTTCATTTGCTTATCATTTATTTAAATGGCTCCTTGTTATTCTTACTTTGTTAGCTGTTTTGTTTTTTGGCATTGCTTTGTTTATTAGTCGGTATATGTCAAAGAAAGCGATGATTCCAATCTCTAAGGCATTTGCCCGCCAACAGGAATTTGTCGGTGATGCTTCACATGAATTGCGCACACCATTGAGCATTATGCTGTCATCAATTAATGCTATGGAAATGACGGATTCAATGAACGAAGATCCATTTGCTCGTAAGTTGCTCGTCAATATGAAGACTGAAGTGAAACGAATGACGAAGCTAGTGAGTGATTTATTGACACTTGCCCGCACAGATTCGGGAATGATGGAAAGACAGCAAGAGACGTTCGATTTTTTCAAGACTGCTGAAAAAGTGGTTGGATCTGTTCAGTCACTCGCCCAGGCAAAGCAAATCAGGCTGCATTTTGAGGCGTCTCCATCCATCCAGGTGAACGGTGATAGCGAAAGGCTTACTCAACTTCTCTACATTTTGCTTGATAACGCAATTAAATATACGCCAGACGGAGGTGAAATTTCTCTTCTCTTAAAGGGGCAGAAAAAGGAGCTGACTATAATTGTAGAAGACACAGGTATCGGTATTCCTTCTGCTGATTATGATCGTATCTTTGATCGCTTTTACCGTTCTGACAAATCAAGATCAAGATCGATGGGAGGCTATGGGCTAGGGCTCTCCATTGCTAAGTGGATTGTTTCTACTCATGGAGGCTCTATTGAGGTGGATAGCAAGCCTGAGCAAGGGAGTGTATTCACCGTGCGCCTGCCAATACGTGCCGAGGAGGAGAACGAGAAGCATTTTTCATCATAGAATTAATTTAAACGGAGGTTCTACAAGAATCTCCCTGTTTCATGTTTTTCTCTACTACTCTAGCATTTAGAGCAATGAGCTCTCCTTTGGTTTAGACCATTCTCCTTCAAGTGAGCGCTCTTTATTCAGTATTTAATAGGTAATTTTTTAGCTTTTAGAAAATAAAATTGATAAAATTGGAATTGGCATATTAAATAAGGATGATTCATCCAATTACTGGAGGTATTTGATGTTCAATAATGCATTGTTTGCGTCGGAAGGGATGATTGTTTTTCTTACTCTTCTACCTATAGTTATTAATATAATCCTTGTTGGATTCGGCATTTATTTCGCTATACAAGTGATTAAGTTTATGAATGCAAAGCTAAAGCTTGATCGGGAAAGGAATGAAAGGCTTAGCGAACTGCTTAAAGATGCCGGCCAATCTAAAGAAATAGAGTAGATTTTTTTCCTTTATGAAAGCCGTATAGTGATTCATCCTATACGGCTTTTAAAGATGCATACACCCCTAATTTTCCCCCCGTTGACCTTCCCAACCATCCTTCCTATTTAATTTATTTATTTTTATCTTTTCACCGTCTTTTCACCATTGTTTTTTAACATCAGTAATAGGTAAAAAAGAGGACAGTGAAAAGGAGAGAGTAGATATGTATGATGAGACAAATGAAAAAAACAAGAGAAAAGGGATACTTCAGCCGCTTATGACTTCGTTTACCGGTGCCATTGCCGGTGGGGTTGCAGTCTTATATTTATCGCCAATTCTTGGAGTAAATGGAGAGGTGCCGGCTGTGGATAAAGAGAAGGCCGCTGTTGTGGAGAATGATCAAGCTGCTGGTTCTGACCTAAATATACAGCCAACAGCGGCTTCCTCTACCAGCTTGGTCAGTGCGATTGATACAATCAATGAAGCCGTCGTGGGCGTAGTGAATCTTCAACAACAGTCAGCAAGCTTTTTTCAGGAAAATGGAAATATCGGAGAAAATGAGCAAGAGGCTGGTACTGGTTCTGGAGTTGTCTTTAAAAAGTCTGGTGCTAATGCCTTTATCGTGACAAACAACCATGTCGTTGAAGGAGCAGATAAGGTAGAAATAGTGCTTAATAATGGAAAGAAAGCGACAGCGGAAATTGTCGGAACCGATCCATTGACAGACTTAGCCGTTCTTAAAACAGACAGCAGCATTATCACCAAAGTAGCCAGCTTTGGTGAATCATCGAAGCTTAAGCTCGGTGAACAAGTAGCCGCAATCGGCAATCCGCTTGGCCTCGACTTGGCAAGTTCAGTAACACAGGGGATTGTGAGCGGGAAGGATAGAACTATACCTGTCTCTACATCAGAGGGACAGTGGGATTTAAATGTTATTCAAACAGATGCCGCTATTAATCCTGGCAACAGTGGTGGCGCCTTAATTAATAGTTCTGGACAAGTTGTCGGTATTAATAGCATGAAAATTGCAGAAAGCGGCGTGGAAGGATTAGGGTTTGCTATTCCAAGTGAAGATGTGGTTCCAATTATTGATCATCTACTGAAAGATGGAAAAGTGAAAAGACCGTATCTCGGGGTTAGCCTGCAGGATGTCGGTGATCTTCCTGCTACTGTACTGCAAAGCCAGCTTGATCTACCTGCAGATGTAAAGGAAGGAATAGTAATTGCCGCGATAGAGACCTCTTCACCCGCAGCAGCAGCTGGCCTTCAGGCTAAAGATGTGATCCAGTCAGTCAATGGGACGAAGGTTAGCGATACAAGCGACTTTCGAAAATATCTCTATTCCAAAGCGGAAGTAGGAGAAAAGATTAAAGTAGGATTGTATCGGAATGGCCAGCAAATGAGCATAACCTTAAAGCTTAATGAAAAATAAAGTAGCGAAAAAGTAGTCGCCCCATTGAATTTTCACCATCTTTTCACTATTGACGGATAAAGTAAATGTTGTGTCAGCCCCATTCATAAAGGAGGAATTTATAATGAAGAAAAACAAAGTATTCAGTTACGTAATGACAGGAGCTTTATCTTTAAGCATCTTAGGAGGAGCAGGAGCATCAGTATTGGCTGCTACCAATTCAACCTCATCGGTGTCTACGGTTCAGCAGGGAACAAATGCAAAAGCTTCGGAAGATCACACAACGGAGAAAAAAGTAAAAATGATCATGGATCAACTTAAATCTGATTTAGTTGAGCTAGGCGTGAAGATACCGGAAAGAGGAGACAAAGGAGACCTGTTTGCCAACCTGGATCAAGCAACGAAGAAAAAAGCCGAAGCCATTATGGAAAAGGAACGAGCGGGGACGATTACTCGTGAAGAGGCCCACGCGCAGCTTGAAAAACTGGGGGTGAAGATGCCGGAAAGAGGAGACAAGGGAGACCTGTTTGCTAACTTAGATGAAGCAACAAAGAAAAAAGCCGAAGCCATTATGGAAAAAGAAAGAGCGGGAACGATTACTCGTGAAGAGGCCCACGTGCAGCTTGAAAAACTAGGGGTGAAGATGCCGGAAAGAGGAGACAAGGGAGACCTGTTTGCCAATTTGGATGAAGCAACGAAGAAAAAAGCGGAAGCCCTTATTGCCAAAGCAAAGGAGCAGTTAGCGGAATTAGGAGTCGATCATCTTCCCTTTGAGAAACACAAACTGGACTGATAAGTAAATACTATGTGAAGAACCGCCTGGAGATTCTCCAGACGGTTCTTTTTTAGCTTATTTAACTTGTGGATCTTCATCCATAGTAATTTCGCATTCTGTTAAAGGAACGACTTTTGTTTTTTTGATGAATTTATAGCTAAACCAGACGATTAGGAATAACGGAATACCGAGATAGGAAGAAACTACATTCGTCCAGTCGATATGATCACCAAGAAAGGCTTGATAGTTCTGTGCCAATAATACGACAAGACAGATGCTGAATGCGAGAATTGGCCCCAATGGATACCACTTTGCCCGATAAGGAAGCTGATCAAGTGAATACCCTTGAGCTAAAAATGCTTTTCTAAAACGATAATGGCTTGCTGCAATCCCTAACCAGAAAATAAAACCGGTGACGCCAGCAGAATTTAGAAGCCAAATATAAATGACACCGTCTCCAAAGATGGAAGCAAGAAAAGCTAGTAAACCTACTAATGCAGTTGCTACAAGGGCCGCAACTGGAATGCCTCTTTTATTTAACACTCCAAAAAGCCGAGGGGCTTGTCCTTCTTTTGCCATAGCGTATAAAATCCGAGTTGAGGCGTATAAGCTTGAGTTCCCTGCAGACAATACAGCTGTCAAAATGACCGCGTTCATTAGGGAAGCTGCAAAAGCCAGACCAGCCTTTTCAAATACTAACGTAAATGGGCTTACCATAATGTCATCACTTTTAAGATTTTCATTTGTATAAGGAATGATTAACCCGATGACTAAAATGGCAAGCACGTAAAATAATAAAATTCTCCAAAAAATAGTTCGTGTCGCTTTGGGCACATTTTCGCGCGGGTTTTCACTTTCCCCTGCTGCGACACCGACGATTTCAGTTCCTTGGAAAGAAAAACCTGCTGCTAGAAACACACCAAACATGGCTAGAAATCCTCCGTGAAAAGGAGCATCACCAATAGTAAAGTTTTTGAATCCAACGGAATCGCCGCCATTCATAATACCAAAGATCATAAGAAAGCCAACAATAATAAAGATAATGATTGTAGTAACCTTAATAAAAGAAAACCAATATTCCCCTTCCCCATAACCTTTAACGGACAATATATTTAAGCCAAATATTAATAATAGAAATAAACCACTCCACAACCAGGATGGACTGTTTGGAAACCAAAATTTCATAACGAGGGTGGAGGCAGATAACTCAGCGGCAAGTGTAATCGCCCAGCTGTACCAGTAATTCCAACCTAGTGCAAAGCCAAGAGAGGGATCGATAAATTTAGTGGCGTATGTGCTGAATGCACCACTTGTTGGCATAAGAGCTGCTAGCTCTGCCAGACTGGTCATAATGAAATAGACCATCACGCCAATAATAAGATAGGCAAGCAAGGCGCCACCAGGGCCTGCTGAATAAATAGAAAAACCGCTGCCCAAAAAAAGACCGGTACCAATTGAGCCGCCCAGCGAGATCATCGTTAAATGTCTTGCTTTTAATCCTTTCTTTAATTCGCCGTTTTGGCCAATGCTACCATTTTGTAATGATTGATTGCTCATAGTTCTACCTCCAAGATGATTAAATACAAATGTTGCATGGTAACTATGCTTTATCTTAAATACCACCGCTAAGAGAAGTAGTAAACATCAAAATGTTGAAAGCGTATACATATCATAAATCGAAAAGAGTAAAAAAGAAAGAGGTTTTTTGTATTTTTTTGTCGGAAAATGTTGTATTTTTACTATGTGAAAAATGAATTGATAGATAACTTTATGAAAAATCCCCTCTCATTTGGTGAGAGGGGAGAATAAAAAGCTGTTAAACATATTATGACAAACGGGTGGCTTCTTTATTTGTCACTTCCAAAACATCAAGCAAGAAAACAAAGACCGGAATCCCGATAATTAACCCCCATACACCGAAGAAATGCTCCGAGAAAAGGAGGACAACGAACGTGTAGAAAACGGGCAGATCGGTTTTTGAGGACATCAGCTTTGGATTTAAAATATAAGCCTCGATTGCATGAATAATAGCGATGGCTATTATTACGTAGACGACTTTAATAAAACCGCCAATCGTATAGGCAATTAAACAGAGAGGGACGAGTGAAATGATGACACCGGCAACGGGGATAAGTCCCAGAAAGAAAATCATTATCGCCAATCCGAAGATTTGCTGAAATCCCATAATCGACAGTGCGATCACGGATAATAAGCAATTAATAAAGGCAATAATAAATTGTGCCTCAATCACTTTTCCAAAGGTACGTGTGAACTTTTTTCCGAAAAATTCAATTTCATAATAAAAAGGAGCAATTTTACTATCTTTAAATTTTTTGGTGAACTCTTGTAAGCGCGGTTTTTCTAAAAGGAAAAACAAGCTTAAGATTAAGGAAATGAATACATCAATGCTCGTCTTGCTAATATCGCTGAATGATTTGAGCAAGAAAGATACGCCATTCTCTAAGTAAGCATTAATTTGATCACTAGAGATGACTTTTTCAATGTAATTCATAAAAACATTATCGTGAGGCTGGGCATAAAAAGCGGTGATGCGCTTAATTAACTGGCCGATCTCTATCGTAATAATCGGCAGGTATTTCACGAGTCCAAATGTTAATAGACCCACGATGAGGGAATACATCAATAAAACGAGAAGCCTGCGGTTTAATGGGATGCGCCTAGCTGCAAATTCTACGAGACGGTCCATTAAGAAGGCAAAAATAAATGTAAGAAGGAGTAAATTAATCATGCTTCTCATTGCAAATAAAATCAAAATAATCAAACCGGCAATAATAATACGTTTAACGCTTTTTTTTTGGAAAAACCCTTTTATCTCATCCATCTCTACTATGACTCCTTAGCAAGTTTCTCACCTTTCAATACAGCCAATTACATTCTGTTCTTTCTATTTCATTATCAACTCGCGGGGGAAGTTTACAAGTATTTAAAGAGGTTTTTTTCATATAGGAATAATTAACAAGGCTGCCGTATCAGATATATGTATCAATAGTGTATGTTAACAGGAGTTGTCTCGTTTTTTCTTTTAGAGACCATAGCTTAAAACAGTAGAAAAGAAAATGATCTATTGTATGTTTATTGAGTAAGGGGGGCCAGAGTTCCTTCTTAAAGCAACCAGAAAATGACGTTTTTTAGTCATATTCTGCATGTGACTATTTTTCAATTACCGGGACGATTATAATAGATAAAATAGAAGGACGGGCAGAAAGTGACTTTTTAGTCAATTGTTCACTTGTCAGCTTGCAAAAACTTTATACTAAACTTTTTTTCTCTAAAATCAAATGTAATGAGAAGTGGGTCTTTTATGTTAGAATATTGTTATGAGTGAAAATAACATCGGTTTTTGAGAATATTTAGCGTAGGACCGCGAAAATAGTGGGAGGCAGCAACAGATGAGCGAAATGAATCATTTACAAAGAGATGCAATCAATGTGCTAAAGGAGACGAGCAGGACATTCTTTATTCCGATCAGTCAGCTTGCACCAGGGGTGCAGGAAGCCGTGGCTTCAGCTTATTTATGCATGAGAGCAATCGATGAGATTGAAGACCATCCGGAACTTGAGCCAGCATCGAAAAACAGCCTGCTAAACTCTATCAGCCAGATTTTGAAAGGATCGTTTAATACTGAAAAGTTCGAGTCTATTGTCGAGCCATATAAAGCCTTGCTGCCAGAGGTTACTTTACGGCTTGGTGATTGGATCAAGTACTGTCCGGCAACAGTTGTAGACACTGTTCTAAGTGCTACTTCGATCATGGCCAAGGGCATGGCAGATTGGGCAATGAAGGGATGGAAAGTAAAGGACGAGAAAGATTTGGACGACTATACTTTTTATGTGGCCGGCCTTGTTGGAGTCATGCTCTCCGATATATGGAAATGGCACGATGGCACAGAAACCGACAAACAATTAGCGATTGCTTACGGACGCGGATTACAGTCTGTTAATATTCTTCGCAACCATACGGAAGATCGAGAACGGGGAGTAAGCTTCTTCCCTGAGGGTTGGGAATTGGAAGATATGTTCAATTATGCTAAGCGCAATTTGGCTTTAGCTGATGTTTATATAGAAGGGATTAAATCCGGCTCTATTCTTAATTTTTGCAAAATCCCTCTCGCTCTTGCTCATGGGACGCTCCATGCTTTAGAAAAAGGAAAAGAAAAAATGAGCAGAGCAGAGGTAACAGAAATGGTGAGTCAAGTCATAGAGAAATAGGATCAAGGCAAAAAGCTGTTTCCACAGCTTTTTGCCTTTTTTTGATGAGAGGCAGTTATTCCCCTTTTGTTTGGATAACTTGGGCATGTTTTCCTGATGTGTCCTGCATTTTCTTTCCTTTGTTGCCCTCAAAGGAAGTTGGAGGTGAACCGGTCTCATTGGAAGCAAAGTGATTTCTGCTTGTTTTAGGCTTACTCATAATATCCCTCCTTTCGATAGATAGGTTTGCCAAAGTGAAGAGAAATAATTTATTTTTCTCCTATTTTCCTCCCTTCGGAATATTTTGTTTCAAAAACATTACAAAGATGTTTTTGTTGTTACAAAGATACAATAAAGCTACATAATTAGCCCTTTATTACCGAAAAGTACAATAAGAGTCGAAAATTGTATGTTTAGAAGTATATTTGTATGCTAGAATAAAATGGTAAAATTTGTGAAGGGAGACAAACTTGTGAAGAAGAGTTCTATTTTTATGGCGTTTGCCTTTTTCTTAATTATTCCTCTTTTTGGATTTCATACGACAGCCCAGGCGAGCGGCTTTACCGATGTACCTAATCGGGCGTTAAAAGAAGTCAATTACTTGGCTGAGGGAGGAATTGCAAATGGTTCATCAGCAACTATATTTGCTGCCGAGAAAGTGGTGACCCGCCAAGAAGCAGCTACTTTTATCGCACGTGCCTTGCAATTAGATGGAGCAAAACGTGAAACCGTCTTTAAAGATGTATCAGCAAGCAATTTTTCTTCAGGGTATATTCAATCAGCGGTAGATAAAGGCATTCTATCAGGCTATGACGGTGGAAGGTTTCTCCCACAGAAAGAGGTAACACGTGGCGAAATGGCCGTTATGCTCTCAAAAGCATTTGGTTATGAGTTTGGCGGAAGCCTTTCGGGTGCAGCGAACGCTTTAATGTCCCGTGGAATTGCAAGCGGTATGGAAGATGGTACATTTGGAGCGAATGAGCAAATTATCCGTGCAGACTTCTCTGTTTTTCTTGCACGTGCCATTAATCCTGAATTCCGTATAAAAAACACGGCCACCTTTACAAAAACATTTTGGGTAAACACCAATAATTTAAATGTACGTACAGGCCCATCTACAAGCTATCAAAAGAGCGGCTCATTACAGAAGGGTGTCAAAGTACTCGGCAGCCATGAAATCGGGAGCTGGATGTATATCAAATCAGAAAATATAATCGGATTTGTTCATAAAAGCTATCTGAGCAATACAGAGAAACCAGGCAACACAACGGATCAGCCAGCAACACCGGATAAAGACAATAACCAGGATAATGATGAGAAACCTGGGGTAATCGACAACGTAGATCCGCGTTTAGCTAATCAAATTATCGTTCTTGATCCTGGCCACGGCGGCAGTGATCCTGGAGCTTCTGGATTCGGCCTCAAGGAAAAAGATGTGGTCTTAGATACGGGACTGAAAACAAATGAACTATTGAAAAAAACACCGTTTAAAGTGTATATGACTCGCACAGGTAACACGTTCCCATCACTACCAGACCGCACGGCGTTTGCTAAAAGTAAAAAGGGCAATGTATTTGTCAGCATCCATGCGAATGCCAGCAACGGAGCGGGCAACGGTACGGAAACGTATTACTATTCAGCAGCAGCAACTAATCCTTACGTATCTGACAGTAAGCTGCTGGCGACTAAAATTCAGAAGCGCATGGTAGATGCTTTACAGTTGAAGAACCGTGGAGTAAAAACAGCTAATTATTATGTGATTAAGTATAATAGCATGCCAGCCGCTCTAGCTGAACTTGGTTTCATTGATAACGCAAAAGATAATGAAAAGCTAAAATCAGACTATTGGCGTACAGCTGCGTCTAAAGCTATCTATCTTGGCATTCTAGATTACTATAAAGAAAAAGGTTATCAAGTCGATTCTCTTTATAACGTAGCAAAATAATATTGAAAAGACGCTCTCTGAAAGCTCACAAATCTTGCTTTTAGAGGGCGTCTTTTTTGTGAGGATTTTCATAGCCAGACTCATCCGTTTTTGCCCGTTATGTCCTAATTAAGTTTCTAAAGGGGCATTTTAAATGGGTTACTAAAAAGTCATCCATCTATATTAAGCAAATGATTCCATTTTTTACACTGATAGAAAAATAATGCCAATGATTATGATAAGATAAATATAGATATTTTTTCAGGAGACGTTATTTATGAAGAAAAAAGCAATGGCTTCTTTTTTAATTGGATATACGCTTCTTTTTACAGGATCTGTTTATTGGCACGGGCAACAATTCTCACAGCCAATTGCAAGTGATGCTGGTCAATTGTTGCCAACGGCAGTGAAAAGCATCGAGCAGGCAGAAGGGGAGAAGCAACTCCAAGAGATGGTTCGACGGGCAAATCGAACAGGTGATAAACTCTCTATTGCTGGCATGCAGCATAGCCAGGGAGGTCATACCTATTATCCTGGTGGAACGATCATTGATATGAAAAAGTACAATAAAATTCTTCAGTTTGATCCGAAAAGGCAAACGATTACTGTTCAAGCTGGAGCTACATGGGATGATATTCAACGACGAATTAATCCATACGGGCTCTCTGTCAAAGTCATGCAGTCGCAAAATATTTTTACAATTGGCGGGGCGTTGAGTGTCAATGTCCACGGCCGAGATATCCATTATGGTTCATTAATTGATACAGTGGAATCGTTTCGGCTGCTAACTGCTGCAGGTGAGATTATCAACGTGAGCAGAGAAGAAAATAAGGAGCTGTTTCCACTTGTTATCGGAGGCTATGGTCTATTTGGGATCATTCTCGATGTTACGTTTTCATTAGCAAAGGATGAGCTGTATGAAACACATACAAGAGTGATAGATTACAGCCAATATTCTTCCTATTTTCAAAACGCTGTAAATAGCTCGCAAGTTAAAATGCATCTTGCCCGCATTTCGGTTGCACCTGACACCTTTTTACGAGAAATGTATGTAACAGACTGGACAAATGCTAAAGATGAACATAAATTGACTGCTTATAATCAGTTAAAAGAGGATCGGATCATTGCAGCACCAAAATTACTTCTTGGCTTATCCCGATACAGTGACTGGGGGAAAGATAAATTTTGGGAACTGCAGCGAACGTATATGAAAAAGGGAAATGGGAAGCTGGAAACGAGAAATAATGTGATGAGATCAGAAACAGCTTTTATGGAGTATGAAAGCAGCAGTCGGACAGAGGTGCTTCAGGAATATTTTGTTCCTGTCAGTGAATTTGCAGACTATATTGATGATTTGCGGAATGTTCTTGAAAATGAAAAGGATTTTAATTTGCTCAATATTACCGTCCGCTATGTAGGAAAAGATGAACAAGCTGTCTTGTCTTATGCGAAAGTAGATATGTTTGCCCTTGTTCTGCTCATTAATCAGGGGAGGTCTTCAAAGGATATGAAGCAAACGGAAGAAGTTATCCGTAAGATGATCGATATTACCCTTCAGCATAACGGCAGTTATTACTTGCCTTATTATTCCTACCCAACGAAGGACCAGTTTGATACTGCTTATCCGCATAGCAAAGAGTTTTTTCGCATGAAAAGAAAATATGATCCGGATGAGCGCTTCATGAACTTTTTTTACAGGGAGTATGGCCAATGAATTTTCAACGGTTTATATTGTCACAAAGCTTAATGATAATGGCTGGCAGCATGATTTTTCCTTTTTATGTTCTGCTATTGAGAAATGTGGGCGACAGCTATGCTCAATTTGGCTGGGCCTATGGCTTATTTGCCTTAACTTCTGCTCTAGCTTATCCGATGATTGGAAAAATGGCTGATCAGCTAGGCGATAAAGTGCTGCTTGTTACGTATACATGGGGGACGGCTGTTACTCTATTGTTTTTTCCGCTTGTTACCGAAGCATGGCAAGTATATATTCTGCAAATTGTCATGGGTCTGCTCGGTGCTTTGCAGAAAAATACGGAAAAAACAGCACTTGCCCGTCACGTTATGAAGGAGACAGCAGGAAAGCAAATTGGCAGTTATCATACATGGACGTCGATTGGGGCAGCTGTGGCGGTCATTTTAACGGGATATATCGTTGACTTCCTCACGATCGGAACGATCTTTTACTTGGCATCCCTTGTCTATGTGATCAGCGGGATGATTTTGTTAAAAAAAGACATGAGCTAAGTGATTAAGGCATTCTGCTGTTTGGCTGTATGAAAACAATGGTGTAATGGCTATTGTTCTTACCGCTGGAAGAAGAAGTCACACTGTTATGGACGAGGCAGAAGCGGTGGGGGAGTATGTGCTGGGGCATAATGGGCACCCTGCAGCTATCTTAATTGATGAACAATCAAGAAGTGCTGAAGAAGATCTTAAGCAGTGCAAAGAGCCTGCGAAGGAGACAAGGGATGCCCAGCTTTGCCATTGTCAGTCATCCTCTCCACATGATGCGGGCAATCATATTGGCAAGGAATACAGGAATCAGCGTTTATTCTTCACCAACTCCTCGTTCTGCTTATAAAAGTGCAGAGGCAGAATGGCTCTGTCTCTCTAGTAAATTAGTCGTGTGTTCATCAAACTATTTAAATAGTTTGAAACGAATAGCAGTGAGCCTGATTATCCATGGTGAGTACAGACTTATTGTCTGCCTTTCTTCTATATTATAACCAAATATACCACTATATTCCTATAGTATATTCTTCCCTTCACTGTTATTCTAAGATGATGATAAATAAAGGAGTTACGACAATCTAATGAATCAAGATGTACCACTTAAAAGCCTCATCCACAAAAATGAGCAAAAATATTTTTGGTTTGTTCTTCTTATAAGCCTTATTGCGTATGTCAGTTTAATCATTTCTATTGTGGGTATTGTAATTATTTTAGTCTTGATGGCCATTTCGCTATTTTTGCACGCCCTATCGATTGGGTATATACGGACGAATGCTGTCAAGTTGACAGAGAAACAATTTCCGCAAGTATATGAGCAAGTAAAAGAACTATGCCGAAAAATGGAGATTTCACATGTGCCTGACGTATATGTCCTAGAGTCTCAGGGCGTATTGAATGCATTTGCCACCCGTTTTTTTGGACGGAGCATGGTTGTATTATACTCTGAGATTTTTGAACTGTCAGAGAAACAAAATAGTGATGAATTAACGTTTGTTATCGCGCATGAATTGGCTCACATTAAGCGAAATCACCTGTCAAAAACAATGTTTATTCTGCCTGCTATGTGGATTCCGGGCATCGCTGAATTATACTTACGGGCTTGTGAATACACATGTGACCGGTACGCTGCATATTATATAGATAATAGGGAGGCGGCTAAAAAGAGTTTAACTATCCTTGCGGTCGGTAAGACGCTTTACGAACAGGTGAATAGAGATGAATATTTAGATCAAATCAATCATGAAGCGGGTTTTTTCGTCTGGCTGAGTGAGATTCTTTCTACTCATCCGCCTTTGCCGAAACGAATAAATGAGATTGCTTTGTTCTTTAATGAGCCTGAGGGAACAGTTATTGTAAGAAAAGCATCGAAGGTCGTTTGGCTCTGGATACCAGTGATTGCCCTGATTTTCGGTTTATTTGTGGCTGGTATGATATATGCTTTCGAGAAATTTGATGAATTTATCGCTTCCGATGACTATGAAAATTATGAAGAAGAGGAAGCTCATGCAGAGCCTATTCCGCCAATTATTGAAGCAACGGTAAAGGGAGATACAGCTGCAGTTGCTGCTTTTATTACAAAAGGCGAAGATGTTCACACGATGGATAATCAAGGATATACGCCGCTTCATTGGGCTGTGCTTGATAATAATAAAGAAATGGTCGATGAGTTGCTAAAAGCTGGAGCAGACCCTAACCAGGAAGACTATTATGGCATGACTCCTTTTACAAAGGCGGCCGAGCAAGGGAATGCAGAGATGGTGCAACGTCTGGCAAAAGCAGGAGGAGATCCGAATTATCAAAGTGAGGGAGAAGATGAGACGACTCCTTTAGTGCACGCTGTTTTTAGCGAAGATGAATCTACAGTGGCGGCTCTATTAAAACTAGGAGCTGATCCAACGTATAGAGACAGCGGCAACATGACGGCATTAATGTATGCAATTGAGACAGGCAATCGTAATATAATTGAATTATTAAAGAGAGAAAGTTAATCACAAAAAAGGAGAGAGCATTCAATGATTAGACAACCAGCAGGGTTTTGGAGAAGATTAGCTGCCAATTTGTTAGATGCACTTATTATTGGGGTTCCTTTATCCATTATTAGTTATTTTATTACAGGAGATTGGGATGGCGATACGTTTACGAATATATTGAATCTCGTATACGCTTTAATTATCCCTGTTGTCTGGTCCGGCTATACGGTGGGGAAAAAAATTATGGGCGTCCGTATCGCTAAAGTAAATGGGGGAAAACTAGGAATCGGTGCTATGTTGCTGAGAACAATTGTCGCCGGCCTTGTTTACGTATTAACTTTAGGTATTGGCCTTATTATCAGCGCCTTCATGGTCGGCTTGCGGGATGACAAGCGCGCCATCCATGATTTTATTGCCGGCACGTATGTAACCACTGAAGACATTCAAATAGAAGAAAACATCTCGCTCTAAGAGCTGGGTTCAGGAGCAAACGTCCGCTTTAAAAGTATATAAAAAGCTATCTCTTTTCAGAGATAGCTTCAGACTGTAGACAAACTCAATGAAATTCTAGAGTTTGTCTACAGTCCTTTTTATTTTGCTTGTGAATGGGGGCTGTTGATTTCCATTCCAGGCGCTTCGCTTTCCGCGGGGCGGGCGGTGAGCCTCCTCGCCGTGAAAGCGCCTGCGGGGTCTCACCTGTCCCGCTGATCCCGCAGGAGTCTTTGCGCCATCCATTTCAATCAACAGGGGTTACAAAGTTAGAGTAGCCGTACAACCATACCTGTTTTAAAATAAATAGATCAAACGCTTGAGGTGAGAAAGATGCTTTCGAAAAACAATCCAATCCAACGGAATCAAATAGAAATGATCGCTCTAGACCAGCTTGTACCAGAGAATCACCTGGTCCGTAAAATGGAGGCAGCGATGGATTTCTCTTTTATTTATGACTTGGTGGAAGGATTGTATGCGGAAGTGGGCTGCCCAAGCATTGATCCAATTATTTTAATTAAACTAATATTTATCCAATATGCCTTTGGCATTCGATCCATACGCAAGACGATCGAGGAAGTGGAAACGAATATGGCCTACCGCTGGTTTCTCGGTTATGGATTCCATGATAAAGTGCCGCATTTCTCTACCTTCGGTAAGAACTACGAGCGTCGCTTTAAAGATACCGACCTGTTTGAACAGATCTTCTATCGTATCTTAAAAATAGCTGCCGAGAAAAAGCTCATTAGTGCGGAGCACGTTTTTGTGGATTCCACTCATGTAAAAGCTAGCGCGAATAAGCGTAAATTTGAAAAGAAAATGGTTCGCAAAGAAACACGCGCGTATCAGGAACGCCTCCAAGAAGAGATTAATCAGGACCGAGAGGATCATGGAAAAAAGCCGTTCCCGCCAGATAAGTTCGATAAAGAAGAAACGAAAGAAATCAAGGAAAGTACAACCGATCCGGACAGTGGCTACTACGTTAAAGACGAACGAACCAAACAATTTGCCTATTCCTTTCACGCGGCCGCAGACCGTAAGGGATTCGTAATTGGCACAATGGTCACACCAAGCAACACACATGACAGCCAGATCTTAGAGCCGTTAATGGAGAAAGTGATAGAAAAGGTAGGAAAACCTAAAGCTGTTGGTGCAGATGGAGCTTACAAAACACCTGCCATTGCCAGTTATTTAATGGAAAACGGCATGACACCTGCTTTGCCTTATACACGGCCGCGCACAAAAGAGGGCTTCTTCAGAAAGCATGACTATGTGTACGATGAACATTTTGACTGTTACCTTTGTCCGGCAGGGGAAGTATTGAATTACTCAACGACGAATAAGGAAGGCTATCGTGAATACAGATCACCCAAACAGGTTTGTACCTCCTGCCCTTTTTTAGCTAAATGCACGGAAAGCAGAGATCATCAAAAAGTGGTGACACGCCATATTTGGCAGAAATATATGGAAGAGGCCGACCATCTTCGCCACCACGAAGAAGTTAAAGCGATTTATGCGGAGCGAAAAGAAACGATTGAGCGTGTATTCGCAGATGCAAAAGAAAAGCATGGCATGCGTTGGACAACGTTAAGGGGACTTAAAAAATTGTCGATGCAAGCGATGCTTACTTTCGCTGCCATGAATCTCAAGAAAATGGCCAGCTGGACTTGGCGAGAACCAGAAATGGCTTAAATGATGACCTCGGAGAGGTCTATCTTTCTCTCGAATGGCTTTAAAACTACCGAAAAATCAAAAGGGGTTCGGAATAAGACTATTCCGAACCCCTTTTGTCGACAAACTGAAGCTATCTCTTTTCAGAGATAGCTTTTTATATTTACAGGTTTTCAAAGATAGAAATCTCTCTTTTTAGAAATTTCAAGGTGTACATTAACAGGCAAAAACCAGCGGACAACCAGATGAAACCAATCGTTTTTCCAATCGGGCTAATACCAAAGAAAATGTAAACGCAGACAGAGAGACCGAGCAGCGGAAATAACAAATTGGTGATGAATTGCCATCCCTGCCTTTCTTTCCGACGAAAGTAGAACTCTTTGACGACTGAAAGGTTAACACAAACAAAACCAAAGAGGGCTCCTATGACAATCAGCTGGAAAAGAACGGATAAAGGAATGAAAACAGCACCAATATAGCCGACTATTGCTAATGAGGCAATACTGTTGACGGGCGTTTGATATTTCGGATGCAGCCGGGCAAAAAAATCCGGCAGCATTTTGTCGCTACCCATACTGAATAAGATTCGAGAAGCGGATGCCTGTCCGGCCAAAGCAGTTGATATTCCCGACACGGCAATAATCAACGTACAAATGGTGGCAAGGGGGCTGCCGCCGACAGCGGTAGCAATTTCAAAAAAAGCTGTTTCCTGAGAGGCAAATGAAGTGAAGTCTGGCGCTGCAAGTGTAGCAAAATATACTTGACATATATAAAAGAAGGAACTGATTAACAAAGAAAGAATAGCGGCGCGGCCGACCATCTTTCCTGTAACTTTAGAATCTTCAGACATAGTTGTTACGGCGTCAAATCCCAAATAGGAAAGGACAGCAATCGAGGCGCCTGTAACCAGTGAATTCATTGAGAAAGTATCCCGATTATAGATCCCCTGTAAAGAAAAAAGACTGCTGATTCCGCCTGAAGAAATGATGCTTTTGACAGCAAAGCCGATAAATAATGCGAGGCTGAAGAACATGAGCAGCATCATATACATATTCACACGCGAGGTAACGCGGGCGCCAAAGTAGTTACTTAATGTGACTGGAACGACGAAAATCAATAGAACGATCCACAAGGGGACAGAGGGAATGAGCTCCATCAGAAAGACAGCACTTAATTTATAAAGCAGCATCGGAATTAGTAAGTAATCGAGTAAAATCGCCCATCCAGCCATAAAGCCTAGTTGCGGATGAATGGCTTGGGAAGTATAACTGTAAGTGGAACCAGCCTTTGGAAAAGCGCCAGCCATTTTTCCATAACAAAAAGCGGTGAAAATCATAGCCACTAATCCTACTACATAGGAGAGTACCGCATGTCCTTTGGATAGCTGGGTCAGTTCTCCAAAGAGTGTCTGGGCTGAAACAGGTGCCATGAATACCATGCCAAAAATAACTAAATCACGCGTTTTTAAAACTTTTTTTAATGAATGGGCTGATGCCTCGGCTTGGATTCCATTCGTTTCAGTTGCTGAATAATTATATTCATTCATTATGCTTCTCCTCTCTGGAAAATATTGGCCAGTAACGCTCGTTGACTAATCTAAACGAGACATTTACTGACCAATTGGAAAGATAAACGAGCTTTTTTATTGCGATAATGTCTTGATCAGCTATTTTACTAGTTAAATAGCTTATAAAACTTTTTGTTCAAATGCTTTGATTGAATCAGACAGCGTATGAATGATCGTCTCAATGTCTTGCTTGTTCACGATGAGAGGCGGAGCAATGGCTACTACGTTCAATCCTCCAAAAATGAGCGGGCGCAAGATGAGATTTCGTTTGGCACACTCTTCTACCACCGCTGGCGCTGCAAATACAGACGGATCAAACGCTGTGTCGCTGTCTGGATCAGCAAGAAGCTCAATTCCTCCCATTAAGCCAAGAGCTCGGGGCTTAGCTGCAATTTTATGAGTGTCCTGCAGATAATGTAATCCGTTAAGCAATTCTTTTTCCATTTGTTTAGCATTGTCAACAAGGCCTTCATTTTCAATAATCTCAATATTTTTTAAAGCGACAGCACAGGCAGTCGGGTGGCCGCTGTAAGTAAAACCATGGAAGAAAACGTTATCAGACAGTTCAGCTAATTCATCTCGCAGCTGTTCGGTCATCATCACAGCCCCGAGCTGGATATAGCCGCTTGTAATTCCTTTAGCAACCGACATTAAATCAGGGACGACATCCCAGTGTTCGACGCCAAACATTTTACCGGTTCTGCCAAAGCCTGTAATGACTTCATCTGTCATCATTAAAATGCCATACTCGTCACATAGCCGGCGCACAGCTTTCAAATAGCCTTCAGGCGGGATTTGTATACCGCCGACACCTTGGACAGGTTCGAGGATAACTCCTGCAATTGTTTCAGGTCCTTCTTTTTCAATCAATCCTCTAATACTGCGTTCATAGCCTGGGGCTGATTTATCACCGCGTTCGCATTCCGTTTGATAAGGCAGTGCATGCAGAAAGTCCGGCGCGATGGCGGTAATCATATTTTTAAATTCTGGCACACCCGTTGCACTTGTTGCTCCCATCGTGACCCCGTGATAACTTCTTTCCAGTGCGATAATTTTCTTGCGCTCCGGCTGTCCTTTCATCTTCCAATAATGTCGGACAATTTTGATGGCGCTTTCATTTGATTCCGAACCGCCTGAGGTAAAAAAGCTGACATTCAAGTTTCCAGATGCCAAACTTGCTAGTTTTTTAGACAAACGGATAACGACATCATGAGAATTATTGAAGAATGACGATCCATAGGCGAGAGTCATCATTTGCTCACTGGCTGCATCAGCAAGTTCCTTGCGCCCATAGCCAATGTTTACGTTCCATAATGATGAAACCCCATCAATAAATTGATTGCCGTGAACATCGGTTACATGAATGCCATGGCCTTTTGTAAAAATGTGCGCAGGTCCATTCGCTTGTTGATCTTTTAGTGGAGTGGTTGGATGGAAGTAATGTTTTTTATCCCATTCAACTAAATTTTCAGCAATTGTTTTGGCTTTTTCTGTTTGAATTGACATCTTCATTTCCTCCTGTAAAGTAGATTGTAAATATAAAAAAAATACTATAGACTGAATATTAAAATATCTTTCTTACTACGTTCTTACAAATAAACTCCTCTTTCTTACAATGATAAAAATTAAAACGGTTACAATTCTGTCTTAAAGGAGAGATAGTAGAATGAAATGGATAGAGACAAAATTAAGAATGCCTGTATACTCTCCGATTGTTCAGCGCGGCCGCTTATTCTCCGAGCTGGAGTGCCTGAAACCAGCATCTCTGATTTCAATTATTGGAGATAGTGGGTATGGGAAGACCACACTTGTAGCTAGTTACATCCATGAAAAAAAGATTCCTGCTGTCTGGTATAACCTTACAGGCTCTGACCGTTATAAGCATGTATTTATAAGCTATTTAAAGGCAGGAATTATGGAAAAGCTGCATAAAAAGAGACCGACAGCCAACACTTCTCCCGAAAGTACAGAAGCCGAGTTTGAAGAGTTGCTTTTACTTTTAACCGCCCAGAAAGAGCCGCTATGCATTGTTTTTGATGATTACCAATCGGTCAATCAGAGTCCGGAAATTAAGGCGGTTATGAAAGAGTTGTTAGCGCACTGTTCTCCCTTTATTCGATTTATTATCATTAGTCGAGTTCGTCCTAATTTGTCTATCTCCAGGTTGAAAACTGAAGGCAAATATAAAGAGTTAACAACCGATGATATTGCGTTTACTCTTGCTGAAACGGAGGAATTCTTTCATTCGGCCCATCAATTAAAGTTAGAGCCCCATGAATTAGAATTGATATACAAGAAAACAGAAGGTTGGATTGCAAGCTATCAGCTCATATTAGGTATTATCAGTAAAATGGCTGCCAAAGAACGAGCTCAATTCTGGACACAATTTCCGCACGTTCAAGACATTTATGACTACCTTTCCTCAGAGGTGTTTGAAGCTCAGTCTGAAGAAATAAAAGAATTCTTATGTGAGACGAGCTTGTTGCCTGAACTCAACCCAGAAATAATTGATGAGCTGTTAGGGAGAAAAGATTCTAAGCATATTTTGCAGCAATTGCAGCGTGAGCATCTATTCATTGCCAGTGAGGGCGAGGGAACGACTAGATATCATGGGCTGTTTCGCGAATTTCTCTATCAAAAATATAAAGAACGTGCTTCTTCCATCACCCTTCAGGAACAGCAGCTGAAGCTGGCAGCTATTTATGAATCAAGATACCAATTTGTTTATGCTTTCGTTTATTCGGTAATCGGCAAAGATTATCCAGCGGCTGCCCGGCTGATGGAATTAATTAGCCATCGCTATAATCCGATTGAATCAATGGTTTTTCTTGACGGCTGGCTGGAGGAAATGACACTAGAGAAAAACATTGCCAACAATACGCTGTTTCTCATTCGCTGTGTACCACTGTCCATCATTCAACAACTGATTGCTCAATTTGAAAAGAACATGGCGCTCTTAAAAGAGAAAAACAATAAATTATGGTTATGCAGTCTTCAGCATCGGCTGGCGACTATTTTTCTTATGCACGGTGACCTGATGAAAGCGAAACAGCTGTTTTTAGAATCCTTGCAGGAATCCGAGCGTTTTCAAGATAGGCCAATGACAGCTTTGAATTTAAATCTGCTCGCTGAAATTCAACGATATTTTGGCGAGTATAAAGAGGCATTGCAAAATGTGAGAAGATCCCTTTTTATTTCAGAAAAATATGGTCATAAACATACCCAGCTTCATGCGCTCGATACGATCGCTACTATTTGTCTGGATGAGGGAAAATTGGATGAAGCAGACCTCCACATTCATCAAGCGTTAACAATTGCTAAGAAGTACGATCGCTCGTCATTATTTTTTATTTATACAACGATGGGGCGGATGCTTCGCATGAGAGGAGACCTCAATGGGGCGATTAAATGGGGAAAGAAAGCAGTGGACATCTCCGAAGAATACAATATTAATTTTGATATTGGCTGGTCCAATAGAGAGTTGGGTCTTAGCTACATAGAGGGGAAGCAATGGCAACAGGCTGAGAATTGTTTGATGGAGGCTTATCGTGCATTTGAATTGTTCGCCTATTATCGTTGTACAGTCATCAAATCACAGATTGAATTGTATCGTCAAAAGAATGACAGGGTGCGAGAAAAACAAAAGACCACAGAGTTTGTACAACTATGCAAAGAGCATAACTTTTATTGGGAAGAAGCTGGGATAAAAGCAGTTGAGGGAGTAATCGTTAAAGAGAAACAGAAGGTTCCGCTTGAAATTCAAACACTTGGTTCACTGAAGATCTTTTATAAAGGACAGCCGGTTATCATTAAGAGAAAATCCAGCCTCCGTTTGCTTCAATTCCTTGTTACCTACCGAAATAAGAAAATAGAAAAAGATATTCTGCTTGATGCTCTTTTTCCGAATGGATCATTAGAGTCTGTTCAAAACCAATTGCATGTAACTGTATCAACTTTAAGAAAGGCGCTTGAGCCCCCGCTAAAAAAAGGAGGCCATTCCCGATTTATTAGTCGTTCGGATAATCATTATCTATTCCATACGACAGAAATAGATTTGGATATTGAACGTTTTTGTCAATTAGCTTCTGCAGGAAGGGAAGCGAATTCTCCAGTGAATATAAAGAAATTGCTTGCAGCAGAAGCATTGTATAGAGGAGACTATCTTGAAGAGTATCCGTATGAGCATTATGTAGAAGCGGAACGAGAGAATATGCGGTCTCTATTTATGAAAATATGCCGCACGCTTGCTCAGTATTATGAACAGCAAGAAGAATACGAGAAGTGTTTTACCTATTTTGAAAAGCTCATTAAAAAAGATCCTTATCAGGAAGAGGTCTATTTTGACTATATAAAATTGCTCCTAAGACAGAATATGACCACGGAAGCAAATCGCCTTGCTCGCCAGCTAGTCATTCATGTAGAGGAAGAAATGGGAATCGATATACGAGGTCGTGTGCATCGATTATTTTCGACATTTAACCGAGTTCCGGTTTTTTAGGCGTGTAAGGCAATCCGATGAATAATGGGCCATTTTAAAGTATGGAAATGAAAGGACTTGTTTTGTCGCTTATCGACAAAAGCTACCTGGTATTGTTTTTATTTTTTGTTCACTTATAACAAAATAACAGTTGATAATTGGAAAATCTGTTTGAAAATTGTAACTGATGGACTTATCATATAATTAATCACTCCTGCTAAAGTAGCCTTAGGAATCGTCTGTTTTTTCTTTATTGAGATATGTAGGCTAAATGGCTGATAGGGAAAGGGAAAGCAATGAAACTTAAAACAAAGCTCTATATCGGATTTGGTTTTCTTTTTGGGCTATTCATCCTTTCGTATTTTATTCTTATGTTTATGATGAATCAACTTAGCCTAAATGCAAATGTCGCTGTTAAAAATTATGAGATGCTTGATTTGGCTAATACGATTCAAGATGAATTAAATGTGTTCAGCAGGGAGTCAAGAGGGCTTATATCCAATCCACCGGAAGAATTAGTAAAAGAACTAGAAAAAAACAGAGATCAAGCGATGGTGAATGTGCATGCAGCGATTACTTCTCTCGAAAAATTGGATAAACGAGAACAGTCCCAACACTTAATCCAAGACTTAAACAGACTGGGCAAACAATATAGTGCTTTAGAGAAAAAAACAGACGCGTCAACAAACATTGGAGAGGATAAAGAGCTTCTAAAAATATTTTGGTATGACAGCCGAAAAATTAGAGAAGAGATGAGTAACATTGCTGAAAAACTGCAAAACATTCAGAAGAAAACAATCGATGCAGAACTGAAAAAGTCTGTGGAAACGTACAAACGGACAAACCAAATCATTTTCATCTATGTGGTGGCTGTTTTCCTTGTCGGCTTAACTATCATGACTTGGATTTTACGAAGCATAACGGGAAGTCTGCAAAAGGTGACTTCTGTTATGACTGAAGTAGCTTTTAATCGTTCAGATCAACTTCCGCGTATAGAAGTAACGACAAAAGATGAAATCGGGGAAATTGCTCTTGCCTTTAACGAAATGGCCCAATCTCTTGAAATTCATGCTCGGCAGGAAAAACAATTAAAAAACGAAGCAGAGGAAAGAAGCTGGTTAAGCACAAAAATTGCCGAAGTTGCCCATATGTATCCTGGAATAGATAATTTGGAAACATTAGCTCAATGGTTCATCAATAAGGTTGCCGCCATTTCGGGAGCTAATTATGGTGTTTTTTACATAAAGGAGTATGAGGGAGGCCTAGAAAAATTACGGAAGATTGCTGCTTATGCAGATCCTCATTCCGTAATAGAAGGAGAATGCTTTTACTTGGGCGAAGGTATTATTGGGCAGTGTGCCGCAGAAAATCGCACAATCTCCCTTGATCAGGTACCTGAAAATTATATAAAAATTAAATCGGGCCTTGGTTCGGCAGCCCCGGCTCATGTGATAGCTATGCCGGCTGAATTTAAGGGTGAAGTATTGGCTGTCATTGAACTTGCTTCTTTCAACACATTCAGCCGGCTTGAACAGCTGTTTCTCCAGGAAGTGATCGGAAATGTGGGCATGAACATCAACAGAACGTTAAATCATACGAAAGTAGAAAAGCTGCTTGAAGAATTTCAAGCATTAAATGAGGAATTGCAAAGCCAATCAGAAGAACTTCAGCTGCAACAGGAAGAGCTGCGGACGGTGAATGAACAGCTTGAAGAGCAATATGAACAATCTGAACAAAAAACGAGGGAGCTAGAAAAAATAAGAAAAAAACTAGAGGAAAAAGCCCAGCAGTTGACTATTAGCTCTCAATATAAATCAGAGTTTCTTGCCAATATGTCCCACGAGCTTCGCACACCTCTAAACAGCCTGCTTATTTTAGCTCAGATGCTAGCTGATAACGCCGAAAATAATCTGACAACTGAACAAATAGAGTATGCAAAGACTATTTTTTCTTCAGGAAAGGACCTGTTGAATTTAATTAATGACATATTGGACATAGCAAAAGTTGAAGCAGGAAAAATGGAAATTATTTTCGAAAATGTAAAGCTAAGCGACATTAAAGATTTTGTAAATGCGCAATTTACACCTGTGGCCCGCAAGAAGAATATTCAATTTTATGTTGAACTCGCTGCTGGTCTTCCCGAGATTATTCGTACGGATAAGCAGCGGTTACAACAGATTTTAAAAAATCTGCTATCGAATGCCTTCAAATTCACTAAGCAAGGAACCGTGTCCCTAACGATTCAAAGCATGAAGGATAACCATTCTAATATGGAGATATGTTTTGCGGTTAAGGATACTGGCATTGGAATCTCAGAGGAAAATTTAGAGTTTATTTTTGAGGCATTTAAACAAGCGGATGGCACAATTAGCCGCAAATATGGAGGAACGGGCTTAGGTCTTTCCATCAGTAGAGAAATTGCCCATTTGTTAGGCGGCTTTATTGAGGTAGAAAGCATAGAACATAAGGGAAGCGTATTTACATTATATTTACCCAATTATCAGGAAGCAAAACATTTAGAGACCTCTATTTATGCAATGGAGGCGGCGGCTGGGAAGAGTGAGAAGGAAGAAAGTGTATTTCCCTCTGAGCCTGCTTTTTCAGTGCCCGTGAGTGAAGGGGAGAGAAAAGAAGATCTTGAAAGACAGGTGCTGCTCAAAGGCAAAAAGATACTTATCGTAGATGACGACATGAGAAATATCTTTGCGTTAACAGCAGCTCTCGAAAACTATCAAGTGGAAGTAATGTTTGCAGAAAACGGTAGAGAAGGGATTGGGATTTTACAAGAAAATCCAGCTGTTGATTTAATCTTTATGGACATTATGATGCCTGAAATGAATGGTTTTGAGGCAATCCAGTCGATAAGAAGAATACCAGAGTTTAAGCATCTGCCGATCATCGCTCTTACAGCAAAAGCGATGAAAGATGATCGAAAGCAATGTATTGATGCAGGGGCCTCAGATTACATCAGCAAGCCAATCGATCTAGAACAGCTCTTTTCTATTATTCAAGTATGGTTATACAGATAGGCGGGGGAATACGGGTGAACAAAGCAATAGAACAAGAAGAGCAAAACGATAGTCTGCCGCATAAAGAACTGGAAAGTATAGAGGTAGATTTATTGCTTGAAGGGATTTACCGCTATTACGGATTCGATTTTAGAAACTATGCGCTTCCCTTTTTAAAACGCAGAATCTGGAATAGGATGCGAACAGAAAAAGTAACAAGTATTTCGGGGTTGCAGGAAAGAGTATTGCATGACTCTTCGGTGATGGAGAAGTTATGTGAAGACTTTTCAATTAATGTCACGGAAATGTTTCGTGATCCAAGCTTTTTTTTATCGTTTCGAACAAAAGTCATTCCGTTTTTAAGAGATTGCTCTTCAATCAAGATTTGGCATGCAGGCTGTTCAACCGGAGAGGAAGTATATTCTATGGCTATTCTTTTGTATGAAGAAGGCCTATATGAGAAAACAAGAATTTATGCGACGGATATGAACAGAACTGTACTAACCTATGCTCAAAATGGAGAATTTCCGTTGCAGAAAATGCAATTATATACAAAAAATTATTTAGCAGCGGGAGGAACGAGTGCTTTTTCAGAGTACTATACGGCTAAACAAAAAAAAGCAGCTTTTCATCCATTTTTAGCAAAAAACATTATTTTTGCCGAGCACAATTTGGCGGCCGATCGTTCATTTAATGAATTTCATATTATTATTTGCCGCAATGTCATGATCTATTTTAATAAATTGCTTCAAAATCGTGTTTATAATCTTTTTCATGAAAGTTTAGTCCAATCAGGCATTCTCGGACTTGGCAGTAAAGAAGGAATTAAATTTACGAGCATTACAAATTTTTATGAGGAAGTGGATCCGTTTGAAAAAATATACAGAAAGATCCAATAGTTCTTTATCTACCCAGGTAATGCCGGCAAGCAGTGAGGAAAAAGAGTGGACAATTGAAGAAGAAGCCCACCAACAAAAGGTGAATATTCTCATGGTTGATGATCATCCTGAAAATTTACTCGTGCTAAAAGCTGTCCTCGCTTCGCCGGACTACCATCTTGTATGTGCAAATTCAGGTGAAGAAGCTTTAAAGTATGTACTCAAACAGGACTTTGCTGTTATTTTGCTCGATGTGCAAATGCCGGGATTAAATGGATTTGAAACGGCTAATCTTATTAAAGCAAGAGAACGATCTAAGTATATTCCCATTATTTTTATTACGGCGATCAATCAAACGATGGAAAATGTGCTTCAAGGATACGGACTCGGTGCAGTAGATTATATATTCAAGCCATTTCATCCAGAAACTTTAAAGCTAAAGGTCGAACAGTTTGTTAAAATCTATCAAAATCATAAAAAACTGAAGCACGAAAGTGAATTGCGGCGTCAAAATGAGCTGAAAAAAGTAAATGAAAAATTAAAACGCACGACATTTGATTTGCGCAAAAATGAAGAATTGGCGAGAGTCATTGGTGAAACATTGCTTGATACGATTATTACGTTTGATGAACAAGGGTGTATTTTATCGGTTAACCCGGCTATTACACGCATGTTTGGCTATTCAATGGATGATCTTCCTGGAAAGCATATGGTTAATCTTTTGCCCGGCTTTTCTCCTCAGCTGATGGATTATGTCAGAGAAATGACTGGCCAGCTGCTTGAGGCTGTTGTCAAAAATAAAGAGGGGAAAGACATACCAGTCGAAATCCAAATTGGCGAGGCTCAGATAGGAGATGAATATCTTTTTGTCTGCTCCATTCGTAATATTGCAGAAAGAAAGAAGATGGAAAAAGAACGAAAACGGCAATATGCCCTTTTAGAAAAGCTAGTGAAGGAAAGAACACAGGAATTATCACAGGCAAATGAACAACTGCGAAAAGAAATCGAAGAACGTAAAAAAATGGCCGAAGCTTTGCGACTATCCAAAGAACATTTTTATAAAATTTTTCAATCAAGTCCTTGTTTAATCGAGCTTCGTACGTTAAGGGACGGAAAGTATATTGATGTAAATGCGAGCTGGTTGAACCATACTGGTTATTCATATGAAGAAATACTTAATCAAACCGTTCCTGTTTTAAATCTCACAGGAAGAGATGACTTGAAAAATGGTGAATGTGTTCGCAATGCAGAAATTCAATATCAAACAAAAGCAGGGATGATCAGGCATGGGCTGTTGTCGACAGAGATCCTTGAGATCCAGGGAGAACAATGTGTGTTAAGTGCTATTACCGATATTACGGAGCGCGTGCGGTTGGAAAGCGAGGTAGCGCGGTTGGACCGCCTATATTTAGTGGGGGAAATGGCCGCTGGCATTGCCCACGAAATTAGAAACCCAATGACAACCGTCAGAGGATTTTTAGAGCTGTCAAAGAGTGATCCAGAGCATTTAATGGTGAAGTATGTTGATTTAATGCTCGGAGAATTAGATAGGGCTAATTCAATCATCACTGAGTTTCTTAATTTAGCCAAGAATAAGGTGAGCGACAAGAAGCTACAGCCTCTTAATCCGGTGATTGAAGGATTACACCCATTAATACAAGCAGAAGCATTAATGAACGACAAGTTCGTTTCTCTTCAGCTAAGCGACTGTCCCGAACTTTATTTGGATGAAAAGGAAATTAGTCAATTAATTTTAAATTTGTCTTTAAACGGACTAGAGGCGATGGACCCTGGAGGGAAACTTACGCTGAAAACATATACAGAAAAGAATACGGTCGTTTTAGAGGTAAAGGACGAAGGCGGCGGCATCAAGCCGGAGTTTCTTGAAACGATTGGCACTCCTTTCTTTACAACGAAAGATACAGGTACAGGACTAGGGCTCGCTATTTGCTATAGTGTAGCTGAACGGCATCATGCGGTTATTGATCTAAAAACGAGTGAGCAAGGAACCACTTTTTTTATCCGGTTTGCCATCACCGGAGGAAACCAAAGCGAGGCAACTCCATAAGTGATAGACACTTTGGGATTGCCTCGCTTTGGTGGCCTGCTATTGAGCGGAAGGGGGCTGGTAAGATGTCCGTAAACGGCGTTTTCTCTTTAAGCTCTGTGCCCATTTCATACAAATGATAAGCGTGATTATAATGATCACTGCTCCAAATATATAAGGAAGAGCCATATTGATATCAAATAAAGCGCCGGCAAGCGCGGGACCCACCATATTGCCGATACTCATATAGGCGTTATTCATTCCGGCCGCAAAGCCTTGTTCACTTCCTGCCATTTTGGAAACCGTTGTATTGATAGCTGGGCGAAGCAAGGAAGCGGCAGTAAAGAAGAAGGCAGATACTGTAAGAACAGAAGCGAATCCAGTAGCAAACAACAAGCCAATCATAGAAGCAGCTGCGACTACAAGCATGATGTTCATAATACGGACTTCTCCAAATACTCGCAGCACTCTATCTAAGACAAAGGCTTGCACAATGACACCAATCAAGCCGCCAACGACCATAAGCATAGAAATATCGGAAGGGCTAAAACCGAATTTGACATTTGTGTATAAGCTAATCGTTGCTTGATAATTGGCAAGACCGAATGATAGGGTAAACATCATCATTAAAAGAATAAAGTAGGGCTTTTTTGCAGAAAGAGCGAGCTGTTTAAATAAAGGATCACGTTTTTTAGATGTCATTGGCATCGCCGCACGTTCAGGCTCTTTTAAAAATAAGATAGAGAGAATAACAGCTAAAGCGGCGGCAGCCCCTGCGATAAAAAACGGAGCCCGCAAGCCTAGTGTGGAAAGAAAGCCACCGATCCCGGGCCCGACAACAAAGCCAAGTGACATGGAGGCTCCGAGCCGTCCCATTCCTTTTGCCCGTGTTTCTACTGTCGTAATATCAGCAACAAAAGCCATCATAGAAGGAATCATAAAAGCCGCTCCGATGCCCCCAAAGATACGCGAAGCGTAAAGCAATATTAGCTGCTGGGAAAAAGCGAACAAAAATTGAGAAAAAGAAAAAAGAATAAGACCGAACACAATCGCTTTTTTGCGACCGAGCCGGTCAGACAAATCTCCTGCGATCGGAGAGAAGATAAACTGTGCAAAGGCAAACGTAGCAATTAACAGGCCAAAGGTTTTCCCCCCTGCTCCAAAATCATGTATGATAGTGGGCATAATTGGAATCACAAGCCCAATGCCTGTCATAACAATGAACATGTTGGCCATTAAAATGAGGAGCGGGAATTGTTGTACATTTTTTTGTGACATAGGATCAACCTGCTTTCTTTTTACTCTCTTTACTTACTAAATCGGTGTTACGATGGATATAAACGAATCATTCTCTCAAGTTCCCCGGCCAATGGGGCCAGTTCTTCATTTTCTTTCAAGTTACGAATCATCCCTGTCAAAAGCGCTGGTCTTGGCTTTAATTCTCTCAATTCCTTTTCCATTATTTCTATAGATTCTGCTATGATTGCTTCTTCTTGAGCTGCAGCCGTTTCTTTTAATTTTCGTAAGATATAGAGCGGATGTACCGTTTCTTCCTTCTGTCTGTCTGTGAGCTCCTGTAAGAGAGGGGTTACGAAAAATGGCTCCGGCCGTTTTTCGATCAGTGCCTGAGCTGCTGCTTCAAGCTGAAAAAATAAAAAATGAGCGAGCTTATGGAAGTCACAAGCGTTCCCCTCTTCCATCACCCCACGCATATATGAAGTGAACATTCCTTTTAAGGTAGCTGTTAAATCAGCTGCATACGGAACGATCTCCTCACCGAATACAGAAACGATTCCTTTTTCTGTTCTGCGCAAAATTTTGGCATTTTCCTGGCGAACATATTGATTCAGCGACTTATCTTCCAATCCACTTAACTCATTCATTTGCATAAGGAAAAACTCCTGGAACTTCCAATAATGTTGGATGCGAATTGCAATTTCATGAATGAAAACTTCCCGCGGCGTGTCACCATCTTTCGAAGAGGCGGCAAGCTGATCGCTTAGAAGCTGGTAATAATAAGAAAAAATGTCTAATAGGAGCTCTTCTTTTGATTTGAAATAAGTATACAGGCTGCCCTTGGATATCCCGCATATATCAGCTACTTGCTGCATCGATGTTTGATGAAAGCTTTTTTGAGAGAAAAGCTTCATGGCAGTAATGAGTATTTTCCGTTTCTTTTCGTTCATCTTCTTTTCCCAACCATTCGGTTTCCAATTTGACCATTTGGTCATGATTGATCAATTTTAACACATCTTCATTTTATTTACACGAAAAAATTTCGATTAGCGAAGCTTTTTTAGGAGAGAGCCCTTTTCCTTTCACGCTGCCTCATGAAAGGAACTTGTTACAAAGAAAGGATGCCAGCAAATCTTAGTTTGCTGGCATCCTTTCTTAGCTGTTGTCTATTCATACTTCTCAACGTTTTAAATGTCGAATGATCCGGTCAAACACATGGTCTGTATCGTCAGTTTTAAAATATACAATGTCATTAGGTTGTAAGAAGGTGTCCAAAAAGCTTTTCATTTCTTCTTCCTCAGAAAAGTGATAAATATTGTCTTTTTTCATTCCTGCGCGAATGGCTGACTTGGCAATATCTTTTGCAAAAAAACCTTTTGTAATGAGCACATCTATTCCTATCTCTTTCAGTAGCTGACCGATTTTTTTATATTCTTCATCCGCATAGATTCCAAGTTCAGCCATTCTTCCTAAAACAGCAATGGTTCTTTGTGAAGAACGAGCCATATCTACTAAAGATAGTAAACCACTTTTTAAGGAAGCGGGATTCGATTTCCATGTATCATCGATAAGAACGGTTTTGTTTCGACCTTCAATAATCTCAAAATGAGAACTCAAATGCTCAAAGGATGCTAATCTTTTTATAGCGGAGGTAACCTTCATTCCCATTTCTCTGGCTGTTGCAATAGAAGCGACAGCATTGTAAACGTTATGTTCTCCTAATCCAGGAACGGATCCCGTATACGATTTCCCCCTATAATTGACCTTGAAATAGGTCTTGTTTTTATGAGAATACATGTCTTTTATCCGCCAATCAGCCTGTTTATCTTTTCCAAAAGTTATTAATTTGCCTCGATATTTAGAGAAATCCATGGATAGAATGTGAGGATCATCGGCATTAATAATAAGCGTTCCTTTATTATTGAGCCCCCTTATCAATTTTTCTTTTTCTCTTACATACTCTCTAAATGAGCGGAAGTGATCTGTATGATCAACATCAATCATGGTCATGACACCCATTGTTGGAAAGAAATATTTACAGGTTTCCATCATATGACCGGGTTCGGCGACGGCTGCTTCTATAATAGCGGCATCCGTTTCTTCATCGATACCCATCAAATAAGGAAGGTTGTAACAGCCGGCGTTTTTATTGGAAACGGTTGCTTGGACCTTGCAGTCTTTTTGTAAAATATGTTTAAGCATTTCTTTCGTTGTTGTTTTTCCACAAGTGCCGGTGATAGCTACAACAGGAATATCAAATAAATGACGGTAGTAAGAAGTGAATGTAAAGAAGGCCTTCATTACATCGTCCACCATTATAATTTGTTCGGGTCTTAATTTGTCCATGTTGGAGAAAGATGAATCGGTTACTATATAAAAACTTGTAAACTTCTTAAACTTTTCCCCATCCAGAAATATCCTTCCGCTTCTCCGAAAATATAACGTGTGGTTTCCTGGATAAAACTTGTTATGGGTAACGTTGGAGATAGACACGCCTTGATGGGCCTTGTCCGGCTTGATTCCCATTGAAGTTAATATCGCCTCTAAGGCTAGAGGTTTCAAACGGGTTACTCCTTTCTTTAATTTTTAGTGATCGTACATTATATAGTATGACTATTCGAGCTGATTGCTTGGACATCTGTGCGTAACTTTGTCTATCTGTATATGAAAAATATTCCTTTTTAATTATCGATGAGCAATAATCTCTATTTATAGTATTTATGACTATTCATTTTAAAAGTAAATTGAATAAGATGCATCATAGACAAGTGTACAATATACGTATTTATTCGGACTTTACATGGAGGCACGTTGGAAAAATGAAAGCGATTATTTTTTTAGATACGAATCAGTCAGGATCGAGCCGAGAGGGGATCAAAGCAGCAAAAGAGATGGGGTTTTTTACCCATCTGTTAACGAATCGGGCGAGCATTCTTGAGAAAAACAAGGAATTTACGGAAGTGGATGAAATGCATGCTGTGAACTTAAAACAGAAGGAAAGCATTGAAGAAGCGATAATGAACATTCGATCTACCTACCAGGTGGTTGGCATTATAAGCTTTATTGATCCTTATGTTCACGTTGCAGCAGAGCTTTCAAATCATCTCTGTCATACAAATTTATCTGTAGAAAGCATAAAAATAATGGAAAACAAAGCACGAATGAGAGCCTGTTTAAAAGAAAAAAAGTATTCCCCCTATTATTTAATTGTTCAAGAAAATGAATCGATTCATCCAGTTACTTGCCTTCTTAAAGGAAGATACCCTCTTGTGGTCAAGATGCCTAACTCCGCTGGATCAAAGGATGTTTTTTTTATTGAAAATGAGTATGAGCTGAGAAATCGCATCAAATATTTGCGTAAGAGGTATCCGGGGGAAGAGATTCTTATTGAGGAGTATCTTGAAGGACCGCAGTTCATTGTTGAAGCGATTGTTTTTGAGGGCACTATTCACATTGCGGCTGTAGTCGAACAGGAGATTACAAGGAGAAAAAGATTTATTGTGACAGGATATAGCGTGGTCTTGAATCGTAATAAAGAAATGTATAACCGCTTGATTGAAACCTCACGGGAAATTATTAGTGAGTTGGATGTAGAAAATGGAAATTGTCATTTAGAATTGAGGTGGGTAGAGGGGGAGTGGAAGCTAATTGAGATCAATCCACGTATTTCCGGAGGAATAATGAATAAGCTCGTGGAAGAAGCATACGGGTTTAGCTACGTGGAACAAATATTGAAAATTTATTTAGGGAATGAGCCCTTATTAGTGCGGAAGCATAAAAATCATGTATATGCCCATTACATGACGGTTCATCTAGTCGGCACACTTTTAAAAGTAACCGGAAGAAATGAGGCTAGGAAAGAACCGGGTGTCATTGAAATTTATATAAAACCTAAAAATGGCCAAACATTAACCCCTCCTTTGTCGATGGGGCATCGGTATGGTTATGTGTTAGCGAAGGGCAGGACGGAGAGCGAGGCAAAGGAAATTGCGTTAAAGGCTGCCAGCCATATTCACTTTCATCTTAAACCTATATAATGGCAAACATTATGGAAAGGAGGAAAAACGTTGAGTAACTACAATTCTTCTGTCTCAAAAAGTTGTATATATGAATTAATGGCAACCTTATTAAAAGAGGAAGAATGGCTTGAAGATGAGAGCTCTTTCTTTACCTTGGATAAAGAAAAAAGTAGCCTTCCTTTTTTATTATATATGAACCGGGGAAACCTGTTTGTAGGAAAGGGCATGGAGGAGGGAGAGGGCGATTGGCTGCTTTCTTCCTTCTTTACCTTAAAGACTTTACATGCCGACGGCGCTTGTGCAACTTTATCTGTTTTGGAACCGATAGGTATCGATGGATGCAGAGTGGCGTCATTTTCAGAAGTATTTTCGTTACTGGAGACTAATTTTTGCTTAACCGTGGACTTGACCTGTTTCTGTGCGATTCAATTCCTGCCTTCTCAATTAATAGAGCGTCCTTTGCCAGACATCGAGCCAAAATGCAAATAGACGCTCTCCGAAAGATTATCTATAAATCAAGAGAAACACCGCCATTTTGGTTATTCGTATGGCGGTGTTCTTATTCTACTACACATTCTTTGCCAAATAAGCGGCATAATGGATAGCGTTTCGGGCTACATCCAATTCTAAATTAAAAATGACTGGGGGACCGGGACGCCAATTCACTTCAAACAGCCACAATTTTCTTTTTTCATCAATGCCGACATCAATCCCTAATTCATCAAAAGAACTGTGGTCATATAAAGAATCGAAGTGGACAGGGAAATTTACGGCGAACCATTCCAGCTCCCGCTTAATATCATACCAGGAATCATTAAACTCGGCCTTTAGAAAATCATCTAAAAAAGCGGTATAGCCGCCACTGCCCATATTTGACGTAATGGTTCCCAATTTGCCTATCCGTGGATAGATAGAGGTAATCACCCATTTTCCTTCTCCATTCTTTTGTACATGCAATCTGAAATCGTATACATGGCCGGTCTTTATTTGGCAAGAAATAAATGGCTGGATGATATAGACTTGCTCCTGTATTTTCGAGTGGACAAGCTTCATCAGTTCTTCTTTAGTATTCATGACAATATGACCTTGGTTATTCACTCTATAACGGTCTTTTCCATGAACTTCAATAAAGATAATTCCGTTGCCCTGATGGCCAGACACTGGTTTAATAATGATCTTTGAATATTGCTCAATCATGTCCATCCATCTAATATCAGTCGTTAAATGATAAGTAGGAATAAGAAAAGAGGCAAAGTCTTTTCCTCGCTCAAGTCGCTTATGCACAGACCATTTATTTCCAATGGAGAGGCTTGTAAATGGAATAGTGTAAGATAACTCATCAACTACCCTCGCAGCTTTATCGTTCATAGGAGAGCTCGAATTAATCACTACATCCGGATAAGGAAATTCCTTATCAACCCAATGGCCATTCTTATAGACTTTTCCTTGTATTCTCTTTCTCTCTACATCTACTTTTCCGGGAGTAAAGTAAAAAAAATCAATGCCTTCCGCTTTAGCCACAACGGCATAAGCATAGGCTCTCCTGACCTTTTCAGGATCTTTCCGATGATGAAGCATTCCGACTAAGACCATTTTTCATTTCATCCCCCCTCCTATCAACTCACCAAAAAATTGCCTATTTTGTCAGTGATGCAGAACCAATTTTCCTATTTTTTATATCCTGTTTATATAAGCACAAAAATGAAGCCTTAATGAAAACCTATGATAGCAGGAAGAGGAATATAACAAATGAGAACTCTTATTTTTATTGGAAGCAATAAGTCCGGATCAAGCAGAGAAGCCATTAAAGCTGCAGAAAGATTGGGATTTTTTAATGTATTATTAACGGACAGGGAACAGTTTTTGCAGCAAAGGCTTGAATTTCCAGATGTTCATCGGATGATCTTAACAAAGTTGGACGATCACGATCAATTAGTAGAGAACATTAAAGAAATACAAAATCAAGGAAAACAAATAGTAGCTATTTTAAGCTTTATCGACCCTTTTGTTCAGGTGGCAGCGGCTTTGACAGAAGAGTTTTGCACGAGCGTTGTTTCTTCTGAACCAATTCGAATGATGGAAGATAAAGTCCTAACCCGGGAACTTCTTAAAGACCATCCCGTATCCCCGTATTTTGCGCGGTATACAACCGATCAATACTTAAGTGACTTTCTCAATGAACAACAGAAACCGTTCCCCCTTATTGTGAAATCACCTACATCCACAGGGTCAAAAGACGTTTTATTGGCAAGGAATAAGAAACAATTAAGAGAGTCTATTAAAAAATTAATAAAAAAAGGCAACGAGGAAATTTTAGTAGAAGAATATTTAGAGGGTCCTCAATATTTAATTGAAGCTCTAGTGCATGATGGAAAATTGCATATTGTGGCTGTGATTGAACAAGAGATTACTTATTTTAAACGGTTTATTGTTACTGGCTACTGCGTGTTAGCTGACATGGAAGAGTCATTTTACAATCATGTGTTTAGAACAGTAAGCTCCGTTTTGGACAGTCTTGGGATGAAGAATGGGGCCTGTCATCTAGAAATGAGGTTAGTCAAAAACGAATGGAAATTAATTGAGATTAACCCTCGAATATCAGGCGGGGCCATGAACCGGATGATTGAGGTAGCTTACGGAATTAACCTGGTTGAAGAAACGATTAAATTATTTGTAGGACAGGAACCGGATTTGGAGAGAAAACATGCCCAATTTGTTTATACTCATTATCTAACTGTTGATTCTAAAGGAGAATTGTTAAAAGTAACGGGAAAGAAGCGTTGCTTGCGAGTTCCGGGGGTAGAAGAAGTGTTTATCAAGCCTAAAAAAGGGAAGATGCTGCAGCCTCCTTTATCAATGGGAGACCGTTATGGGTATGTGATCACCTCTTCAGATACAAAAGAGGAAGCCATAAGAATAGCCGAGGAGGCTGCCAAGGAAATAAGGTTCCATCTTAAATAAATCGATCTCTTTTTGAGGAGGCACCGGTCATTTTATTTTATAGAGAGAGAAATCAGCTGTGCCGTTTGAAAATCAAACGAATGGCACGGCTTTTTTGCTGACATTTATATCCCTTTCTGTGAGCAGCGGCTGGATGATGGAGAGCTTGAAAGGAGATTTGTCAGCTATCGCCCGTAAAAAATATATATGTAAACCTTATTAATTTTAGGTTGACTTTTATTTTTCTATCTAATAAACTGACAGTGTTTTTAGTTTACTAGATAAGGAGAATAAGGAGGAATTTACATGAAGACCCGAGAAATAACCTATGTAGCCTTATTTGTAGCCGTAATGGCGGTACTTGGAATGGTTCCGCCCATTATGCTATCGTTTACTCCCGTACCAATCGTATTGCAAACATTAGGCGTTATTCTCGCTGGGGAGTATTAGGCGCTCGACTTGGGTTTATGAGTCAGGTTACTTTCCTATTGCTTGTAGCTGCCGGCTTGCCGCTTTTATCCGGTGGACGCGGGGCATTGGAGTATTCATCGGGCCAAGCGCCGGTTACTTATTCAGCTATCCAATTGTAGCAGCTTTGCTTGGTTTTTTACTTTCTCGCTTTCAAGCATGGACGTTACGAAAGATTTTGCTCATCAATTTAACTATCGGTGTGTTTACCCTTTATTTATTTGGTATACCTGTTCAAGCTTTCGTTATGGATTTGTCGCTTATTCACACGATTAAAATTAGTCTCGTTTATATCCCGGGAGATTTAATCAAAGCTACAGCCGCTTCTTATTTAGTCTATAAGCTAAGAAAGTCGACAGCAGTTGCCAAACAGTTTGTTAAAGCAGGATAAGCCGCTTTTTGATTTAGAAAGGAAGAATCATTATGGCATCTATTACTTCTATTTATTCCGAGCATGTTCATCGCCATCCTGATCAACTGGCGGTGAAAACACCGGATCGGGAGGTGAGCTGGAGGGAATGGCATCAGCTCGTTCTTCAAACAGCCGGCTGGCTCCATTCAAAAGAGCAGGAAAACAAGACGGTGGGCATTTTTATGAGTAACGGACTGCCGTTTTTACAATTATTTGCCGGATCGGCGGCAGCAGGATGGACAGCTGTCCCGTTAGATCCGAAATGGAGCAGAGATGAACTGGACAAGCGGCTTCGTGTTTGTTCTCCGTCTTTGATTGTGACAACAGAGAGTTTATCTAAAAAGATTGATTTTATTGATACCGCCATTTTCAGTTGGGAGAGCATTTCAAATGAAATTGAACAAATACAGGAACGATCTCAGAGAGAGATAGCTGGTCATACTCCTTTTTATATGGGGTTTACTTCCGGTTCTACAGGAGCACCAAAAGCGTTTGTTCGTTCGCAGCAATCCTGGCTTGCCAGTTTTAAATGCAACAGGCACGATTTTGGATTGAAAGAAAATGAATACACGCTCGTGCCAGGTGCCCTGATCCATTCCCATTTTCTTTACGGAGCGATCAGTACGTTATTTCTAGGCGGCACCGTTTATTTATTAGAAAAGTTTTCGCCGTCTGCTACCTTGCAGGTCATTCAAAATTATCGGATTACGGCTGTTTATCTTGTACCTACAATGATCGAGGCCCTGTTAAGACAGGACCAGATTGTGAGGCAGCCGCTGACTTTTATTTCGTCTGGTGCTAAATGGGAAAAAGATTCTAAAAGCAAAATACGGAGGATGTTTCCGCAACTGAAGATGTTCGAATTTTACGGGGCTGGCGAGTTAAGCTTTGTGACCGTCTTATCCAATGAGGAAAATAGCGAGAGGCCTGATTCGGTTGGCAAGCCCTGTTATAGCGTGGCTATTCAAATTCGCAAAGAAAGCGGGGAAGTAGCTGCTCCTTATGAAACCGGGAAGATATACGTGAAAAGCGAGCTGGTTTGCGACGGGTATGTAACTACAACCGGAGTGCAGCGATTGCAGGACTCACAAGGCTGGAGCACCGTCGATGATATGGGCTACTGTGATGAGGAAGGGTTTCTTTACATAAAAGGACGGGAGAAAAACATGATACTCTATGGAGGCATTAATGTGTTTCCCGAGGAGATTGAAGCGGTGTTATCTTTGCATCCGGAAGTTGAACTGGCAGCTGTTGTCGGGCTGAAGGATCCTTATTGGGGAGAAGTCGTTGCTGCCGTGATTAAAGGCCGTGCGACTAAGCAGCCATTAAAAAGACTTTGCAAGGAACAGTTAGCTTCTTATAAGATCCCGCGAAAATGGTTTTTTATGGAGGATATACCAATGACAGCAGGCGGAAAAATTGCCCGGGCAAAGTTAAAGGAAGAATTGGAAAAAGGAGTGTCTTCCCATTTATAAAGCAGTGATCGTAAATGCTAAACGCACACCGGTTGGAAAAAAGAATGGAATATTTCAATCATGGCAGCCTCATGAACTGGCCGCACCTCTGCTTCAATATCTTGGAAGAGGAATAGAAGCTGAGGTAAACGATGTGATTTTAGGAAACATCGTGGGGCCGGGTGGAAATATTGCCCGTTTGGCTGGTCTGCAGGCTGGTCTGCCGCTTTCTGTGCCGGGCCTGACGATTGACCGTCAATGCAGTGCCGGGCTTGAAGCTATCCGGATGGCCGCCTATTTCATCCAAGGTGGAGCAGGAAAGATCTATTTAGCCGGTGGAACAGAAAGTACAAGCACCACTCCGTTTCCATCCCGTGCCCGTTTTGCACCTGACCATATAGGCGATCCTGACATGGGAGTAGCTGCTGAATATGTAGCTCAGGATTATGTTATTTCTCGAGAAGAACAAGATGAGTGGACAAAAATTAGCTATGAGCGAAGCTGGACAGCTTTTGAACAGGGGATTTACACAGAGGAGATGATCCCAGCTAGTTCCTTGAAAGCTGATGAGGAATTTTGCAAAAAGCGGGATATTGCGAAGCTTGCCAAAAGAGCAAAGGCAGTCTTTCAAAGAGAAGACGGCACAGTGACGGCTGTAAATAGCTGTGGCATCCACGATGGAGCCAGCGTGGTGCTCATTATGGAAGAGCAAGAGGCACTTGTCCGGCAATTCCGGCCGGTGCTGCGGTTTGTTGACAGCGAGGTAGCCGCTGTTCATCCTCATCATCCTGGCATCGCGCCCGTACCAGCTATTCGGCAATTGCTTGCTCGTAATCATTTAAGGATGGATGATATCGATTTAGTTGAAATTAATGAGGCCTTTGCTGTTAAAATAGCAGCCTGTGCTCGAGAACTCGATATCCCTGCCGACAAATTGAATGTCCGAGGAGGAGCTCTTGCTCTAGGACACCCGTATGCAGCTTCCGGCGCTATTTTAGTCACGCGGCTGTTTTATGAAATGCAAAGAAGACCTGAAGCGCGTTATGCACTCGCCGCTTTAGGGAGCGGCGGCGGTGTGGGAACCGCTGTTTTGTTTGAAAAAGTGGAGTGTTAGGCTAGTCAATAGAAGAATCTGGAGAATAACATTCAGAATGGGCTAATAAAATATAGTGGCGGATAAAAGAGCGCACCAATTGACCCGATGAAAAACTAATTGACAATGATTATCATTTTCTTTAAAATGAAAGTATCATTTTGAAGAACGGAGCGAATAAACAAATGATGAACATGCTGCATGGACTAAAAGACATTCATACAGTGATTTCGAACAAGCGTAAAATTGGCGGAGTGGCAGAAGCGAGTATGATTCAGTTGGTGTCGGGGGAAGTGTACGTTCATCCAGTATTCACGAATGTTGATCTTTCAAAAGGGCAGTACGTTTCCCTCTGTTTTATCGATGAAGATGGCATGAACATTATGACGCATGTTGATCAAATAGCGGTGATCAAAGGGTTGCAGCATAAGTTGATTTGTCAGATGGAAAATAGCTACGTAAAGCAAATGCTGCTGCAGGATACGGTACAATATTTACGCAAGCTATGTGAAATTAACGAGGGATTTGTCACGCATACATTTAAAAAAGAAGCATTGCAGCTTGTTCGCGATATTAGCGTCAAAGAACTGAAAAAACACGATGTCTGCTTGCCATTTTCTGTGGAAGACAAACTTGTCCATTTAAATGACAGACTACATGCTTAATAACAAGAAGCTGTCCCGGCCATAGGCGCGGGACAGCTTTTTTAATAGATGACTGCTTGGCAGGCTAACCGATATCCTTCTGTTAAAGACTGTTTTAGCTTCTTTTGTTCCTGTTCATTTGGCAGTGACAGCAAGGAGGCCCCCTCTATCACTTTCACTGTGCAGACGCCGCACGTACCTTTTCGGCATTTAAATTGAAGAGCCTGATTTTGCTTCAATGCTGCTTCTAACAAATTGCCTTTGAAACGCTTCACATGAAAGGTTTGTCCATTTTGCAGCAGACGAATGCTGGTTTTTAATTGCTTTTTCGGAGGCTGCTGCGTTTGCCATGCGACCGTGACCGGTTCGGCAGTCTGCTGATTTGGAATAAGGGAGCCGACAGTAAATTTACGGTTATTCATCGTTACGCAGCCCTTTATTCTTTCGGATCGATTAGAGTGCAAATTGCAGCCGGCCGTTTAATGCGCAGTACGACGGTTTCATATACGCGGAATGGATGATTCATTCCTTCTTCTCCTAAATAAGCCGTTTCAAAGTCTTCGGATACAGCCAAATCCAAATTGTTGCGGCCTGTATTAACAAGAACGCCTGTTTTGCCTTTTAACACAGGGGATTGGAATACACCGTCCGTAATCAGTTCGCGAACATGTTCAATCTCCAGCACATTCGTGTCTTTATGTACACGGTGCAAAAGAGAATATAATTCAGGTGATAACACGAGTGCGTACGGACCATTATGATTCATTTCCAAAAGCTTATTTCGAGCGTCGACGATATCTTGGAAGGCACTCCCGGACTCATACCAGTTCCCCATTAAATGTGTCAGCCGGCCTTTTACATTCATTAAGCCGGGGATATCAAATTCTTTGGAACCATGAAAAATCATTTGGTCTTCTAAGATAGCAACATCGCGGGCAGCATTAGCAGCAGCTGAAAAGTCAATCGGAATGTCTAAAACTTTTGCTTGTTCTAAATCACGCCAGTACAAGACAAAATCTTTATATAGCATTGGAATCGTATAGTTGACGCGCTTACTAGACTCAATATCCGTATCGAAAGAGCCCTGAAAGTCCATTTTAGCTTCATGATTCTCAACAAAAATATCATTAAAGACGCTTTGAATGCCTCTTCCCAGCGGTCCATACAGTTCAATAAAGCGGCGGCCGACAAGCTGTCTGCGTGCAGCTTCAATGACCGTTTGATCGAGCTGGGCAAAGTCTTGATCTGTTAACGGAGAATCCGGGTATAGTTGCGATTTATTCATGTTTTTTCCTCCTCTTTTTAGCGGGGCCTATTGGATTAAGCTGCCAACAGTAAAACCTTTTCGTTTTTGGGCTTGTGGTTTTTGAGTCGAAGCATCAGGAACAACAGCTAAGTGATCATGCTTCTCGTCATGATGAGCATGCGGGTCTTCATAATCATGGTCAAAACGCTTGTTAATTTCGGCTAATTTTTCTTTCACGTATTGATACCCTTCGTAAGCATCCACTCTGAGCTGCTTTAATAAGGTCTGTCGTTCTTCATCTGTGAAGGCAAAGAGGGCAAGATCGACGTGCTCAATAAAATTGTGTAAGCCGAATTTTTCAAGATTTAACTCCTGCAGCAAGCGATTAAATGTGTTGTTACTAGGAGAAAAAGCATTATCATTTTGTTCAGTTTGAAATCTGCTGATGAGTGGAATCAGTACATCAAGCCGGGACAGCCGCTGCTCTTCCTCTTCGTAAATATGGTGATAATACAAACGTTCATGGTCATCCTTAGCATGTTCAATGACTGGATCAAGCATATCCATAAAGCGCTCGATGGCTTCTTTCGTCGTCGTGAAAATTTGGTAAAACGAGGCTAATTCTTCCTTCACGATTGGCACCTCCGATTATAGAATAATTTACAGAATAGACAGGTTATTTTTGGTTTACTACGGAGCTTCTAGCTGTTTGAAAGAGCTGGCCGTTTCATATATCGCTTGCCCTATGATCCAATAAAAGTAGCCGTTCTTGTGAAACTCAATTCTGTGTTCATTATAGCGTATTTTCAGACAAAGAGAATAGCGAAAATCACCAGTATTCGACTGTTTATCCATATTATTCCCCAAAAGTAACTAATTTTATGGAATGAGTTTCTATGCGTGGAGTTGTTTTTCTTTTATTTGTTGATAAGAAGACAGATTAATGAAATAATTTTGAAATAGATGCCGTTTCAAGCAGAGTGCTGTGAGGGATGGAATATTATGGGGGGATGCAAGTGAAACCGATTTTGCTGGATTTTCCAAGTGAGCTTTACTCCAAACGGCTCTTCATTAGAATGCCAAAGCCGGGAGATGGAAAAGTGGTGCATGAAGCAATAAACGCTTCGAGGGAGGAGCTGCAAGCCTGGCTGCCGTTTGCTAAGCACAAACAAAGCTTAGATGAAACGGAGGCTAATGTAAGAGAGGCTCATGCTGAATTTTTAACACGTAAGGATTTGCGCTTTCACATTTTTAATAAAGAAACGGGAGAATTTATCGGCTCAACAGGCTTGCATCGCATGAACTGGAGCGTGCCAAAATTTGAAATCGGTTATTGGATTGATACACGTCAAAGCGGTAACGGCTATATCACGGAAGCGGTTGACGCGCTCACGGATTTTGCCTTTGACGTGTTACAGGCACGCCGGGTGGAGATTCGCTGCGATGAAAAAAATAGCAAGAGCCGGGCGATCCCTGAAAAGCTTGGCTTTCATTTAGAAGGCACTTTGCGTCATGACGACGTATCGGTCGACGGGAAAGAACTGAGGAACACGTGTATTTATTCAAAAATCAAATGAGCAGCGGGACTGCATAATGCTCAGGCAGGCGGGCAAAATAAAGAGCAGCATAAACGAAAGGAGCCCGTGAAAATGAGTGTATACGAACGTTTTCCTGTTGCGGACCTGAACGAAAACCATTTGCAAAAAGTGCAGTCGCTGGAAAAGGAATTAAGGCAGGAAATTGGAGAGAATATTGTATTGATTGCTTATGACGAGGAAGAGGGACAGGAAAATAAATAACAGAAAAAATATTCTTCTTTTTGACAGTTCAATTTCCTTTAAAGGATAAAATGGTTTCGAAACTTGTGAATAAAGAAAGAAACAGCCGTTAGATAAACTAAACGGCTGTTTTTATTTTGTGTTTGATTTGAGCAGAGTGAATAGTCTTCCCTAGATGCTAAAGAAAGAGTAAATAGATTTTATGGTGTTGGCAATCCGCCGCCACCGCCACCGCCTAGAAGACCTCCGCCGGGAGGGGTTGGAAATTGAATTGTTGTAGGAGTAGTTGTTGTTTCACAGCGATGCGGATTTACATCTTGCAAGCAGTCAAAGTTATGATGATTTGATTTTGCGATAAGCGGGCGAGTAACAGTGAGTGTTGTACGCAGAATGATCTTGAATAAAATACCTTCTACAAGAGTTACACCAGTAATTCCAACGACTGGTACGCCTGGTTGAACGAAAATGCCTTCTACTTCAAGTGGAGTTTCTGTCAATGTATCTCCAGGACAAGCACCAGGACAATCTGTATGCTCTTGGAATGGGAGAGAAGTTGTAAGAGTAACAGGGGCAGCAACTCCTGCAATCGTTACCGTAATAGTTGCAGGGATAACCCCAATGTTAACAACTTTGTCTCTAATGACGCTCGCGTTCATTGTCACGCCAGCTAGATTAGGCACAACATCTACAGCAACAAGATCTTCAAGAGCACCTAAACCAGCAAACACAGTAATAGGAAGTACGACTTCAGCTACTTTTTGTACAGTCTTCGTGCACACCACTGAGTTAACCAATACACAGTCGCTGTTTAAGTGGACGGGTTTATTAATCGACTTGAAATGACAGTTGCAATGCGAATGCTTATGTCCACAGGAATCGCAGGAAGAACCTGAGTCATTCCAGTCATCGTGCTTACGATCACATCCCCTCCAATCGTCTTGTTTAACAACAGGCTTACAACGTTTACCAGAAGAGCCCCATTGGTTACCAAATGCCATACGAATACAATCCTTTCCTATAATTTTATTTTTGTAGGCAAATTCAGATGAGATCAATAAAGCATTTAAGACCGTGGAAGGTGTATTGTGAATCTGCTTACATGATATCCTATGAGAAGAGGGAAATAATGGTTTGGACAATTGCACATCTTCATAAAAGATAGGTGAACCATTTTTTCTTACTCAATTTTCAATAAGAGTTCCCGGAAACTTTTTTCTAAGATGAAAAAGCAGCGGGCGACAGGAATCTTCTGCCGGTAAGAAATAATAATCATATAGATGCTTGAATGAGGATGGCAATCAATATCTATTTGAGAAGGCGCAGCTTTTGCGGTGGGATGGGTATGATAAATGGCAATGGGCTTTTCACCATTGCCATTTATTTCATCTAATACAGCAGATACCGTTTGGGCACTAACAAAATAGCTGTTCCTCGCTCTTTTTTCATTTTGAAGCTTCCATAAGGTGCTGACCTGTTTTTCCCGGCCGGATAGAATTCCACACGCTTCATAAGGGAGTTCTTCAAGCCCATGCTGCACCATCTCGTTATAGACAGAGAGAGGGATATTTAATGCATCGTTTTTCATGTGATTTTATCCCATACAAGTTGAAATAGAGATTTTCTTCTTGTCTTACTCGGGTCTTCCTGTTTGTGTCTCACAGTTGACGGACCGGCCTCTGCCTGTTCCGCTTTCATTATTTGCTTATTCGTTTTACTGGCTTCCGTTTGCTCCGCTTTGACCATCTGTTTATTTGCTTTGCTGGCCTCTGTTTGCGCCACTTTGACCATCTGTTTATTCGCTTTGCTGGCGTCTGTTTGTTCTGCTTTGGCCGTTGGCTTACTCGCTTTAGTGGCGTCTGTTTGTTCTGCTTTGGCCGTTGGCTTACTCGCTTTAGTGGCGTCTGTTTGTTCTGCTTTGGCCGTTGGTTTACTCACTTTAGTGGCTTCCATTTGTTCCGCTTTGATCGTTGGTTTATTCGCTTTAGTGGCTTCTTCCTGTTTCAGTTTGATCATTTGTTTGGTTGCTTCATTGTTTTCTGTCTGTTGCGGTTTGCTTGTTTGCTTGCTTATCTCTTGGTTTTCTGTTGCCTTCCCAGCGATTGGATCCAAAGCGGGTTCCTTATCCAGTGTAGGGGCTTTTCTTTCATAGGTTGAAACGATTCGATAGGTTCTGGAAGGCCGCTCTGAATCTAAATGCTCTAAAGCAGCTGAGCTGGCTTCATTATATTTGGCATCTACGGGCTGTGTTTCTTTCTTGTTTTGTTCAGAGCTCTCAAGCTTTTTCTTAGCTGTTGTCTCTTTTCCGGCGGAAAAGTCAGCCTGAAGCTCTAAATGAGAACTACTTTTAGATGGGCCTAATGGTTCGCTTTTAACGGTAGCGAAGTTAGGTGTGTCGGCTGTAGGAACTGGGGAAGGATTTGGTTTTTGGATGGTTCGCTTGTTATTAGTAGGTGTTCTCTCATTTGATGGCGCAGGCGTGCTGATGTCATCAGAATCACTTTCAGATTTCTCGCTGCTTTTGACTTTTGGCAAAGGAGCGGATGAGTTTGCTTGAATAGGAGGGAGGTTAATAACATAAGGTCCCTTGCCGCTCCAATGGTTGGTTTCCTTGTTGTATAATTGATTTTCATGAGTGCTTCCACTCTTTTTAGAATCTAGCCCTAGTTTGTTAACATTCATTAGATTTCTTTGAAATTGTTCCACCTCGCCGCGGTATTTATTTGCTTTATTTCCTATGACAGGTTGCATAACGGAGGCTCCTTGTAAATCTCGGAAGGTGACGGATTTAGATGACGGATTGTTAGAATGATCTTCCTCCAGGAAACCATCTTTTTGTTTTTCTGGTATACTCGTTTTCAACTCTTTTATTTGTTCTTGTAAATTCAATATTAATTCTTTTTGTTCCAATAAAACTTGGATGAAACTTTCTTGGGTAACATCCTGGGCCTGGGCGGGTTTTTCGCTTGTTTGCTGTGCATAGGATGAAATCGTTGGCTGCTCAATGTTCCCGCTTTGTTTAAGCATCTCTATATTTTGATTTACTTCATTCATGTGTACTATTGGTTCCTCCTTTTTTGGTGAATCTTTCTCATGCATAGCTGCTTCTCTCAAAATTTGCTCCTGCATGAGGGTGTTTTCTAATAAGTGTTTGTTGAAGAATAAATAATCTTTAAGATAAGTTTTAAAGAGAAAAGCGTACGGATTGCCTCCGAGATCGATGTGTCCCTTCGATTTCTGCTTTGTCAGCAGGGAAGGGTCTGACTGATCATTCTCCTTTTTATCTGTATTCTCGCTGTTTATCAGCTCCTGTTTTTCTTTGGCTTCAGGGTTGCCGAGGGCTTCTTCATACTCCTTTTCGAGTTTGAGAAAGGATTCTTTAAGTTCGGAACGTTCTTTTTCTAATTTTTCTTTTGTTTTTTCTATCTCGTCTTTCATCCGCTTGATTTCTGCGTGCTCTTCTCGCAAGAAAGCATGCTGAGCTTTTTCTTTAGTTAATTTAGAAGAAAGGTCCTCCAGTTCATTTTTCAAAGCTTCAGCTTTCCTGTTTTGCTTAGATAGCTGGCTGGCCATTTGCTCGTTATCTGTCAGCAAATTCATTTTTTCCAACTTTACCTTGTTAAGGGTGTTTAAAGTTTTTTCTAATTTTTCATAAGGAATATAATTTTCCCGTATATGCTGTAATTCTATCTCCAGCTGTTCTTTTTCATTTAGAATTTCTTCATATAGTTTTTCCTTCTCGGTAAAATCGCTCTGCCATTTTTGAATTTGTTCGCTTAATAAATTGGCTTTATGAGATGTATTGTGTAATTGAAGGGAAAGCTGTTCATTTTGCTGTCTTTCCTCTGCTAGTAACTTCTTTTCTCTCGCTTCTTGCGTTTTCAGCTGGGAAGAAATCATCTCCAACTGCTCTTTATAGGTTTTTGCCTCTATACTTTGTGCGGCCAGCTGATTGGTGATCCGTTGATTCTCAGTTAACAGTTTTTCTTTTTCTTGATTGGCTTTATCAAGAGCGTTTGAAATATCCTCCAGCTCTTCGTAGGGGATGTATTTCTCACGCATATATTCTAGTTCTAATTCCAGATTCTCTTTCTCTTTACGTATTTCATCATATAGTTCTTCTTTTTCTTCTTGTGCCTTCAGCTTGAAAGAAAGCCTCTCCATCTGCTCTTTGTATGTTTTGGTTTCCTTGTCTTGTTCAGCTAGCTGATGAGTCATCCGCTTATTTTCAGCTAACAGGGCTTCTTTCTCTTGCTTTGTCTGATCAAGAGAGTTTAGGGTGTCTGTCAGTTTTTCATAAGGAACATATTCTTCGCGTATATGCTGCAGCTCGACCGCGAGCCGTTCTTTCTCTTTGCATATGTCCCTATATTGTTCCTCTTTTTGAGCGAAATCGGTCTGCCATTTTTGAATCTGCTCATTTAACAAACTTGCTTCATTATATGCGCTGCTTAATTGAAGAGAAAGCTGTTCTCTTCTTTCTGTCTCTTGTGCCAGCAGTTCTTCCTTCTCGACGTTTCTTTCCTCTAACTTTTGGTATTTATCCATTAAATCAATGTATTCCTGCTCTAAATCATTCTCTTTGTAGCTTTGAATCATTTTTTATACGTATTAATTTGATGATGTAAGTGCTGGATATAATCTTCATATACATTATCAGACATACAGCGTCCACCTCCTGCAAGCATAAATATAGGTTATCTTATGAAAGGGCGGATGTACTTGTGCCTGTATAGCAATAGCTGTAACAACAGCTCGTTTTTATAGGCAAGAGCCTCATTGAAAGTAAACGATAAGATTAACCAGTAGCATAGTTAGACTTTTTACATATCTTATTATTGTGTTAGAAAATCCATAAAAAGGAGTAGATGAAATGCAAAGCCAAAATTTACAGGGGGCTCAAGAGCTTTTATGTATTAACGCAGAAAAAGTATATGATTGGGTCATACTTCAGAATACAGTAAATCAAACTGTAGCTGCCGGAGCTCTTGGTTTGCCGCCAGGATTTAATCCATGTGATCCTACGGTGACTAACTTGACTACAAGATGCTTTTTAGTGGATGAGAATGGCGATCCTCTTCCGGTAAATGCAGAGGTCCCAGTGGAGGAAATTGGTGAAAGAGAAGACAGAACTTTCGTAATCGATGGGGCACTTGTTACACTGCAAAGAGTAACATTTGTAAAGCCGTTATGCATAAGAGTGGAGATTAGCGGTGTGGCAGGGACATCTCCTTTTGTAGGACTCTCTGATCCTATTTCAATTGATGTACCAGAATCCATCTTCTTATGTGCACCTGAAGGAACACGGCTCGTTGTCCGTCTCACAGATGTAGAGTGCAACGTGAGAGTCAACTGCACAGGCACTGAATTTGATAGCATCGATATTGCATTAAGCCTTTGCCAAAGCATTCAAACAGTTGCGGATGTGACTTTAGAGATAGAAGCAGACTTCTGTGAACCGCGCGATATCCTCGTTGAACAATGCCCTGCGCCGGTTATTCCGCCTCAATGCCCGGTTTTATTTCCAGGTCTTGCAGGCGAATAGAATGAATGCTGCCGCATAGTATTAAAGAGAGGATACAATTCCTCTCTTTAATACTTTAAGCGGGTGATATCAATGACAAATAAATTGCTAGCAGAGCTGGCTCAGTCGATCAGCCAACTGGAGTCAGAAGCGAAGGAATTTTTGGAAGAAATAAATACAAGTATAACTTCGGAGAAAAGCAAACTGCCGGATAAGGTAAGTTGCTTTTTTACTCATTCTTTTCTTCTGAATAAAGATCTCAAGGATAACCAAATAATGATAGGCAGCTTTTCAGTGAAAAATAACAGTCGTCATGTGATCACGTCTCCTATTGTTTTAATTAAGGTGAAAAGTGACCAGGCAATCGATTTTTCAGGGAAATTTACGCGTGCTAAGCAGATAGAGAAGCATCAGAAGTTTGGCTGGGAACGGATAGAAAGGGAGGAGGAAGAGGACGGAGAAACAAGCTATTGGTTAAAACCGATCTATACAGACAAAATTCTTCCTGGAGAAGTGCTTGCTTTTAAAAACTTTCAAATCGGCTTTTCTCTTTTAAAACCCAATAATATCTTAATAGAAGGCTTCGTTTATTGTGCAGAACAAACATCTGGTGTGTCATCTTTAAATACTATTAATATTAATTGCTGAAGGAGATACCAAATGATTTCATCTAAAAATAAGGATATAAACGAGTTGATTGAGAAGCTTGTGACAAAAAAGTTGGAAGAGCATCTGAAAAAAAGAGAAGAGGATTCAACAGACAATAAAGCTGATACAATTGTAAATGTAGATAACAGCAGTTTGCTATTTGTTATCTTATATATGATTCTGTCAAAAGACAATGATAGCTATAGTGTAGCAGACACTGAGGTGGAAAAATTAATCAAACAAGTGGAAAACATAAGGAAGCACAATAACAAAATTTACGAGAAAATACTGGACACTTTAAATAATAATTTAATTAATTGACAAAAGCCAACTATTTAACATAGCTAGTTACAGCAATGCACTGCATTTTATTCTGCGATGAAAAGCAGAAAAATAATTTTTTATATCTTTGAATAGAAATAGGTAATACTTGAAGCAAGAGTTTATTCCTCCTTGTCATCATCTATAGTAGACTTTCGACCTACCATACTCTAACAGAAAACGGATTTTTAGTACTAGGATAATTGTTTAATGTTTTTCTCCTCTCTCTCATAGCTTAATAAAGAAAGGGGAGAGGAATGTGCCAAAAGATCATGACAAAGAAAATAAGAATCAAGAAGAAAAGGAACAAAAACACGATCGGCAGCATGACAGAAATGGAGATCAAGACCGAGGTAGAGACCGAGACCGAGGAAGAAACAGACTGGAGGATTTAGAAGATGCTATTAGGGACCTCCAGAGGCAGGTAGAGCGTTTACAAAGAGAAATTGAGCAGTTAGAAAGAGAAAATGCTCGCCAGCAAAGACAAATTGACCGGCTTGAAAATGAGGTGGACCGCCTTAGCAACAAGTGCAAGTAACAATTGTTTAACGAAGTGCATTCATTTAGGATGGTGAATCAATAGTAAGCAGCGGGGGAATTCCCCCAGCTGCTTTTTTGCCATTTTATTTAGCAATGACTTTGTGCATTTATAACATAGAGACAAACACATAATTTAAAAAGCTGGTTCACTGCCTAGCTCGTATTTTATAGAACGGAATATAGATAAAAGTAAGAGAAAAAGGAGGGGCTTTGTAGGCGAATTTATTTTAATGAAAAGGAAGAATTAATGATGAGTTTGGAAATAGCAATTCCGGTATTTGTCTTTTTCATAACGATGTTAGTTATATTTTGGAGGCCTGGAGGGATGAATGAAGCATGGCCAGCTTCCATTGGTGCGGTGATCATTTTACTGACGGGGACGGTGTCCCGGGAAGATGTCACAGACATCATTCATAAGATTGGCGGCGCCTCTATCGCCATCATTGCTACAATTGTTATGGCTGTAATATTAGAAAGCTTCGGCTTCTTTCACTGGGCAGCTGCAAAACTTGCAAGTTTAGCTAAAGGCTCAGGTTATCGGTTATACTGGTATATTCAGCTTCTATGTTTTTTAATGACCCTTTTATTTAACAACGATGGAAGTATTTTGATTACCACTCCAATTTTAATATTGCTCTTAAAAAATCTTCGTTTAAAACCTCATCAGCAGATTCCTTATCTATTGAGCGGAGCGCTTATTGCCACAGCTTCAAGTGCACCGATCGGCGTAAGCAATATTGTGAATTTAATAGCTTTGAAAATCGTAGATATGTCACTTTATATGCATACAGCTATGATGTTTGTTCCAGCTACTCTAGGATTATTGTTTATGTCTTGGCTGATGTTTATATTGCTCAGGAAAAAGCTCCCAAAAAAATTACCGAATTCTTTGTATGATATAGAAGAAGTCTTTTTTGAAAAAAATTTTCACCCTTTAAAAACCACCCTTTCATTTGAGACCAAACATAAACGTACAAAATTTATGATGAAACTGTTGTTGTTTGTCTTTGTCATTCGCTGTCTCTTATTCGCTGCCTCTTATTTTTCTATTCCGATTGAAATAGTCGCCGTACTCGGTTCAGTCATCCTGTTGTTGTGGAGATGGTATCACTTGCGTACGACACCGTTCGATATCTTGAAGAAAACTCCATGGCACATTCTGATATTTGCTTTCTCGATGTATGTAATTATATATGGATTGCACAACGCTGGTTTAACAGCAATGCTTGTGAAAATCTGTGAGCCTGTTGTCAATGAAGGACTGTTTTATTCGACTTTCATTATGGGAGGGATCGTATCCATTTTATCTAACCTCTTTAATAACCATCCTGCTTTGATGATCGGAACCATTACTTTAACAGAAATGGGGCTCGACCCAATTACTTTAAAAACCATTTATCTCGCTAACATAATTGGAAGTGACATAGGATCATTATTATTGCCTATCGGAACTCTCGCTTCTCTTATTTGGATGCATCTCTTAAAAGAAAATAAAATTAAAATTCAATGGAAGGATTATCTGAGTGTCTCACTAATCGTTATCCCGTTAACAACGATCGTCACCTTGTTTTTATTATTTTACTGGGTGCATATAGTCTTCTTTTAGTAGCCCTTCATTCTTTAGTTTGTTTATATGACAATCGGCTTTGAAGGGGTGTGATTCATCGTTTCTAAGACCAAGAGAAAAAAGCAGAAAGCTCAATCTCTTTCCACCTTTAATCGAAAGCAGCGAAATCCCTTATGTGCAGGTTATTGTTTTAATATGATGGATATTTACGTGAATCTGTTTTTCTTTTACTGTTAGCAAACTGATAAAGTGATCTTCCTTATGAAGGAGTTTGCCGCTGATGCTTTTTTTGTCTCCAATATTGCAAGTAGCAAATGTACCTATCATATCTTCTAGCTGGTTATCAAAGGTTGTGGCAAAAGGTTTAGCAGTAGAAGCCAGCGGAGATACGGAGCTGTTAAACCCGTAAGGACGAGAGGCCGCTGGATAAGGAGTAAGTCGTTTGATGTGTTGAAATGGAATGAGCATGGTTTGATAAATGGGAGAGGAAAATACGATATAGTCATCCAGTATATTGGTAATATGGCCATGAAGCGGCTGAGCCGCTGTTACATCTATTTCAACAAACGTCCCTTTTGCTGCTAACAATATTTTTTCTAATGACAGCATTTCAGTAACTGCAAGTGTTGGTATTGCATCAGGCTGTGCCAATGTACTTGCTTCTTTGTTTGACAAGAGCTCTATTTCACGAATGTGAAAAAAAGGAATATAAAAAAACTCATCTTGTTTAAAGAGAACAAGCATATCAGCGCCCCAATCAACAAGCGTGCCTGACAATTCTGTTTTCCCAAGAAGCTCCAAAGTAATTGGCTCTCCGACATAGTGTTTGATGAATTTCTCCATACAAAGCCCTCCTCAAGTGCTTAAAAGCTATACAGTCCTAAAGGTATAAAGAGTCAGCCAATAAATCTCTTTTCCAGGAAAATTTTCATTTTATCTTAGGTTTTCTCGTGCTAACCGTTTCTTTTTCAAATTCATATAATTTTTTTCTGCCTGCTTCATGAGTGAGTAATATTGAGATTCGAGTACCTTGTCTCTTTCTTCTGGGGTTAGGATAGGCTTTATATGAACGCGGCTCTCCTTTCCAGCAGGCAATAATGTTGTTTGCTTGCCTATTTGTTGTTCTTCTGTAGGTGATGATTTCATTTCTCTTCTATTTATTTTTAACTTTTTCTTGCTTCCTTTTTTCTGAAGAAACGCTTCTTTGAATGAGAAGATATCGTTGAATCGTTGTTAAGTATTTTATTATTTTCAGTCCGCTCATTTTTCTCTTCGTATTCATGAGAGGCAGATAAAGATCCGCTGCCAGTGGATGGACGTGATTGGCGTTTCTGATCAAAAAGATTGTAGTCTATCGGTTCGGCTGTCTTTTCAACGATTGGATGATCATCTTGTTGTGTTTTTTCTAAAGAATTATTTTCATTATAAGTCATCTGTTTTTCAACAGGTCTTTCTTTATTTTTTGCTTGTTGTATATCTTGCCGGCTTGTTAATAGAAACTCCGCATCTTCGTGAAGTTGTAGTTGTGTGTCACTCTCGCTAGGCAACGAGAGATTAGAATGTGTCTCGGAATCCGCCAGTTGATTTTCAATTGTTTTTTCTTCATGAAATTGTGACTGCATTTCACTTTCATTAGGCAGGGAAGGACTAGAATGTGTCTCGGAATCCGCCAGTTGATTTTCAAGTATTTTTTCTTCATGGAATTGTGGCTGTGTTCCACTTTCATTAGGCAGGGAAGGACTAGAATGTGTCTCGGGATTCGTCAGTTGATTTTCATATGGTTTCTCTTCGTGAAATTCCTGCTGAATATTATTTACATACTCGGTTTGGTTTGGGGAGGCTGCTTCCTTCTCATTTAAATCATTAGCGGCGGTTGAATCGGAATCTTCGTAGAAGCCCGGAAAAATATTGGAAATGTAAGAAGTTTGCATAATAATCTTTTCTTCAGAGCTAATCAAAATGATGTGATCTTCAAAGACTTTACTTAAGTATCCTCTGACAAGTTGATCGTTATGGCAATTAATGGTGATCCATTTATACTTACAATGCTCTAAAATTTCTTGTAGCTTTTCCGCGTTTAAATAATCGTCCTGTATCGGTTTTTTATCCAAGTGTTTTGTGTTTTTTGAAATAGATTTAATCTGATTAAGATGGTAATAAAAATATTCTCCTTTTTTGTTTTGTAGCACAAGGTAATCTTTTTTTACATTCACCAAGCTTCCTTTAACTAACGTCCCGTCACTAGAAAAAATCCCTATAGAATAGCCTATAAGTGATTTAAGTGTATCGGAAAAATAAGGGCTCGACATTTCTAACCCTCCTCGCAGGTTATTAACTTTTTTCAATAGCAAGGACCACTTTGAATGAATGGAAGCTTGTAAAAAATCCATGTCCACCTACACTTATTCAAAAGTGGTTCCTTTGCAGTTAGGCTTGAAAATCATTAAGGAGGACTACTCGCTTTGCTCCTGTGATTGTTTATCCTTATTTTGATCTTCATTTTTATTTTTATCTTCGTTTTTGTTTTTATCTTTATTTTCTTTTTCTTTTTCTTTTTCTTTTTCTTTTTCTTTATTTTCTTTGCCCGGTTCTTCTATTCTTAGATCATAACTAATATTGCGGATATGAAACATAGCTACACGAATAACTTCTTCATGAAAGACGACAGTGATGTAATCGTCATTAATATCATCCAATACCCCTTGATATTTCTCATGTCCTCCACGATTAATCGTTACCCAGTGATATTTTAAGCCTTGCAATATATCTTTAAAATTTTTGCCTTGTATATAAGAAAAATCTTCAGGAATAACAAAATCTACATCTATGCCTTTTCTAGTGTTGTCCGTCAAACTCTTCACATGATGGCCTTTATAATAAAGAACGCCGTCTTCTTTTGTAAGTAATACAAAGTAATCTTCTTCCACTGCCATCAGCATGCCAATTCTGGAATCATGGCCGCCGCGGTTTACTTTCACAGCTTTCCCCACTAAAGAACTTAATATTTCTCTGTTCATTTCTGCTCTTCTCCTCCTATTTGAAAAGTTCTCTTTATATATATGTTTTGCAAGAATAGAAGGTGCGGCAGCATTTACCTTTTACAGCAGTTCTTCTTAGAAACTAAAAGAACATGCACAAAATATCTTACGACAAAAATAAACAATCATTGCTTTTCCGTTCGTTTGAGATGACCCGTTTCTCTCTTCGTTTAGCTTGGTATTTAAGTTTCTAAAGCGATAAAGATGGCAGACTCCGGTCCGATGCTTTCTAATAATTGAACATTAGTATTTAAGCAGGTGAAAAGTTGCTGAAAGGACCGTTTAAAAGTGTGCAGGCTCTGTTGTGATTTTGAAAAAGATGAAAACCTGTGTAACTGCAAGGCGGAAAGCGCAATGAAATATAAATGCTGAGTGGATAGTAGAGGGTGGGGAAAATATAACAAGATAACGAATCGAGAGATACGTAAACGATGAAAGCGAAAGTATAGAGCAAATTTATTTAAATTTCATTGGTATTCATCCAATCCGGCTTACACAAAGAAACATATATATAAGATACCTTCTATTGAAAGAGGTGAGGATTATGTCATATGGAAACTTTCATGGATCTGCCCGAAAGGCTAAAAAATCAGGCTGTGGCTGCGGTTGGAATAATTATTCACCCAAAAATGCCACATCTAAAAATCAAAAAGGAAAGAAAGTAATAAAAGCTTATCCGAAAAAATAATTATGAATGAGTGTAACAGCTATATAATCTTCTCTTAAGCTAGCCAGACTTTTATGGGGATTAATTAGAGCATTCTGCATTATCTTATTATTCATTTTGTTCAGTGTGCTCATGATCCCCAAAATCTAACTTTTTATACATACATAGCATTCATGAGTGTATGGTCTCTATGCTCATATGTACGACCCGGACGGCAAGCGGCAATAAACATTTAAAACGGTTCCTGGTAGGGAGGAAGAAGGCTGCCGAGGGTTTCCCGGCAGTCTAGATGCCCGATTGCTGCCGGGTTAATACATAGTTCAAACCAGCGTGTGCTGTATTGAAAATGGGGATATGAATATGCAGCTCACCAATGGACATAGCTAACTCAGGGGTAATGCCAACGATAATACACTGCGTTCCAATTAAGTTTAGACAATCGTTTAATTTTTGTATGTGTTCCCTGATTTCCTCTCCGTGACTATACAAACCACTTAAATCAATTAAAGCAAATTGGATATCGTGAGCGGCGCATTCCTTTAGGACAGAATTGAGAAGCCAGTCTGCCCGGACAGCATCAATTTCCCCGATAAGAGGGAGAGCAATGGTTTTTTCCCATATTTTTAAAATGGGAACAGATAGTGCCTGGATCAGCTTTTCGTTTCTTTCTTCTTCTTCCGCCTTCGTTGTTACATCCATAAGGATAACCACATATCCGGTTATTTCGTCAGTATCATTTTTAATAGCAGTAATGATAATGTCCGCAACATAGCGGTCGCGAATGGTAATACGGGCTCTATGGCTTTCTGTCATCTTTTCCATCATCTCCCGTTGAGTTTCTGGACGGGTGTGAAATACATCCATTTTTTTTCCGATCATCTTTTCCGCATCTGATAAACCATACAAAGGCGCTATGGTGGATAGCAGACTAGCTGCTTTCTTATTCATCCAGCATATTGTGTAATCGGTGTCAGCGATGATGAGGTTTTCTCCCAAACTATCCAAAGCGTGAAGAAGGGAAATATTGATTGGTATTTGACCAATTGCATTCATAAGTATCCACCTTTCCTGCAAGTTGTTGCCTTATTATAGCATATCCCATTTATTTCAAGAGTGTATGAGCAGATGACCCTATTTTTAAAAAGGACGGACACATCTCACGGATGGGCAGCATAAGGTAAAGGGCAGAAGCAAATAAAGGGGGCCATGATTGTGCATTTCCAAAACTACAATTTTGAAGATGAACCGTTTATTGAACAAGAGGAATTGACCGATATGGAACTGGAGGAAGAAAGACAGCAATCATATCATATGCAGCCGTATCCGCCATACCCATCGTATCAGCCGTATCCATATTATCCACAACCGTATCCTTATGCGTATCAATACCCATATTATCCATATCCAAGACCTCGTCCACGTCCAAGACCAAGACCGATGAGTTATTATCCGTATTATCCACAGCCATACCCGTACTATTCAGGAGGATGGGATCAATAAATTTTAGAAGAAGCTGCCATATTACTTAGGCAGCTTTTCTCCATGCAACAAGGTTTTATATAATGGCCCCTCGGCTTATAGATGCCAATTGGCTGTTAGAGGGGACGGGGCTTCTTACATAAAGGAAGTGAACAAACTTCTATGCTTAGAATGGCTACTTATACAGCAGGACCTTTAACTGCTCGTTTTGATCAATTGTGGCTAATAGCACCTCATTGACTGCTACGCACTGGTCTTTTTTTAGCTTCGTTTCAAGCCAGTTTGGATCTTTCCCTATTTTTTTCAGCTCCGAGTGATCAATTTTCCCATCTTTAACAACGGCATGAGGAAAAGAAAAAGGTAACGGATGCAACTGCATGTCTGATCGGGTGACCGGTTGGTACTTTGGATCTAAAAATACAGAAATATTGCCATCTGGCTCCCATAAGGCAAGTGCTACCTTTTGTATATCGGTAATCTTTTCCTTTCGTAACTGGGATAGTAAAAAGTCCAAGGATATTTTTGATTTAGATAAATTTTTATAAATAATCTTCCCATTATTAATAAGAGCAAAAGGAGCCGGATCAAGCCAATTTCTTAGCTTATGCCATTTTAAAGTTAAGAAGACACCGACTGTATACAGAATGACTAAAACACTAATCGTAATCATTGAGCCTTTCATCCCTAAATGTTCATCAGAAAGAGGGTGGGCAATAATGTTGCCGAGCAACAAAGCCATAATAAAATCAAGCATTCTTAATTGGGCAATGGAGTGTCGCCCCATCAGTTTAGCAACAAGTAATAAAAAGAAAAAAGCAACCACTGCCCGTAATATCCATTGAACAGATGTTAAGGATTCCTGGGAATGAAAGAAGTCCATTATATACTCACATCCTTCGTAAAAAGAAGATTCATTTGCTTGTCATATGAAAGAAGTGACCCAAAATAATTTTGGATCACTTCACTTTTTTATTTCAGTCCTGCTTCCAATGTCTGCAGCATATGCTGTTTTTCCTGTTCATCGGCATTCTGCCAGAACACTTCGAACAGGACGCCAAGACCTGGCAGCATTTTCTCTTCATTGCGCTGAATAGCATCGACAATGGTATGTTCCAGCTGCTCTTGAGAACTTCCTGATACATTGGCTAATACGGCGTTGCGTAAGTTAAAATTCATGTAGATCGCTCCTTTTCAAAGTGATCTTTTCTATTTTCACCTGTCTGCCCATTCATTATGCGGAAGAATTAAGCTATAATGAAGCGGCGAAAACAGGAAAAGGAGTGAACGGCGTGAAATTTATCCAATCCATGAAAAATCCACAGGTAAAACAGTGGAAAAAGCTATTAACGAAGAAAGAACGTGAAAGAACGGGACAATATATGGTCGAAGGCTTTCATTTAGTTGAAGAGGCACTGAATCACAAAGAGGAAGTGATTGAATTAATTGTCTCAGAAGAAGCCGTACTGCCGGCAAACTGGAGTGTAGACGGCTTAGAGATAACGATGGTCACGCCTGAAATAGCCAAGACTCTTTCTGATACAGAATCAGGACAAGGCGTATTTGCTATTTGTCACAAACAGGAGCTGTCAAAAACGCTTCAGGGACGCACATATTTACTCATTGATGCCGTTCAGGACCCAGGCAATATCGGTACAATGATTCGGACAGCAGATGCAGTCGGATTGGATGGCATCATTCTCGGAATGGGCTGTGCCGATCCATATAATTCGAAAGTGCTCCGCTCGGCGCAAGGAAGCCATTTTCACTTGCCGATCGTTCAGATGCCGTTGCTTGAAGCGATTCAGCAGTTAAAGGAACAAGGAATTCGGATGTTTGGTACATCGCTCCATCGGGCATCTGACTATCGAGAAGCACAAGTGAATAATTCCTTTGCCTTGCTCGTTGGCAATGAGGGGAGTGGGGTGGAAGAGGCCTTACTGAAGGAGACAGATAGCAACGTGTATATTCCGATTTATGGGAAGAGCGAATCGCTTAATGTAGCCGTTGCTGCGGGCATCTTACTGTATCATTTTAAACATTCTTTGAAAAACGTTTGAATTTTCTATGAGCGTTGACTATAATAACGGTAATTACATAATAAAAAAGGCAATGACAGAGAAGAGTAACTCATTAAATTTCTTTCAGGGAGAAAGTGCCGCGGACTGGAAGCACTTTTATGAAATGGTGAGTGAAGTTCACCTCTCGAGCCGGCATCAGGACCGCTTGCTGCGTAAAGGTGCTCCGGTGAAGAACCGTTACCTCAATGAAGTGAACATGCTTGGCATGTTAAAAAGGGTGGTACCGCGACCAAAGCCTCGTCCCTTTCCGGGAGACGGGGCTTTTTTTATTGGTTAAAAACATGAAAATAAGGAACTTTTCCCAAAGAGCTGGCAAACAGTCAACCTTAGGGCACTTGTTCTACAAAATAAAGGAGGACTTTCAAGTGGAGCAGCAATTAAAAGAGTTACAAATTGAAGCACTCGCAAAGGTGGAAGCAGCAGAAGAGCTCAAGCAGCTGAATGACATCCGGGTCGCTTACTTAGGAAAGAAGGGGCCAATTACAGAAGTGTTAAAAGGCATGGGGAAACTATCGGCGGAAGAACGCCCGAAAATGGGGGCCCTTGCGAATGAAGTACGTGCTGCTGTAGCGTCAGCTATTGAAGGCAAACAGTCTGATTTGGAGCAAAAAGCCATTCAGGAACAGCTGGAAAAAGAAACCATCGACATCTCACTTCCGGGCCGTCCAGTAAAAACAGGCAATGTTCATCCGCTCACAAAAGTTGTGGAAGAAATTGAAGATTTATTTATCAGCATGGGATATTCCATTGCTGAAGGGCCGGAAGTAGAAACGGATTATTACAACTTTGAAGCCTTGAACTTGCCAAAAGGACATCCAGCACGTGATATGCAGGATTCTTTCTACATCACTGAAGATATCTTGCTGCGTACGCATACTTCCCCTGTGCAGGCACGTACGATGGAGAAGCATGAAGGCAAAGGTCCAGTGAAAATTATTTGTCCAGGCAAAGTATATCGCCGTGACAATGATGATGCGACACATTCCCATCAATTTACACAAATTGAAGGGCTGGCTGTCGATGAAAACATCAGCATGGGGGACTTAAAAGGAACGCTTGAAGTATTTGCCAAAAAATTGTTCGGTGAAGACCGGGAAATCCGCTTACGTCCGAGCTTCTTTCCATTTACAGAGCCGTCTGTTGAAGTGGACGTCAGCTGCATGTGTGGCGGGAAAGGCTGCCGGATTTGTAAAGGAACCGGCTGGATTGAGATTTTAGGTGCGGGTATGGTACATCCGAATGTATTAGAGATGGCTGGCTTTGATTCGAAAAAGTATACCGGATTTGCATTTGGAATGGGGCCTGACCGAATTGCTATGCTGAAATATGGAATTGATGATATCCGTCATTTTTACACAAATGATGTTCGTTTCTTAAAGCAATTTGCAGAACATGAATAACTGGAGGGGTAACTAATGTTTGTTTCATATAAATGGCTAAGCGAGTATGTCGACTTAGACGGCATGCCGGCAAAGGAATTAGCAGAAAAAATCACACGCAGCGGGATTGAAGTGGAAGGTGTAGAGGTGCTGGGTGAAGGCATTAAAGGTGTTGTCATCGGCCATGTTCTCGAAAAAGAACAGCATCCGAATGCCGACAAGCTGAATGTATGCCAAGTAGATATCGGTGAAGAAGAGCCGGTGCAAATTGTCTGTGGGGCGCCGAATGTAGATAAAGGGCAAAGAGTAGCTGTTGCCAAAGTAGGCGCTGTACTTCCGGGCAACTTTAAGATTAAAAAAGCAAAACTGCGCGGCGAAGCATCCAATGGAATGATCTGTTCTTTGCAAGAGCTAGGCATTGAAAGCAAGCTCGTTGCCAAAGAATATGCGGAAGGCATCTTTGTTTTTCCAAACGATGTGACACCAGGTGAAGATGCATTGCAGCAATTGAATCTAGATGATGAGGTGCTGGAGCTTGGCCTCACACCGAACCGTTCGGACTGCTTGAGTATGATTGGAGTGGCCTATGAAGTTGCCGCTATTCTTGATAAAGAAGTGAAGCTTCCAGAGATCAAAGTAGAAGAAGCGGCTGAGCGTACAGAGGATTGGATTAAAGTAAACATCGACGCGAAAGAAGATAATCCAATCTATATCGCCCGTATCGTGAAAGACGTGAAAATCGGCCCGTCACCGCTTTGGATGCAGGCACGTTTAATGGCAGAGGGCATCCGTCCGCACAATAATGTCGTTGATATTACGAACTATATTTTACTTGAATACGGCCAGCCGTTACATGCATTTGATTATGACCGGTTAGGCTCAAAAGAAATTGTCGTTCGTCGTGCACAAGACGGTGAACAGCTCGTTACGCTTGATAGTGCAGAACGGACATTATCATCTGAACATTTGCTAATTACCAATGGCGAAAAAGGGATTGCTCTAGCTGGTGTTATGGGGGAGCTAACTCAGAAGTAGAAGCTGATACAACGACTGTGTTAATTGAATCTGCTTATTTCAATGGGCAGCGCGTACGCCAGGCATCGAAGGATCACGGCCTTCGTTCTGAAGCGAGTGCCCGTTTTGAAAAGGGCGTTGACCCAAATCGTCTGCAGGCGGCAGCTGACCGTGCGGCGCAATTAATGGCTCTGTATGCTGGCGGCCAAGTGCTGGCAGGCAGCGTAGTAGCCGGTGAAATGGACCTTGAACCGAAAGTGGTATCAGTGACACTTGAAAAATTAAATCGTGTGCTTGGAACGCATTTACAAACGACAGAGGTAGAGGATATTTTCCGACGTTTAAAATTTGGGGTCACCCTTGATAATGATGAGTTTATCGTCACAGTACCAACTCGTCGCGGCGATATTACGATTTCAGAAGATCTAGTGGAAGAGGTAGCCCGTTTATACGGATATGATCATTTGCCGACAACCGTCCCGGTCGGCGCAACTTATCCAGGCGGCTTGACAGATTACCAGGAAAAACGTCGAGCGGTCCGCCGTTTCTTGGAAGGAGCCGGCTTAAATCAAGCGATCACTTATACGTTGACAAGTGAGAAAAAAGCGAAAGAATATGCATTGGATTCACGCGAGCCAATTAAGTTGGCGATGCCGATGAGCGAAGAGCATGCATATTTGCGCTTAAGCATTGTTCCTCAACTGTTGAGTGCTGTCGCTTATAATAATGCGCGTCAAATCGACTCACTCGCCCTTTACGAAATCGGCAGCGTCTTCTTGAAAGAGACGGATGCCGAGCTGCCAACAGAAGAAGAACATTTGTCCGGAGCGATTACCGGCTTATGGGAAGAACACTTATGGCAAGGTGAAAAGAAGGCCGTCGATTTCTTTGTAGCAAAAGGTGTGTTGGAAGGATTGTTTGCCAAGCTCGGCCTCTTGGAGCGAATCACATTCAAAAAAGCGGAAATCTCCGGCATGCACCCAGGGCGGACCGCTGTAGTCGAGCTCGATGGACAAGAGATTGGATTTGTTGGCCAGGTACATCCGCAACAGGCGAAAGCCCTTGATATAAAAGAAACATATGTGTTTGAATTGAAACTGAGCCCGCTCTTTACAGCAAAAACAGAGGCGGTTGCTTACGAGCCAATTCCGCGTTTCCCATCTATCACCCGTGATATTGCTCTCGTTGTCGATAGCAAGGTAGAGGCTGGCAAGCTTAAAGAGGTGATTGAAGGAGCCGGTGGAAAGCTGTTAAAAGATGTCCATGTATTTGATTTGTACGAAGGTGAGCATGTAGAGGCGGGTAAGAAGTCGATTGCCTTCTCACTTAAATACTTTGATCCAGAGAAAACCTTAACGGATGAAGAAGTTGTCAAGGTGCATAACGGCGTATTGGAAGCATTGAAAGAAAAAGCCGGGGCCGAATTAAGAAGCTAATATTTCTTTAAGCACTCCTATCTAATGAAGGGGTGCTTTTCTCATTTCTAAAAGGCTGTGCGCCTACAGCCCATAAAGCAGAAAAATGCTTATATAAATGAACAACTTGTCCTTCATAATCTAGAGACAGCCATGTAAGAAAAGCCGGCCCGATTGATCGGGTCCGGCTTTATTCCTTCAGCGCTTGCTCACAAGATTTAATGCTTTTTGTGTGTTAGCAAAATGCTTTTTTGTAAAGTGCGTCAGTGCCCCTTCTCCTTTTTCACGGATCAATCGGGCGGCAGCGACATCCACTTGGCTGCCAGCGCCTTTGGGAATCGGGAAGCCAGCTTCATTGCTTAATTCATCCATTTGTTTAACAAAGGCATAGCGAGCAATGATTGAGGCAGCAGCTACCGACAAGTGGATCCCTTCTCCTTTTGTGCTGAAAAACACATTTTCCCGGAATACGTCTTTTTGGTCTTGTAAATAACGATAATAGGTGTTCCTTTCGGCGAATTGATCAATTAGGACGGCATCGGGACGCTCTGGCGAGATTTTTTGATGCAAATTGATCAGCGCTTGATTATGAAGCAAAGCTTTTATTTTTCCTTGTGACATGCCTTTTTGCTGAAGAGCATTATATTTCTCGTTTCTTAAAATAAGCAGGCTGTACGGCACAACCTTAGCAATCTTCTTGGCAATGCTAATGATTTGCTTATCGGTTAGATCCTTGGAATCACGGACCCCTATTGCTCGCAGTTCATCTAGCTGTTCTTTTCTTACCAATGCGCTAACAACGGTAATGGGGCCAAAATAATCACCGGTTCCGACTTCATCACTGCCAATAACCGACATTTCAGAGAATCCGGGCGGCAATAGGGCAGGCGCTGGTTTTTTTTTCTTAGCAGGAGCAGCTTTTGCTTGTTCCCCTTGCCATTTTTCCGCTTCCAATAGAGCATCTTTCCCTTGAAACAAAACTTTTCCTGAGCGATAGCCAGTAATCGTGCAGGCAGCCGTTTTAGCTGTGAAGATGGCTCCCGCTGGCAACTTGCCAGTGGCCTGAGAAGCATAATGGGTTTTCATTTCCGAAAGGGTCGTGCTTGATACGTTCAAAACAGTGTGACTCATCTAGAATCTCTCCTTTATACTTGCGGCTTTTCATGGCTTCCTGCTCATGGTATGATAACAGATAGGATTCTTTACGAATGGGGGCATTCCATTGTCGAATGAAGAGAAAAACCGGACTACGGTTGACATATACGGACATCATTATACAATTGTCGGCACGGAATCGAAAAGTCATATCCGGCATGTCGCCCGTTTGGTCGATGAAAAAATGCGGGAAATCAAAATGAAGAATCCTGTGCTTGATTTGAATAAAATAGCAGTATTAGCTGCTGTAAATACAGTTCATGATTATGTGAAATTACAGGAAGAAATGGAACTATTAAAAGAAGAATTAAGAGAATTAAAGGGATGACCAATATGATTGATATTATTTTAATTGTTTTATTGCTTGCCGGTATTGTCATTGGCTTAAAGCGAGGATTTATTTTGCAATTTTTTCATATAGCAGGATCGATTATTGCTATCATCGCCGCTCTTGCACTTCGGGAACAAGTGGCACCCGTGTTAAAAGCGTGGATTCCTATGCCACCGGTTGATCAAAGTCTGTCGTTTAGTTTAGTAGCCTCTGGCTTTGAATCTTTTTATTATGGAGCGATTGCTTTTATTCTTGTTTTTATTCTAGTAAAAATTGTTTTATCTATGCTAGGCTCTTTCTTGGATGCCATTGCCCATATCCCGATTTTGAGGGAAGTGAATAAAGTGGGCGGAGGCGTTCTCGGCTTTGTGGAAATTTATCTTGTCTTATTTGTGATCGTGTATCTTGGCATGCTGCTACCTACTGAAGTCTCTTCCATGATTGCTAACTCATCCATTGCCGGCTATATGATCCATCATACACCTTATTTGTCAGATGCGCTCAAAAATTTTGAGTCGCTTGCCCAATTGAACCGCTTCTCTTTTTGAAAGAGAAGTTTTTGTTTTGTCTGGCTTTTCTGTTACTATTAAAATGGAGAAAATGATCGATTTTGAAAGCATGGTGACGACAATGATCAATAAAAAAGATATTATTCGTTTGTTGGAAAAAATCGCGATATATATGGAATTAAAAGGGGAAAATCCGTTTAAAATTTCGGCTTTTCGAAAGGCGGCGGCTGCTTTAGAAACAGATGATCGCAGCCTGGCTGAAATTGATGATATGACAAAAATCCCCGGGATTGGCAAGGGTACAAGCGCCGTTATTAAAGAATATTTGGAGACCGGCGAATCTGCTACGTTAAAAGAATTGCAGGAAGAAGTACCTGCCGGACTTGTTCCTTTACTACAGCTGCCGGGACTCGGCGGCAAAAAAATTGCTAAGTTATATAAAGAGCTAAATGTAAAAAATATAGAAGACTTGCAAGAAGTTTGCGAACTGAAAAAAGTGCGTGAGCTGCCTGGGTTTGGAGCGAAAACAGAAGAAAAGATTCTTGCTGCCATCGAAGAGGCCGGAAAGCGCCCAGAAAGATTGCCGATCTCATACATGCTGCCGCTTGCTGAATCGATTGAGCGACATCTTGCTGATATGTCAGGGATTCAGCGGTTCTCACGGGCAGGAAGTTTACGCCGTCTCCGAGAAACGATTAAAGATCTGGATTTCATTATCGCTGCTGACAAAGCCGCTGCAGTCAAGGAGCAATTACTAGCGCTTCCAGGAATTAAAGAAGTGATTGCAGCAGGAGAGACAAAAGTTTCGGTCGTTATTGCCGGAGATTGGGACGTATCAGTTGATTTCCGTATCGTCACAGTGGAAGAATTTGCTTCTACTCTGCATCATTTCACGGGCTCGAAAGACCATAATGTCCGCATGCGCCAGCTGGCAAAAGAACGCGGGGAGAAAATTAGCGAATATGGTGTTGAATCGAATGAGACGGGAGAAATAACTACATTTGAAACGGAAGAAGCTTTCTATCATCATTTTCAACTGCCATGGATTCCTCCAGAGATTCGGGAGGATGGAACAGAAGTGGAACAGTTTCCTGGATTTGGGCGTCTCATCCACCTAGACGACATCAAAGGGGATGTCCATATGCATACGACTTGGTCAGATGGGGCCTATTCGCTCGAAGAAATGGTAGAGGCCTGCCGGGCTAAGGGATATGAGTATATGGCCATTACTGATCACTCGCGCTTTTTAAAGGTAGCCAACGGTTTGTCGATTGAGCGACTGCTAAAGCAAAATGAAGAAATTCGCCAGCTAAACGCGCAATACGAAGATATTGAAATTTTGTCGGGGATTGAAATGGACATCCTTCCAGATGGCACATTGGATTACGATGATGAAATATTGAGCCAGCTCGATTTTGTTATCGCTTCAATCCACTCAAGTTTTTCACAACCATGTGAAACGATTATGGAACGGTTGAAAACAGCTTTGTTGAATCCACATGTTGATTTGATTGCCCATCCAACCGGCCGGCTGATTGGGCGGCGTGACGGTTACGATGTAGATATGGAGAGGCTTATCCAACTGGCAAAAGAAACAAATACGGCTCTTGAATTGAATGCTAATCCACATCGATTAGATCTATCTGCAGAACATTTGAAGCAGGCTCAGGCTGCCGGCGTGAAAATATTTATTAATACAGATGCCCATGCCATTGAACATCTTGACTTCATGGAAGTTGGGGCTAAGGCTGCAAGAAAAGGATGGCTCCGTTCAGAAACGGTTGTCAACACTTACAGCAAAGAAGAATTTTTAGCATTTATTAATCGAAACAAATAGGGAGGAATCCTGTTACGTGAATAAGAAGGTATTAAAAACTCTTGAGTTTGACAAAATTAAGCAGCAGCTTGCTGAACATGCGGCTTCCAGCTTAGGGAGAGAGCAGGCAGAAGGATTGAAGCCATCTGTCTCTTACGATGAAGTGGTCCGTCTCCAGGAAGAAACCGATGAGGCGGCGCGCGTGCTTCGTCTTAAGGGGCATGCACCGCTCGGCGGTATCTATAATGTCCGGCCGCAAGTAAAACGGGCACAAATCGGCGGTATGTTGAATGGAATGGAATTTGTCCAAGTAGCAAGCACCATTTATGCTGGCCGTATGATGAAGCAATTTATTCATGATTTAGTGGAAGAAGGGGAAGACTTACCGATCCTTTCTGAAAAAGCAGAGCAGCTGCCGGTGTTGACACCGCTTGAACACCGGATTAAACATACAGTTGATGAGCATGGCGGCGTTCTTGACTCGGCCAGTGAAACTCTTCGTCATATCCGCCAGCAGCTTCGTGCGAATGAAAGCCGAATTCGCGGAAAGCTTGAGAGTTTGATTCGCGGAAGCAATGCTCAAAAGATGCTCTCCGATACCATTATTACAATTAGAAACGACCGCTACGTAATTCCTGTAAAGCAGGAGTACAGAGGACACTACGGCGGCATTGTTCATGACCAGTCTTCATCCGGACAAACGCTATTTATTGAACCCGAGTCTATTGTGCAAATGAATAACCAAATCCGGGAGTTTAAATTGAAGGAACAATTGGAGATTGAACGGATTTTCACTGAATTAACGGTGGAAGTTGAACAGCATGGAGAAGAGCTCTATTATTTAACCGGCTTGCTTGGCGAACTTGATTTTATGTTTATGAAAGCAAAGTTCGGCCGGGTAATTAAAGGGTCAAAACCGTTAGTGAATGAAAACGGCTATATTCGTCTGAATAAAGCTCGTCACCCGCTTTTGCCTATCGATGAGGCAGTAGCAAATGATATTGAATTTGGAAAAGAATATACGACGATCTTAATTACTGGACCGAACACCGGAGGAAAAACAGTAACATTAAAAACTGTCGGTCTTACAACACTCATGGCTCAGGCCGGCCTGCCTATTCCGGCCCTTGATGGATCAGAAACAGCTGTGTTTGGCTCCATTTTTGCTGATATTGGGGATGAGCAATCTATTGAACAAAGCTTGAGTACCTTTTCATCTCATATGGTGAACATTGTTGACATTTTAGAGCAGGTAGACCATGACAGCCTGGTGTTGTTTGATGAGCTTGGCGCCGGTACTGATCCTCAGGAAGGGGCGGCTCTTGCGATGGCTATCCTCGACGATGTGCATAATCGTGGCGCTCGTGTCATCGCGACTACCCATTATCCGGAACTGAAGGCGTATGGTTACAACCGTGAAGGGGTTGTCAATGCAAGTGTTGAATTTAACGTGGAAACGCTCAGTCCTACGTACCGGCTGTTAATTGGTGTGCCGGGACGAAGCAATGCCTTTGAAATTTCCAGCCGTCTAGGCCTTAATGACAATGTTATTCAGCAGGCGCGAAGCTTGATTGGTGCGGATACAAATGAAGTAGATCAGATGATTGCTTCGCTCGAGCAAGCGCGCAGAAAAGCGGAAGAGGAAGAACGAGAAGCTCGTGAATATTTGAAAATGGCTGAACAGTTCCATAAAGAAATGCAAAAGCAAATGCAAGAATATTATGCCCATAAAGAGGAGCTTGCTGAAAAGGCGCGCAAGCAAGCGGCAGATATTGTGGAGAAAGCGAAAGCAGAAGCCGAAGAGGTGATTCGTGACCTGCGCACGATGAGGCTTGAGAAGCAGGCAGATGTGAAGGAACATGAATTGATTGAAGCCAAGCGACGTTTGACAGAAGCGGTACCAGAGACGAAGAAAGCACCGAAGAAGAAGGTAGCATCTACGGAACGAGTGCTAAAGCCGGGAGATGAAGTAAAAGTTCTTAGTTTTGATCAAAAGGGGACGCTTCTTGAAAAGGCCGGGGACAAAGAATGGAATGTGCAAATCGGCATCATGAAAATGAAGGTGAAAGAAAGCGATCTGCAATTTATGAAGTCAGAGAAAAAAGCAGAGCCGAAACCGCTTGCCACGGTGCGTGGAAAAGATTATCATGTCAGCCTCGAACTTGACTTGCGCGGCGAGCGTTATGAAGATGCATTAGCAAGGTTGGAGAAATATATTGATGACGCTTTGCTTGCCGGATATCCGCGTGTTTCTATCATTCACGGCAAAGGAACAGGAGCGCTCAGAAAAGGCGTTCAGGATTATTTGAAAAATCATCGCTCGGTAAAACGCACGCGCTTTGGTGAAGCTGGAGAAGGTGGCAGCGGCGTGACTGTCGTCGAATTAAAATAAGAGGGGCTTTATATGTATGAACCAGTTTTGGGAAAATGAATTTATACAGCTTGCCGGTTATTACAGTGTCGTTGTTGTCTGTATTATACTAGCGTTAGCCTTGTTTGAACTGGTAACTAAATACCGCAACTGGGAAGAAATAAAAAAAGGAAATATGGCTGTTGCAATGGCAACTGGCGGAAAAATATTTGGACTGGCAAACATTTTCCGCCACTCTATTGCCCATAACGATACGGTGTTGACAATGATTGGATGGGGAGCATTTGGCTTTGTTTTATTGCTAGCGGGTTATTTTATTTTTGAGTTTTTAACTCCCCGTTTTAAAATTGATGAAGAAATTGAAAATGACAATCGTGCTGTCGGCTTTATCTCTATGGTTATTTCTGTCGGGTTGTCTTATGTCATCGGTGCAGCTTTAGATTAATAAGGAGCATAAGAACTATGGAAACATTAGCGAAAGTATTGCTGGCCCTGTGTGGCGTTTTTCTTATCATCGGTATAATTTATTTAACATTTATCGCCTAAAACGAAAAAACCTTTTCTAGTATATTCAGAAAAGGTTTTTTCATTTAGATAATAAGTGGATCCTGTTTATGGGTGAAGGGTGAAGGGCGTGTAATCATCTCGTTCTGCTCTTTTACTTGCGAGATGACAAAAAGGGCATCTGTTAAAAATGAAAGTGTTTCTTTCATAAAGGGTCCTTTATTTAACATTAAACAATCAAATTCACTTCCAAAGGACAAATCGGCCAATTCGGAACGAGAAGGGATTCCTTTTTTAGCTAATGATTCTAACACTTGTGTGGCAAGGATAACCGGCACATGAGAGGCACGGCATAGCGATAAAATTTCTTCTTGGACCACTGGCAATTGCTGAAAACCTATCTCGATTGCTAAATCGCCTCTTGCTATCATAATGCCAAATTTTGAAAAAGTCAGCCCTTCCAGCAGAATGGATGAGAAGTTATGAATCGCTTCTTTCGTTTCAATTTTGGCAACGACAGCTAATTCTTTTTTTGGATATCTTTGAAGAAGTTCCTGCAGCTTTCTCAGGTCTTCGGGGCCATGTACAAATGAGATGCCTGCTATATCTGCGTGCTCACAGATAAATGCAAGATCTTTCTCATCTTTTTCTGTTAAGGCCGGAACCGTTAGATGAACCTTGCAGTCAGGAAGGTTGATTCCTTTGTTTTCTTTAATGGTTAGGCTCATGTCTGGCGATAAGATCTCTGCCACAATAAATTCATCGTTGTGCTCTCTTACTACAGACTGTATTTTGCCATCATCAATAAAGATTCTGTCCCCTTCCCGGACAGATGCAAACGCTTCGGGGAGACTAACTGAAAGGCAGGCAGCTATTGGACCGGCGACAGGAAAGCCCTCCATTTCGCTATTTAAATAAATTTTTAAAAAGTCCCCCTTTTTGACTTTAATTTGAATCGGTGATTTCTCCAAGTTAGTTACGAGTAATTCTATTTGGCCGTCCGTGCTGCTAAGTTTTGTATTCTCATAAATATAAGCAGTTTCTTCAAGACTTACAACTAAACCGCTGGGGAGATCTCAGTAATTAAGAATTTTCTCCTTTTGTTCCGGAGATCAATAAAGTAGAGAAAATCTCCTTCGCTGAAATGCCGGAATTGTTCACAAGGACAGGTGTGAAGAATAAAATCATATTCCTCGTCATATAATCGTTTTGTCGTCGTTGGCTGCCAGCTTATAAGGCCTTTTTTCTTTTCAAGAGGACGGCCGAATCGATCTTTTTTTATTCCTAATTTTAAAGGATAGGTTGTTTTTTGTAGCGGGCCAATTCTAATTTTCGGGCCTGAAAGATCCATATAAATTTGGCACTTCTTCTCCTCATATTCTCCTTTCCTTCTTAATTGATCTTCCGCGCAACGAATCGCATCGATCACCTTTTTCCATGCTGATGCCTCGCCGTAAGCACAGTTAATTCGGGCAATGGACATCCCATTCAGCAAAAACCGCTTGATAGCGGAGGGAGAGGCCATTTGGCTGTCTAACGTGACCATCACATGAGGCAAATTTGGGTAGCGTCTTTTTCCGAATACGTCTTCACTGCGCTCTCTTGATAGCGCATGCACCTCTTGGGAAGGAGGAGACGGGGGAGGAAAGCTGTCTAAATGGGAACAAAGGGTACGTAGGCTTTGGATGACATACTGCTCTGAGCTCAAACAGAGCCCTCTATTACGAAGAGTGGTTGCAAATTTAGAATGTATATTGTTTTTATAGGCGAGGTAGGCCAGTAAGTTCTGTGCGCTGAACGGATGGAGGACACGTGGGTGCATAAACGGGGCAAGTGCTGCCTGATTCACCGCTTTTTCATATAGTGTCCACGCCAGCTTAACTAATTCATCATGGGAAAAGTCGCACATTTATCTATCCACCCCAGTGTAAAAGTGATTCATCCTTTATTTTATTCAGGAGATATGGAATTTTTTCTTACCGTCTGGTAGGAAAAATAGCAACTCCAACCCCTTTGATTTCTGCTATAAAAATACAAAACTCCTTGAACATCAAGGAGTTTATTCAATATTAAGAAGTCGTTTGCAATGATATTGTTTTGGAGTGATAATTCTTAACAGGCCATTTTTATAAGTGGCTCTAGTCTCTTTTTCTGAAATAAGAAAAGGCAGTGTGATGAATTTCTCCATTCTTTGCAAGGTTTGTTTTTTATGAAAGTAGGCCTTTTTATCATCATGTTCTTCGATCGTCCCTGAACTTTCCGCTGAAATGCGTAACCGGTCTCCGAGTATTTCGACTTGAATCTGCGCCCGTTCATACCCTGGCAGGTCCGCCTCGATAATGATATCGGAATCTGTTTCATACGAGTCAACAGAGAACAACATATTATGATGGATAAACGTGTCTAGATATTTAAATGATTCACCGAAAAAAGAGTCAATAGACTTTACCAAATGATGAAGTGAACCATCGAATAATCCTGGAAGGTTGCTTTTCTTAAATGACATCATACATCTGCCCCTTTCCTATTAGCTATCAATAACAAAATATGTTGAAAAGGGCGAAATGCGACTATTTATTGGTCAGCTTTAAACATTTCTTGTTATGCAAACCCATTCAATTGAAAAAACAGGGATCTGTTTATCGGTTGAGCTTTACCTCTTTATTTATCAAATTTGGAGGAAGCTTTCCGCTCAAACCTGCTTGAAGATTGTTAGCGGCTACTACAGACATCTTATGTTCGGTTTCAGCTGTAGATGAGCCAATATGCGGCAATGTAACTAGGTTCTTGCATGTTAAAAGTTTATGGCCGGCAGGAAGAGGCTCTTCTGTAAATACATCGGTGCCTGCCGCCCAAATTGTTCCGTTTTCAAGCGCATGATAAAGGGCGTCTTCATCTACGTTTTGTCCTCGTGAGCCGTTAATAAAGATAGCCGTTTGTTTCATCTTTTTAAATTCCTCATGGCTAATGAGCTGTTTGGTTTCAGGAGAGGCTGGCACCATTAAACAGACAAAATCGGACTCTGCAAGCAGCTCATCCATCGAAACATAGGAAGCGTTTAACCAATTTTCTGCCTCAAGCTTTCTTGAACGGTTATGATAGAGAATCTCCATATCGAATCCAAAGTGACCCCGTTTGGCAATTGCCTGTCCAATCCGGCCCATCCCGATAATGCCGAGCTTTTTATGGTGAACATCTATTCCGAAAAGGTGAGGAGGCAAAAGTTCGTTCCACTGTTCGCTTTTTACATAATGATCCAGTTCAGCGATTCGGCGGGCTGCCGCAAGGAGAAGCCCAAAGATTGCATCTGCTGTTGTATCAGTCAGCACATCCGGCGTATTCGTTGCCATAATGCCGCGCTGTGATAGCTCGTCTACTGGCAGGTTGTCATAGCCAACAGAAACGTTAGAAATAATTTTTAATTCAGGAGCTAGATCAAGCAGCTCCTTTGTCACTTTTAGATCAAGCCCAATCACGCCAGAAGCTTTCTTCAGCGTTTGGACAAAAAAAGGATCATCCAGGTATTCGTTTTTTTCAAAGTATATGACTTCATAGTCTTCTTTCAGTTGTGTAATTACTTCAGGAGATACGCGATTATAAGCAAGAATAACCTTCTTCATAGTTACACCCCTCTTATTGTTTACTATAAATCTTTCCAACTTTCTCTATGGTGTTCGTCCAAATGCCGCCTGTGTAATTCTGCGGAAGTCTCTTTAAATCTTCTTCAGAATCAAAGCCCGAGGAGAAATCGCTGCCGTTGCCGCCGACAATAATTGTACGGACGTTGGCCTTGTCCATTCTGTTAAGGAATTTATCCGGCCATCCCCAAAGGAAGGGGGCAATCTTCTCTGGAACATGAATTTCAGTATTCTGACAGTCTTTAGAGACATAACCACTCCACCCAGAAGCAATATAAGGAATGAGACAGGCCTTCATTGTTTGTTTTGACATCACTCTCAATTCCGGCATTTGTTTCTGCAATTCTGCTATCGGTTCATCGCCGCCATACACAGTCAGCTGTTTTAAACGCTCTTTAGAAAAATCGGACAAATATTTGGCAAGCAGAGCCCCTTCCTTAGGGTCATTACTCTTTATATGAATGAGAAATGGCTTGTTGGGAAATTGATTCATCACTTCAGTAAGGGAAGGCATAAGGTTGACACCTTTTCCTCTAAAAGGGTAAGTTTTTCCGCCATCCGCTGTGTAACCGTAGCCGATGTCTAATTTTTTCAATTCAGCCATCGTGTAGTCACGGGTTACGCCGGTACCGTTTGTTCGGCAATCTAGTGTCCAATCATGAAAAACAGCAAACTGATTATCTTTCGTTATATGTACATCCAATTCGACAATGTCTGCTCCTGCTTGAAAAGCTGCTTTCATTGAAGGAATAGTGTTTTCGAGAAACTCATGTTCAGGCGGGTGAATTCTTTCCGCTGTACATGTATCATTTTCCACGCCTGCAAGATCGAAGGTTTGTGCCACTCCCCGATGTGCGATCAGCAACGGCTTGCCTTCCCTTTCTGTTACGAACAGTGAGCTGTTGTTGACATACACAAAAATTACTAATAAGACAAGAACTAGACTAATCTTGCTCTTTATTATTCTTCTAAAAAGTTTCACAAGTCTCCCCCCGTACACAATGTTTTTCTTTCCTACTTGTGAATCATATACAAATATAAGCTTTTAAACAATATTTAATGAGATCGCTGAATCAAAAAGCCGAAATTACATATTTCCAAGCTTTTCTTTCTCAAGTTCTAATAAAGGTCCACTTATGGTTATTGTAAGAAATTATTATTTTTATTACCATTGTTTAAAAGAAAAATCAGAATATTTTTTCTTTTTGCAAACGCATACAAGATGAGTCATACCTTGATTTGAATAAAAAAGGAGAGGGATGAGCAAATGAAACAAAAGAAGGTGGTTTATGATGATTAAACCGGATGTTTTATTGACAAATGCTAATGTGATTACTTTAGATAAGGAAGGACGACGCGGGGGCTCTGTGTCTGTAACGAACGGCCGTATTAGCGGGATTTGGCCGGAAGCTGAACCGCCAAAGAGCGATGTTGAATTGACAAGACATACGCAAGTCATCAATTTAAAGGGCGGCACGCTGCTTCCAGGTTTTATTGATACGCATAATCACTTGCTAATGTATGCCCAATTTCGCCAGCAAGCGAATTGCAGCAGTCCGCTCAATAAAAGCATTAGTGATATCCAAGGTCAGCTTTTGCAATTAGCGCAGAAAACTAAAAGGAACCAATGGGTCTTGGGCTATGGATACGATGATACTCTCCTGAAAGAGAAGCGTCACCCGACCCGTGAGGAATTGGACGCTGTTGTTCCTCATCATCCTGTTTTAATTAGGCACATCTCTGCCCATTTTGCTGTTGTCAATTCTGCTGCGCTAAGGCTCGCTGGAATAGATGAGCAAATAACCGATCCGCCAGGAGGCCACTTTGGAAGAGATGGAGCAGGAAAATTAAATGGTGTATTGTACGAGCTTCCAGCTATGAGTCTGATTGAGTCAAAAATCCCTGTTCCTTCCGTAGAGGAGTTAGTTTCCTTATTAGGAGAAGCATCCACAGATTATCTAGCTCAGGGAATCACGACAAATACAGATGCCGGTGTTGGACTGAACATAGGAATAGAGGAACTTGAAGCCCATATCCAGGCAGTAGCCGGGGGGCAAAATCCAATGCGTATGCAATTAATGATTATGCACCATCTTCTGAGAGAGAATAATGCATTTGGAGGGGTATCCGCCAAAGAACTGGATGAGGATATCCGTCTTCGGTCTAAAGGAAGAGCTCGTCTGGACAGTGCTAAATTGTTTCAAGATGGATCTATTCAAGGGCTGACGGCAGCGTTGCGAGAGCCTTATTATAGCAATTCTGAGTTATATGGTGACTTGATCCATGAGCAGAGGGATTTTAATTTAGAAGTGCTGGATCTGCACAAACGCGGTTATCGAGTGACAATACATGGCAATGGCGACCGGGCGATCGCATCTAATTTAGATGCTTTTGAGTTTGCTTTAACTAATCATCCCCGCAGAGACCATCGCCATCGCATCGAGCACGTGCAAACAGCGACAACGGCCGATCTGGACCGAATGAAGAAATTAGGTGTAGCCGGCTCATTTTTCATTAATCATGTTTATTACTGGGGAGACCGTCATGAAAAAATGTTTCTCGGACCGGAAAGAGCGGCCAGAATAAATCCAATAAAAGATGCGCTGGATCGTGATCTACTGTTTACGCTGCATTCAGACTGTCCGGTGACTCCTATCTCTCCGCTGTTTTCCGTTTGGGCGGCAGTCAACCGTTTAACGAAGGAGGGCAAAGTATTAGGAGCAGATCAAACATGTGATGTGGAAAATGCTTTAAAGTCGATGACGATGTGGGGAGCTGTGCTTAATTTTGATGAACAACATTCCGGCAGCATTGAATTAGGAAAAAGAGCGGACTTTACCCTTCTGGCAGAAGATCCTACAAAAGTTCAGCCGCAAGAAATTAAAGATATTGAAATCATGGCCACGTTGATCGACGGCGGTGTAGTCTACGAGAATAAAATGTGTGTATTGTAGTTACCCATTTATGGGAACCTGAAGTCCTGCAGAAGGCTAAATTTATTTGTTTTCTTAAGTAGGTAAACAAGTTTTTGCTGAATCAGCGGAAAGGTGGAGATGGCGTTGGCATCACGTCAAATAGGAAGTTTGTTCATCGGTATCGGCATACCGTTCCTGGCGATTTTGGGAGTTGTTCCGTTTATTGCTACAGCGGATGTGAGCGTTCTAGGGTTCCCTATTCTTTATTTTTGGATATTTCTCTGGTTTCCGTTGACTACTCTTTGTCTTTGCCTCTCTTGGCACTTCTTTGACCGGCATCAATACGAGGATGAAAAAAATTGACAAAAAAGGGGTAGTGAATGATGACAGTTTTCGTTTTCGGATTCATTTTACTTTTGTCATTGGGCATCGCACTAAATAGCCGTGGGAAAAAGAAGAAAATGGATGTGGAAGAGTACCTGGTTGGAGGCCGGTCATTCAGCGGGATTTTACTTTTCTTTCTGGCGGTGGGGGAAATATATAGCATAGGGACGATGATTGGCTTTCCGGGAGGTATTTATGCAAAAGGCCCAAGCTATGGACTATGGTTTTTAGGCTACATTCTATTAGCGTACCCTATTGGCTATTTTTTCGCTCCGTTGCTTTGGAGAACAGGCAAGAAGTATGGGGCAATGACGATTCCCGATTTATTTAAAGGTCACTATTCCAACCGCAGTTTAGAGTTGGTAGTGACGTTATCTGCGTTGCTTTTTTTGATTCCTTGGGGACAGCTGCAATTCGAGGGGCTCATTGTTGCCCTTAGCTCCTTGGGCTTTAATTTGTCACCTGCAGCAGCGGTCATCATTGCTGGATGTATAGCTTTTCTTTATATTTCAGTGTCAGGTGTGAAGGCTCCAGCAATGATTTCTATTTTAAAGGACATTTTAATGTTCCTAGCTATTATTATTGCGGGGATAGCTGTTATTAGGGAAGCGAACGGCATTTCTAACCTATTTTCCATGGCAAAAGAACAAGGGGCCTCAGTGACTATAGACCAGCCTGAAAGTTTAGTTTTCAGTTTGACAACCATTTTCTTTCAAGCATTAGCTTTATATTGCATGCCGCTTATTGCATCCGTCATTTTTACTGGCAAATCGGAGGGAACAATCAAAAAAACACAAAGATTTATGCCGCTTTATATGCTGATGTATCCTTTCTTAATTCTCTCTTCTTACTTTGCTTTAGTCCATATTCCAAATTTGCAAAATCCTAACCAAGCATTTATGGCTACTGTAATGTCTATTCTTCCCGAATGGGCGGTTGGACTTGTAGCCGCAGGGGCCGCTCTTTCTGGAATTTTGGTGCTGGCGATTACAAGTTTAACTGTCGGTGGACTCGTCTCGAGAAATTTAATGCCAGCCGTTCCGGAAAATTCTCAAAGAAAATGGGTGCAAACGATCGTTGTTCTTTATCTTTTAAGCTCAATGGCACTAACCTTGCTCGCACCAAGCTTAATGTTAAATTTAATCAATACAGCATACTATGGATATGGACAATTTTTGCCGGGGTTATTGGCTATCTTTTTCTCCCGTACCATCAAACCATTGGGAATAGCTGCTGGCTTAATTACCGGTAACGTATTTGCCTTAAGTATGCACTTGATTGAAATCAATCTGTTTAACATAAATATAGGATTGATTGCACTTGTCTTGAACTTTATTGTGACTTATATAGTAAGTATGGTTACGAAAAAACAATCAGCAGGAAAAGAGCCTGTGGCACGGAAATCAAATGGTTCAGATGCTAAATCCAAGGAGGAATTTAAAGGCACACCGCCTGTTGCAGCTAAATAAAGGAATGGTTAAAAAGTTCATCTTCAGTCATTCCTGTATAATATTTGACAGGAGCTGGTGTTCTCGGATAGGGAACACCAGCTTTTTATTACTTTTTCGTACAGGGATCTATAAATATCCGTATTGATATTTGCATGGGAGTTGCGAAGGCACTCCGTCATGCATGGTGTGGAGTCAAGGGCATCATTCAATATTCTACAGAATGACGGAGAGAGAGGATTGTGTTGAAAGCGACGCGGCTGGAGTGCAAATAAACACTCATTATTACGGAGTCTAATACATAAAAATCAATTCATGATAAAATATTTATAATATTCAGAAACAAGAGAGAGGGGGGATACATATTTGAAGATTAAAGTAGCTGTATTCGGGGCACCTGACCTGGTGGAACTAGTAATGATGGTTGGAAAACAGTTTGAAGATCTCGATTTGCTTCAAGCCGTTTATACTCATCCAGATCAGGTAGTAGAGCTGGTGGAAAAGTATCATGAGGAGGCAGATATTTTATTATTTGCGGCCCCTGTCCCTTATTTATTGGCGCGTGATTATTTAAATCACTTCGCTATGGAGTTGAATAAGCCAATGATTTTTATTCCGTATACTGAAGCTTCTTTTTACCGGGGGCTTTTTATGGCTTTTAAGCAAACAGGGGTGAGTGCGGATAAATTATATTTCAGCATTGATTACCTTCCTGAAACAGGTGCGCAGGAGTGCTTAGAAGAGTTAGAGATCAACGTCGAAAAAATGTATAAAAAGAAATGCAAGCTTTATCAGGATCTGGACAAACTTTTTCATTTTCATTATGAATTATGGAAGCAAGGGAAAATTGTGTCGGCTATGACGAGTTATTATCTTGTTTATGAAAAGCTAAAAAAAATGAAGATCCCTGTTTTTCGAGTTACACCAGCAAAATCAGCTATTCGACATACGTTACAGCAAGTATTGCTTGAAGGGAAAAGCCTCTACCAAACGGAAAGCCAAATTGCCATCATGATTGTCGGTTTTAATCGCAAGGCCGACCAATCGAAGGAGAGTGTAGCTAAACACACTAGTAAGCAAAGAGAAGAAATGTTACAACAGATTATTACTCAATACGGAGAAGATATCCAAGCTTTAAGTGACTGGTCAGAACAGGGTGACATCCGGCTTATTACGACGAGAGGGGAGATCGAGCAGCATACCCAATCTTTTCGAAAATTTCCTATGCTGCAACCTGTGCGCAACAAGTTAAACATCCCTGTTTTCTTTGGGATTGGATTTGGACATACAGCAAACGAAGCAGAACTAAAAGCGAACGAGGCTTTTTCTAAAGCTAAATCCACCGGCAATAGCAACTGTTTTGTTGTTGAATCAGATGGGAAAGTGCACGGTCCAGTTGGAGAACCTTTCCAACTGGAATATACAGTGCGTAGCAAGGACCCTAGCCGGCTTTTGATTGCCAAACAAGCCGGATTAAGTATTGGAACGATCAACAAGTTAATTTCATTTAATGAAAGCTGCGGAAATAAAACGATCACTGCCGGCGATTTAGCCGATGGTTTTGGGATCACATCGCGAAGTGCGCGCAGAATTTTAAGCAAGCTTGAGCAACATAACTACGCCCGAATCATTGGAGAGGAGCAGCCAGTCAATAAAGGGCGCCCCCGCCAAATATACCAATTGACCCTAGATGATAGGCCTTGATAGGAGGAGGTAAAATAACGCCTAAAAAGAAGAAAGACATTGTTGCGCTTTACAAGCCGATATCGGCTCTTTTCTAACTCATGAAAGTTCCTTAACTAACTGTTTGAAATATCTTTACCATACATGAAATTTTCTCTGCCACTAATACTAAGCAGAGGAGGTCATGTCATGATAAAAAAATTGCTTTTATGCTTCTTTTATTTTTGGCGGTATCTCCGCTTGTGCCTCAAGCACAGAGTTTTACCGTTACAGATGAAAATATAAATGAGACCGTTACGCGTAATCATTTTCTTCTTTTTCCAACAGAAACCTCATTTATGGACTTAAACAAGCTGCAAGTATTCATGAATCGTTTAGACAAAAAAGTGTATAAGGAACCGGTCAACGCTACCTTGAATGAAGGAGGAGAAATTGTTCCTGCACAGTCAGGAACAGCTCTTGACCGAGAGGAATTCATCAAGCAATTTTACACCTTTTTTTATGGGGGCCAATCAACCGCAATAGCCATTCCGAAGAAAGGAGTTTATCCAAAAGTTGACAGCGAGCTGTTGGCAGAAATTAGCACGAGGGAAATTGGCCGCTTCACTACTTATTTTGCGGAAAGCAACAAGGAACGTTCTTACAATATTTTTCTTGCAACAAAGGCGGTTAATAACTATGTGCTGTTTCCAGGAGAGACGTTTTCCTTTAATAAAGTGGTTGGCGAACGCACAGAAGCGAAAGGATATAAGCGCGCGCCAGTCATTGTTAAGGGAGAGCTTGCAGAAGATATTGGGGGAGGGATATGCCAGGTTTCTTCCACATTGTTTAATGCGGTAAATGTAAAGGGGATTCAAATTGTCGAGCGTTATTCACATAGTAGAAGAGTCCCGTATGTCCCGCCGGGAAAAGATGCTACAGTTAGCTGGTGGGGGCCGGATTTTGCATTTAAAAACGAATATAACTACCCCATCCTAATCAGGGCAACCTCAAGAAACGGTAAAATGATGATCCGGATATTATCATCGGAGGACGTCCGGATGAGGACTAATAATAAATAAAACGAAGGGTCTCCAGCTTTTTGTTTGTAAAAGTGAAACGGTTTGTCACTGGGCTTTGCCTTTTCCATATGGCAAAGCCTTCTTAGATGGTTTATAATTGAAAGGAATATTTTTAATATTCAAAATGAACGGGGAGGGATGGAAATGAGTATTCGGCCTTGGCTTGCGAATTATCCGGAAGAGATACCCGCTTCACTTACCTATGAAGAACAGCCTGTTCAATCGTATTTAACAAAAGCAGCAAAAGAGCACCCCAACAAAATAGCTATTCATTTTATGGGAAAAGAGTTAACATTTAAGGAAGTATATGAATCTTCTTTGAAAATGGGGCGCTATTTAAAAAAACTCGGTGTTAAAAAAGGAGAACGGGTGGCGATTATGCTTCCTAATAGTCCGCAGGCAGTGATCAGTTATTTCGGCGTCTTGTATGCCGGGGGAATCGTCGTTCAGACAAATCCTCTGTATACGGAAAGAGAAATCGAATATCAAATGAAGGACTCAGGCTCCATCGTAGTTATCACCTTGGACATTTTATATCCTCGTGTACGGCAGGTAATGAAACATACAAACTTGCAGCATATTATTGTAACCGCTATCAAGGACTATCTCCCCTTTCCAAAAAATATTATTTATCCTTTTATACAGACAAAACAAACGGGGTTGAGAGTGTATGTGGAAGAGCGGGGGACAAATCATGAGTTTACACGCATCATGGAAAGGGAGTCAGCCGAAGAGCTAACCGTTCCTTTCCGTTTTAATGAGGATCTTGCCCTGATCCAATATACTGGAGGAACAACGGGGTTTCCGAAAGGTGTTATGCTTACTCATAAAAACCTTATCGCCAATACATCAATGTGTGCTTCATGGATGTATAAGTGTAAAAAAGGAGAAGAAGTAATTTTAGGGATCTTGCCATTCTTTCATGTATACGGTATGACCACAGTTATGATATTGTCAATTATGCAAGCTTATAAAATGGTGCTTTTGCCTAAATTTGATGTAAAGACGACACTAAAGACTATTGAAAAGCAACGCCCTACACTATTTCCGGGTGCCCCCACGATTTATATTGCCCTGTTAAATGATCCTGATTTGAAGAAATACAACTTATCTTCCATTGGCTCATGTCTTAGTGGCTCAGCACCGCTGCCTGCAGAAGTGCAGCAAAAGTTCGAGAGAGTTACTGGAGGAAAGCTTGTGGAAGGGTATGGGCTATCTGAAACTTCCCCGGTCACTCATTCAAACTTTCTATGGGATAGCGAGCGGGTAAAAGGCAGCATCGGTGTTCCCTGGCCGGATACAGAGGCAGCTATTTTATCGATGGAGACTGGAGAGGTCCTGCCGCCAGGAGAAGTTGGAGAAATTGTAATTAAGGGCCCGCAAGTGATGAAAGGGTATTGGAACCGGCCGGAAGAAACGGAAATGGCTTTCAAGAACGGCTGGCTATTAACCGGGGATGTCGGCTATATGAATGAAGATGGTTATTTCTTTGTTGTTGATAGAAAGAAGGATATGATCCTTGCAGGCGGCTACAATATTTACCCTCGAGAAATCGAGGAGGTGTTATATGAGCATGAGGCGATACAGGAGGTCGTAGTGGCAGGCGTGCCAGATTCATATCGCGGTGAAACGGTGAAGGCCTATATCGTCTTAAAAGACGGCTATTCAACGACAGAAGAGGAATTAAATATATTTGCGCGCGCCCATCTGGCCGCTTACAAAGTACCAAGAATCTATGAATTCCGAAAGGAGCTGCCGAAGACAGCCGTCGGTAAAATTTTGAGACGCACATTAGTGGATGAAGAAAAAAGGAAACAAGAGAAAACAAGCTAAGTAGAGCCAAAAGAAAACTGCTTGTCCCCTCTTGACTCTTCTTTCTTAAAACGGTAAGATAAAAACATGAATGAATAGTCATTCATTTTATTGATGCTGAAAGATTGGGAGGGGGCAGCCTGTGAAAAGGAACAAACCAAAATACCACCAAATTATAGATGCTGCTGTTATAGCGATTGCAGAAAACGGCTACCACCAGGCTCAGGTTGCAAAAATAGCCAAGCAAGCTGGAGTCGCAGACGGCACAATCTATCTGTATTTTAAAAATAAAGAAGACATATTAATTTCATTGTTTCAAGAAAAAATGGGAAGTTTTGTGAAGAAAATTCAAGAAGCTTTAGCAGGAAAAAACACAGCCGCGGAGAAGTTATTATTATTGGTGGACCATCACTTTACCATGTTGTCAGAAGACAGGCATTTAGCTGTAGTCACCCAGCTGGAGCTTAGACAATCAAATAAAGAACTTCGCCTGAAAATTAATGCCGTGCTGAAAGGCTATTTGTTGCTGATTGATGAAATATTAAAGGAAGGCATCGAGAAAGATGAATTCAGGCCGTCACTGAACGTTCAGCTTGCAAGACAAATGATTTTTGGAACGATTGACGAAACGGTTACAACCTGGGTGATGAATGATCAAAAGTATTCTCTTCCAGCGCTTGCTCCTGAAGTAGGGGATATGCTGCTAAATGGTTTTTCTATTCACTGATCTATTGTCAGGCACAAGGGGAGGTAAGAAAATGGAGTACATATCATGGAAAAGAGAGGGCCGGACGGCAGAAATTCTTATTCAAAGACCGCCGGCTAATGCTCTCTCGAGTGCGTTGATCGCTGACATTGAGCAAGCGTTCAGCGAGATCGAACAAGATCATGAAGTCCGTGTCGTTCTTATCAGCGGAGAAGGAAGATTCTTTTCAGCCGGTGCAGACATTAAGGAATTTACAACAGTAAGCAACGGCAAAGAATTCACTGAGCTTGCTGCTCGTGGGCAGCGAGTATTTGAACGGATTGAGAATTTTTCAAAACCGGTTATCGCCGCTATTCATGGCGCAGCGCTTGGCGGCGGTCTGGAATTGGCGATGAGCTGTCATATCCGTCTTGTTTCAGAACAGGCCAGACTTGGCTTGCCAGAGCTTTCCCTTGGACTCGTTCCTGGATTTGCGGGATCACAGCGTCTTCCGCGATATGTCGGAACTGCAAAAGCGGCAGAATTACTGCTGACGAGTGAGCCAATTACCGGCATAGAGGCCGCTCAATTAGGGCTGGCCAATCACGCTTATCCGGAGGAAGAATTGCTCTCCAAGGCGCGCGAAATGGCCGCTAAAATTGCTCTTAAAAGTCCAATTAGCATGAAAGCAACGATTGAATTGCTTAATTTTTCAAAGCATGCCGAGTATTACAAAGGGGCAGAGAGAGAAGCAGAGCTGTTCGGTGAAGTATTCGAGTCTCAAGATGCCAAGGAAGGAATTAGCGCTTTTATTGAGAAAAGACAGCCGGAGTTTAAGGGGTAATTCATTTTTTCGAAAAAATATTTTCAATTTTTCAAATGAACAGAAAAGAATAAAGCGGGAGGGGAAATTATGAATATTTATGTACTTCTAAAAAGAACTTTTGATACCGAAGAGAAAATCAGTGTGGTAAATGGCCAAATTCAAGAGGACGGAGCAGAGTTCATCATCAATCCGTATGATGAGTACGCCGTTGAGGAAGCGATTCAAATTCGCGATGACAAAGGCGGTGAGGTGACGGTTGTTTCCGTCGGCAGCGAGGAAGCAGAAAAACAGCTACGGACCGCATTGGCAATGGGAGCTGACAAAGCCGTATTGATCAATACGGAAGATGATGTCGAAAGCGGCGATCAATATACAACAGCAAAGATCCTAGCTGAGTTTTTGAAAGACAAGGAAGCAGACTTGATTATCGCAGGAAATGTGGCGATCGATGGTGGCAGTGGGCAGGTGGGCCCGCGAGTAGCTGATCTGCTTGGCATTCCTTATGTGACCACAATTACGGATATTAAAATCGAAGGTGAAAGCGTTCACATCGTTCGTGATGTAGAAGGAGATTCCGAGAAAATTCAAACAACACTGCCATTGCTTGTAACGGCGCAGCAAGGGTTGAATGATCCGCGATATCCTTCACTGCCAGGGATCATGAAAGCGAAAAAGAAGCCACTTGAGGAGCTGGAGCTGGACGATTTGGGTCTTGATGAGGACGATGTAGAAGCAAAAACGGAAACCATTGACGTCTTTTTGCCGCCGAAAAAAGAAGCTGGTCGCATTTTGGAAGGGGAATTAAACGATCAGGTGCAAGAGCTTGTAAGTTTACTGCATAACGAAGCAAAGGTCATTTAAAGGATAAACTGGACAGGAGGGGATCAACATGTCAAAAAAAGTATTGGTATTGGGAGAAGTACGTGATGGGGCACTAAGAAACGTTTCGTTTGAGGCGATTGCAGCAGGTAAAAAAGTTGCACAGGGTGGCGAAGTTGTCGGGGTGCTGATAGGGGAATCGGTTAGCAGTCTTGCGGAGCAGCTTATTCAATATGGAGCAGACCGTGTGGCCACCGTAGAAAACGAAAAGTTAGCACAATACACATCGGACGGTTATTCGCAGGCATTGCTTGCGGTTGTGGACCGGGAAAATCCAGAGGCTATTATCTTTGGCCATACGGCACTTGGGAAGGATTTATCGCCGAAAATTGCATCAAGACTCCAGGCAGGGTTAATTTCTGATGCAACGGCAGTTGAAGAAGAGAGCGGAGAGGTTATTTTTACCCGTCCGATTTATTCAGGGAAAGCCTTTGAGACAAAAAAAGTGAGCGAAGGGCTTGTGCTAGCTTCTGTACGTCCAAACAATATTTCGCCCCTTGAGAAGGATGAATCCCGTTCAGGAGATGTCTACCCTGTCACTGTAGACATTACAGACATTCGCACCGTTATTCAGGAGGTCGTTCGCAAAACGTCAGAAGGCGTTGATTTATCAGAAGCAAAAGTAATTGTTGCTGGCGGACGCGGTGTCAAAAGTGAAGAAGGCTTTAAGCCGCTGCAGGAGCTGGCTGATGTGCTCGGCGGAGCGGTCGGTGCTTCCCGCGGCGCATGCGATGCGGACTATTGCGACTATTCACTGCAAATTGGACAGACAGGGAAGGTTGTTACGCCTGACTTGTACATTGCCTGCGGAATTTCCGGAGCGATCCAGCATTTAGCCGGTATGTCCAATTCAAAAATTATTGTTGCGATCAACAAAGATCCAGAAGCTAGTATTTTCGGTGTAGCCGATTATGGCATTGTCGGTGATTTATTCGAAGTGGTACCGATGCTGACAGAAGAATTTAAAAAGTTAAAGGTAGCTTCCTCTTGATTAGCTAAACAAAGAGCTGATGCTTTAAGCATCAGCTCTTTGTTTGTTCTTTTATGATAGGCTTTCAATTTGCGGTAAGATATTCTTATACAAGCTGGTAGAACAGGAGTAGAGGCACTTCAAAAGGGGAAAATAAAATGTAAAGCAAAAAAATAGCATCCAATTATAATCGGTGCTATACTGACCATAGTATACGTAACTTTAGGAGGGTTTTTGATGGCAATTGTAAAAGCGACTGACCAAAACTTTAATAACGAAACAGCTAGCGGCCTTGTGCTGGCAGACTTCTGGGCTCCATGGTGCGGACCATGTAAAATGATTGCTCCTGTATTGGAAGAACTTGATGCAGAGTTAGCCGACAAAGTAAAAATTGTAAAAATTGACGTAGATGAAAACCAAGAGACAGCTGGAAAATACGGTGTGATGAGCATTCCAACACTTATTTTGTTTAAAGACGGCCAGCCTGTTGATAAAGTGATCGGTTTCCAACCGAAAGAAGCATTAGCAGAATTAGTAAACAAACATGCTTAATTTAATTACAAAAAACCGTCTTCTGTCTGGGACAGAAGACGGTTTTTTGTACAAATAAAGTGATTGAACAAAAACTCGTCCGGGAGGTGGGAGAATGAATCTAACTATTAAAAATAAACTGGCGCTGCTTCCGGACAAACCCGGTTGCTATTTAATGAAAGATCGCCAAGGAACCGTTATTTATGTAGGGAAAGCCAAAGTGTTAAAGAATCGTGTCCGTTCCTATTTTTCCGGCTCGCATGATGCAAAAACGCAGCGACTCGTTAGTGAAATAGAGGACTTTGAATACATTATTACTTCATCCAATCTCGAAGCCCTCATCCTTGAGCTAAATTTAATTAAAAAGCACGATCCGAAATACAATATCATGCTGAAGGATGATAAAAGTTACCCATTTATCAAACTAACAGCGGAGAAACACCCGCGTCTTATTATCACTAGAAAGGTGAAAAAAGATAAAGCGAAATATTTTGGTCCTTATCCCAACGCTTATGCGGCTAATGAGACAAAAAAGCTGCTTGACCGCTTGTACCCGCTTAGAAAGTGTATCAACTTACCGGATAGAGTGTGTCTGTATTATCATATGGGCCAATGCCTTGCTCCTTGTGTGAATGAAATAACAGATGAGCAGTATAAAGAAATGACGAATGAGATTGTCCGTTTTCTAAATGGAGGGCATCAGCAGGTAAAAGAGCAGCTGACTGCAAAAATGCATGAAGCAGCTGAAAACCTGGAATTTGAACGGGCAAAGGAGTTCCGGGATCAAATTGCTCACATTGAGGCCACGATGGAGAAGCAGAAAATTAATACGACAGATTTTACAGACCGGGACGTATTTGGCTACGCTGTCGATAAAGGCTGGATGTGTGTGCAGGTGTTCTTTATCCGCCAAGGAAAGTTAATCGAGCGCGATGTGTCCTTATTTCCTATTTACGATGAACCAGAAGAAGAGTTTTTAACTTATCTCGGACAATTTTATGATCAGCCAAATCACTTTAAACCGAAAGAAATTCTTCTGCCTGAAAAAGTAGATGAGGCACTCGCTGAGCAGTTAATTGAAGTGAAAATGATTAAGCCTCAAAGAGGAAAGAAAAAAGAGCTTGTTCATCTAGCAGCAAGCAACGCCCAAGCGGCTCTGGCAGAAAAGTTTGCGTTGATTGAACGAGATGAGGAACGGACGATTAAAGCGGTGGAACAGCTGGGAAGGATAATGAATATTCACACACCGCTCCGCATTGAGGCGTTTGACAACTCAAATATCCAGGGAACAGATCCAGTCTCGGCCATGATTGTGTTCATTGACGGCAAGCCGGCCAAAAAAGAATATCGCAAATTCAAAATTAAAACCGTTCATGGACCGGATGATTATGCCTCGATGCGTGAAGTGATACGCCGCCGCTATAGCCGGGTGCTAAAGGAAGGGCTTCCGCTTCCAGATTTAATTATTATTGATGGTGGAAAAGGGCAGATTGAAACAGCAAAAGATGTCTTGCTTAATGAATTAAATTTGGATATTCCGGTTGCCGGCCTCGCAAAGGATGATAAACACCGGACGTCACAGCTTCTTTATGGGTCACCGCTCTCCGTTGTACCACTTTTGCACAATAGTCAGGAATTTTACTTATTACAGCGTATTCAGGATGAGGTTCATCGTTTTGCTATTACCTTTCACCGCCAGCTTCGTGGAAAGGGAACATTTCAGTCCATTTTAGATGACATTACTGGAATAGGGCCGAAGCGTAAAAAACAGCTATTAAAACATTTTGGTTCCGTGAAGAAAATCAAAGAAGCAACGAAGGAGGAACTGCGGGCTATCGGTATTCCCGAGAGAACCGCGGAGGATCTTCTTGAGCAGTTGCAGAGGAAAAACGAAGAAAAGTAAAGAGGTAAGGCTGTCCAAACGAAGAGAAACGGTCAATTGTAGGACAGCCTTTTTATGATGCCTTAAAACCTTATTCCCATTTTACAATGAGCGTGACTTTTTTCGTCCGTTTTTGTATATCAACGACTGATTCCGCCTCAGCCTGTTCGTTGGAGGAGATCTGTTCAGCTAAAAATCCGCTTTCAAGAGAGAAGGAGGGCTCGGATTGAACAGAAAATCTCCTTTCAATGAAAGGGCCGCTCAGTTCAAAAGTTTTTTCCCGTTTTGCTTCTTTTAAGAGGGTAAGCGTCCCCCAGCCAGCCTCTTCAAAAAAGGAGCAAAGGTCTTCGCTGTTTTGGCAAGGAAACTTTCTAGCAAGTGATTTACCTGCCCAGTAAAGAATTGGACCAGCCTCTTTTCCGAGCACATCTGCTAATAGAGCATCCCTGATTAATTCATAACCGAAAATAGGCACAGAGAGGCTTTTTGTCTCTTGTTGATCGAGTTGATTTGTCAATTTTTATCCCCACTTTCTGTTATCCATTATATACAACAGTTGGAAGAGAAAAAAGGAATTTATTAGCTTAGTATTGTGATATAATAAATCTCTAAAGAAAAACAAAAATACTGAAGAAACATTCAGTTTTGGTAGCTTTTTTACAATATAAAAAGAGCACACCTGTCCTTGACGCTTCATATGGATGAGAGTAAAATGGTCTTGTCACAAAATAGTTACAATATGAAGCTTTGCCGAAAGAAGAGAGGATTTGTCGGATGCTTCAAGATTAAGGGGGGTAAAACATGGCTGACAACCGAGAATTTTTTTATCGCAGGCTGCACTCATTGCTTGGTGTCATACCTGTAGGGTTGTTCTTAACGCAACACTTAGTCGTAAACCACTTTGCAACAAAAGGCGAGGAGGCATTTAACCAAGCTGCCGGTGTTATGGAAGGTTTGCCATTCCGTTATTTATTGGAAACATTTGTTATTTTCCTACCACTGTTATTCCATGCTATTTACGGATTGTATATTGCTTTTACAGCGAAAAACAACATTGGCAGATTCGGCTATTTCCGGAACGTTATGTTCTTCTTGCAACGTGTATCTGGTGTGATTACGCTTGTATTCATTGCGTGGCACGTATGGGAAACAAGAATTCAGGCGGCCCTTGGCGCTGAAGTGGATTTCCAAATGATGGCGGATGTATTTTCTAATCCATTAATGATTGGTTTTTACATAATTGGTGTCATCTCAACTGTATTCCACTTTGCTAATGGTCTGTGGTCTTTCAGTGTAAGCTGGGGAATTACTGTTTCTCCTCGTTCACAGCGCATTATGACATATGTCACAATGGTTATTTTTGTTGCGCTTTCTTATGTAGGTGTTAGTGCAATTCTTGCGTTCGTATAAGTAAGTTCTTGAATTAAGTTAAGTTTGGATTTGGGAGAAAAAGGAGTGAGTCTCAATGAGTAATGGAAAAATTGTTGTAGTCGGCGGCGGATTGGCCGGTTTAATGGCTACAATTAAAGCAGCAGAAGCAGGAACACAGGTTGACTTGTTTTCTCTAGTTCCCGTTAAACGCTCCCACTCTGTATGCGCGCAAGGCGGCATTAATGGTGCGGTTAACACAAAAGGTGAGGGCGATTCACCTTATATTCACTTTGATGACACAGTTTATGGCGGCGACTTTTTAGCGAACCAGCCACCTGTAAAAGCAATGGCAGAGGCTGCGCCGGGCATCATCAATTTAATGGACCGTATGGGAGTTATGTTTAACCGAACTCCAGAAGGATTGCTTGACTTCCGTCGTTTCGGCGGTACGCAGCATCACCGGACAGCATTTGCTGGAGCGACAACAGGCCAGCAGCTTTTATATGCATTGGACGAGCAGGTTCGACGCTTTGAAGTAGCAGGACTAGTTACAAAATATGAAGGATGGGAATTCCTCGGTGTAATTCTTGATGACGAAAACATTTGTCGTGGGGTCGTTGCTCAGAATTTACGGGATATGCACATCCAATCATTCCCTGGTGATGCCGTTATCATGGCTACCGGAGGGCCTGGTATTATTTTTGGTAAGTCTACGAACTCTGTTATTAATACAGGGTCTGCAGCTTCTATCGTTTATCAGCAAGGTGTAAATTATGCAAACGGCGAATTTATCCAAATTCACCCAACAGCTATTCCAGGAGACGACAAACTTCGTCTTATGAGTGAATCAGCACGCGGAGAAGGCGGACGGATTTGGACATATAAAGACGGTAAGCCATGGTACTTCTTAGAAGAAAAATATCCGGCATATGGAAACCTCGTACCACGTGACATTGCGACACGTGAAATTTTTGATGTGTGCGTAAATCAAAAACTTGGTATTAACGGAGAGAACATGGTATACCTTGATCTTTCTCATAAAGATCCGCATGAGCTTGATATTAAGCTTGGCGGTATCATTGAAATTTATGAAAAGTTTATGGGTGAAGATCCACGTAAAGTACCAATGAAAATCTTCCCTGCTGTTCACTATTCAATGGGTGGACTATGGGTGGACTATGAGCAACAAACAAATATTCCTGGTTTATTCGCAGCTGGTGAGTGTGATTACTCACAGCATGGTGCGAACCGCCTAGGTGCGAATTCCCTTCTGTCTGCTATTTATGGCGGAATGGTTGCCGGTCCGAATGCGGTAAAATACATTCATGGATTAGAAAAATCAGCGGATGCCATTTCTTCCTCTGTTTTTGATAGATATGTGAAACAAGAAGAAGCAAAATGGAATGATATCATGTCCTTGGACGGCAAGGAAAATGCCTACTTGCTTCATAAAGAGCTCGGTGAGTGGATGACAGCCAATGTTACAGTTGTCCGCTACAATGATAAGCTTAAAGAAACAGACAATAAAATTGTTGAGTTGATGGAACGATATAAAAACATCAATATTAACGATACAGCGAAATGGAGCAACCAGGGCGCGGCCTTTACACGTCAGTTGAAAAACATGCTTCATCTTGCCCGTGTAATTACAATCGGAGCTCTTAACCGCGATGAGAGCCGTGGAGCTCACTACAAGCCGGACTTCCCGGATCGTAATGATGAGGACTTCCTGAAAACAACAATGGCAACATTTAAAGGGGAGAACCAAGCTCCTGCTTTCCATTACGAAGAGGTAGATGTTTCCTTGATCCCTCCACGCAAACGTGACTATACGAAAAACAAGGAGGAGAAATAAAGATGAGTGAAAATAAAACAGTTCGCTTTATTATTACTCGTCAAGACGCACTGAATTCGGCTCCGTATGAAGAAGAATTCGTTCTCCCATATCGTCCGAATATGAACGTTATTTCAGCGCTCATGGAAATTCAGCGTAACCCGGTTAACGCTAAAGGTGAGAAAACAACACCGGTTGCCTGGGATATGAACTGTCTTGAAGAAGTCTGTGGTGCTTGTTCAATGGTTATTAACGGTAAGCCGCGTCAAGCTTGTACAGCTTTGATCGATAAGCTGGAACAGCCTGTTCGCCTGGCGCCAATGAGCACATTCCCGGTTGTTCGTGATTTACAGATTGACCGGGAGCGCATGTTTGATTCAATGAAACGAATCAAAGCTTGGATTCCAATTGATGGCACGTACGAACTTGGACCTGGTCCGCGTATGCCAGAAAGAAAACGCCAGTGGGCATATGAGCTATCTAAATGTATGACTTGCGGTGTTTGTTTGGAAGCATGTCCGAATGTAAACAGCAAATCTGACTTTATCGGTCCTGCATTCATTTCTCTTGTTCGCTTATTCAATTCCCATCCAACTGGTGCAATGAATAGAGATGAACGATTGAATGCATTAATGGGTGATGGCGGCTTGCAAGATTGCGGAAACTCTCAAAACTGTGTGCAGGCATGTCCAAAAGGAATTCCTTTAACGACATCCATTGCAGCAATGAACAGAGCAGCTACTGTGCAATCTTTCCGTAACTTCTTCGGAAGCGATCATCAAGTAGATTAATTGACTCCAGCCTTCAGCTGTTTCAGCTGGAGGCTGTTTTTTTGTAGAACAAAGGGGGAACAGTGATGAAGAAGTTTTCTTATATTGAAGATTTTGAACAGTGGCAAAAAGAATTCAGCTTTTTTCATCCAATCAAAGTGCGCTTTTCCGAAACTGATATGTTTGGTCATTTAAATAATACAGTGCCGTTTGTTTATTTCGAAGAAGCGCGCATTGAGTTTTTAGCAGCTAAAGGCTTGAAGGATGAATGGCTTAGCCAAAAAAGTGAAAGCATTCCGGTTGTCGCTGATTTACAATGTGATTTTTTAGAACAGGTATTTTTTGGCGAGAAGTTATCCATCGGTGTCAAAGTAGATAGTTTTGGACGTTCTTCCTGTGATATTCATTACAAAGGGACAACAGAAGACGGAAGAGTGTGCTTTGTCGGCAGAGGAACGCTTGTGCAAATTTCTCCAAAGACAGGCAAAGCGATTTCATTCACAACAGAGTTAAAGGAAAAATTACTCGGCCAGTAACCCGATAGAATGATAAAAATAAAAATAACAGGGAATTTTGTGACTCCACTGTCAATTCTCTGTTCCCTCACATATGATACCGTAACGGCCGTTCCATTGATTAAGTGATCAGAAGCTGGCGGAAGCGAGGAGGGTACATGTCAAGTGAGGGAGCATCGCTTTGATCGTAAACCGCTATTAACAAAGAGAGAAAAAGAAGTATTTGAATTGCTCGTGCAGGATCGGACTACAAGAGAAATCGCTGAGGAACTATTTATCAGTGAAAAGACGGTCCGCAACCATATTTCAAATTCCATTCAAAAGCTCGGGGTGAAAGGACGGGCGCAGGCAATCGTTGAATTGCTCAGGATGGGTGAATTAAAGCTTTAAGAAGACAGATGGCGTCCGCTGGACCGCCATCTGTTTTGCCTTTGCGTAAAGCGGCTGTTTTAAAAATATGATCGATAATAAAGCAGCATTCAATTGATAGAATGGCTGCATAAAAACTAGTTAGGGGACCAAAAAGATGTTGATTGCCAGTTTTGCCTCATGCTGTTCGGCTTTATAAGGGCCTATCTATGCTATCGTTAGGAAAACCATCGGATGAGCGGAAAAGCTTAATGAATATCACACCCATTCCTCCGATGAAAAAGGAATAATCGAAAAAAATCTGTCCTTTAATAAAGGGAGACCATAAGTCGCTCCACATAAAATAAACCATGTGGCTATAAAGCTAGTTATTTTTTTAAGGATCATTCTCCCTCTCCTCATACTGTGATTTCCATTTAATGAAGAATAAGTATAGTGAGGTAATTGTTATAGCTTGCGTTTTTATGCCTTCTTTACCTTGCATTTTACAAGGAAAAAAGCGAAAATAAACAGGTAAATGAGTTTTTAGGTGTGGTTTTGAAAAAGGGAACGATGAGTAAGGAGTGCAAAACATGGAAGCAGATTTTGAGCAGTCGCTCGACTTCGTCGCGGATATTGAAAAAGAATTACGATACATAAACGGGATTATTAAACAAAAAGGCCGAGAAATATTAAGTGATTACAAGATTACTCCTCCTCAGTTTATTGCTTTGCAATGGTTATTTGAAGAGGGAGATATGACCATTGGAGAGTTGTCCACAAAAATGTTTTTGGCTTTTAGTACAACGACAGACTTAATTGACCGAATGGAGCGAAATAAGCTTGTTGAACGGGTCAAAGATATGAATGATCGCCGGATTGTCCGCATTCATCTGCTAAAAGAAGGTGCGAGCATGATTGAAGAGGTAATAAAGAAGCGCCAGTTGTATGTCCAGCAGATTTTACAAGATTTCAGTGAAGATGAAATCTTGTCTTTAAAAAGCAACCTAGAGAAAATGCATCAGGAAATGAAAGTAAAATGAGGCGAGAAAAGTGAATAGACCGATCGGTGTAATTGATTCGGGAGTAGGCGGCCTGACGGTAGCTAAAGAGATCATGCGCCAGCTTCCAAATGAAACGATTTATTATACGGGAGATACTGCCCGCTGCCCGTATGGTCCAAGGCCGGCAGAGGAAGTTAGCGAATACACTTGGGAGATGACCCGTTTTTTAATAGAAAAGAAGATCAAGATGCTTGTTATTGCGTGTAATACGGCTACGGCGGTTGTGCTCGAAGAAATTCGGACAGCCTTGTCCATTCCAGTTATCGGTGTGATTCACCCAGGAGCAAGAGCGGCTATTAAGCAGACGAGAAACGATCAGATTGGCGTGCTCGGAACGATAGGGACGATAAGAAGCGGTGCTTATGAAAAAATGCTTACTTCGATAAATAAAAAGGCGATTGTTACTTCCCTCGCCTGTCCAAAATTCGTTCCTCTCGTGGAAAGTGGGGAATACAAGGGACCAATGGCTGAAAAGGTTGTGGCAGAGACGCTGACTCCTTTGAAAAATACTAATATTGATACGGTGATTTTAGGATGCACTCATTATCCTCTGCTCGAACCGATTATAGCTAAGTCTCTTGGTGACCGGGTACAGGTTATTAGTTCAGGGGAAGAAACGGCTCGTGAGGTAAGTGCTATTCTTGATTATAAAAAGCTGTTGGCCAAGGACACTCCTCGACTGCCACATGTTTTTTATACAACAGGCTCGAAGGAGTTATTTTACGAAATTGCTTCTGATTGGCTGCAGGAAAAGGAATTACACATCGAAGCGATCCGCTTAGGCAACTAAGCGGTTTTTTTGTTGTCTGTGCTGGTAAGAATAGAAGATTTGGCCAAGCCGGTTCTAAGTTTTCGAAACACCCGTATATTTAGTACAAACAGTTTTAGGAGGGGTAGTTATGCGAAAAAAGAAAACGGCAGCAGTGGCAGTCATTTTGATTTCTTCCGTTTATACAGCTGGCTGCGGATTATGGCCTGAAGAGAAAAAGGAAAAAATTGATCCTCCGCAATCCGTTGTTTATACGGACAGCTTGTCCGGTGAAGAGGGACAGAAAGCCGCGCAGAAAAAAGATATGGTCATGACAGAGTTATACTTAATCGATAAGAATGGCTATGTGGTTTCCCAAACGATGCCGCTTCCAAATACAAAAAGTTTGGCCAAGCAGGCGCTGGAGTATCTGGTAGCAGAGGGGCCTGTATCTAACAGTATTCCCAATGGTTTTCGGGCTGTTTTGCCAGCCGGTACACAAGTGAAGAGCGTAGACATTAAAGAGGGAACTGCAACAGTTGACTTTTCACCTGAATTTAAAGAATATGACGAGGCAGATGAAGAAAGAATTGTTCAATCCATTGCTTGGACATTAACACAATTTGATTCAGTGGAGAGGGTCAAGCTACAGGTGAACGGACAATCGCTTTCAGAAATGCCAGTTGGAAAGATGGCGCTTGATGAAGAGGGACTGACGCGGCAGGCTGGGATTAATATAGATACATCAGGAGTGGTTGACATTATCAATACAAGACCAGTAACTGTATATTATATGGCTCAGGAAGGAGAAGGCTATTATTACGTGCCTGTCACCAAACGTGTAAGTAATGCGGAAGAAGATCAAATTACCGCTATCGTTAAGGAGCTGGCAAAGGGGCCGCGCGCCAATTCAGGTCTTGTAACAGAGTTCTTACCGGAGGCTGAATTACTAGAAAAGCCTGTAATTAAAGAGGGGCGGGTTACCCTGAATTTCAATGAAGCCATTCTTGGGAGCTTTGAAAACAAAATGGTATCCGAGCATATATTAAAATCACTCGCTTTGTCTTTAACGGAAGGAACTCAAATTGAGAGTCTGGCTCTTCAAGTCGGCGGCAGTTCTAATATTACGACTGAACAAGGAAAGCCGCTGAGCAGCTCCGTAACACGGCCGGATGTGGTAAATCCGGTTGATTTGTGAAAGGCTCCCTTCCCTTTAACAGACCGTATATGCAAGTGACTTTTCTGATAATCATCTATCTAACCGTCTGCTGTCAGAGGGCTTAGGTGAATGATTTCTTTTTTATGTCTGAAAGAAAAGTGCTACTATAGGAAGATGCGGACCAAATGAAATAACGGAGGGAATTAGGATGAGATTTGATGGAAGACAAGCGCATGAATTGAGAGATGTACATATCGAGACTAATTATTTGAAACATCCAGAAGGATCAGTGCTAATCCAGGTTGGTGACACAAAAGTGATTTGTACAGCGAGCATTGAGGAGCGTGTGCCTCCATTCATGAGAGGAAGCGGAAAGGGCTGGATTTCCGCTGAGTATTCTATGTTGCCGAGGGCCACTGGACAACGAAACATTCGCGAATCCTCCAAAGGAAAAGTATCGGGAAGAACAATGGAAATTCAGCGCCTGATTGGTCGTGCCCTTAGAGCGATTGTAAATTTAGAAGTGATTGGCGAGCGGACCGTTTGGGTTGACTGTGATGTGATTCAAGCAGATGGCGGTACGCGGACAGCTTCTATAAGTGGAGCCTTTGTCGCTTTGACTCTCGCTTTAAATAAGTTGTATGAGGAAAAAGGATTGCCATCGTTTCCGGTTACCGACTTTCTTGCAGCGACAAGCGTGGGAATCGTCCAAGAGCATGGACCTGTGTTAGATTTAAATTATATAGAAGATAGCCAGGCGGAAGTAGACATGAACATAGTGATGACTGGCAGCAATGAATTTGTGGAATTACAAGGAACAGGAGAAGAAGCGACGTTTTCTATTAATGATCTACAGCAGCTTTTGGAGCTTGCCCAAACAGGAATAACGAGCTTGTTTACTATTCAATCAGCCGCTTTAGGAGAAATTGCCGGGAAAATCGGCAGTCAGGCAAAAGGAGCAGCGGAATGAAAACAGTAATTATAGCAACCAAAAACAAAGGAAAAGCAAAAGAGTTTTCAAGTTTATTTGCAGATTACGGGATGGAAGTAAAAACGCTGATTGACTATCCGGCGTTAGCTGATGTGGAAGAAACAGGTGAGACTTTCGAGGAAAATGCCATCCTGAAAGCAAAAACAATATCGAATGAGACGGGACAGCTTGTTATTGCCGATGATTCGGGGTTAAGTATCGACGCACTTGAAGGCCGTCCGGGCGTATACTCCGCACGCTATGCGGGTGCCGATAAGGACGATGAAGCAAATATTCAAAAAGTGCTTGCTGAGCTTCAAGGACTGCCGATGGAAAAACGAACAGCCCGTTTTCATTGTGTATTGGCGATTGCCCGTCCAGGCAAAGAAACGGTAACGGTATCAGGAACGTGTGAGGGCAAGATCACAATGATGAAAAAAGGGGAAAATGGCTTTGGGTATGATCCGATCTTTTGGCTGGAGGACTTTGAGAGAACAATGGCAGAATTGCAGCCGGAAGAGAAAAACAGCGTCAGCCACCGTGGAGTGGCTATGAGGAAATTGGGAAGAATGCTTCCAGAACTGATTGGTGGTGAAACTGGATGAAGGCATTAGTAGTGAGTGATAGTCACGGGTGGAGCGAAATTTTGGCAGAGATAAAACAGCGCTATGAAGAAGAAGTGGATGTCTTCATTCATTGTGGAGATTCTGAGCTTAGCGCTGATGATCCTGCTATTGAAGGCTATCTTGTTGTGAGAGGCAATTGCGATGCCGAAGAAGAATTTCCATATGATGTAGTAGAGGGAGTCAAGGGCAAGAGAATATTTATTACTCATGGCCATCGTTATGATGTAAAGATGTCCCTCATGAAATTAACTTATAAGGCACAGGAATATGGAGCAGATTTAACCTTTTTCGGCCACTCTCATATATTAGGAGCAGAAAAGATTGGTGGCACCCTCTTCTTAAATCCAGGGAGCATTGCGATGCCGCGCGGCCGGCGTGAGAAAACGTATGCTCTTGTAGAAACGGACAAGCAGCAGGCTGTGATCCGCTTTTTCGATGACACCCATCGGGAATTGACAGAGCTAAGTTGTACATTTTCATTTTAAAAAGTAGGTAGGTATACTTTGCTGGCTTTTCTGTATACAATAAAAGCAGTTATCAGGCGTTTATCCATGGACTTTTTTCATTGGCCGGTTCTATACTCTTGAAAGAAGCGGTCCGGAAAGCTTGATCTTCGCTAACTTTTTGGACCGAACTTCTCTTTTTCATGCAGAATAAGTTTTTTCTATACAATAAAAGAAAAAATTATCAAAAACGCATTGACAATTTTTTTATGGGTTGTTATTATAGTAAATGTCTTACATAACTAGTTCAAAATTTTTTAGAAATTGTCCCAGTAGCTCAGCTGGATAGAGCAACGGCCTTCTAAGCCGTCGGTCGGGAGTTCGAATCTCTCCTGGGACGCCATACATAAGTAAACCAACCTTCCAGGCAATTGCTTGGAAGGTTTTTATTCTGGAATTTATTTTATTATTCTTGCGTGTGTCTCTTATTTTAAGGTGAATGGAACTTTGCTCCTTCGCTCCTGGCTTTTTTTTTCGAAACAGACATGCTACACTTACAGAAATACAGAAAAAGGAATGAAAGCAGCTGCTGTTTTCATAGAGCTAAAGACAATCGGGTGACTGACTATGAAGAAAAAAAAGTGGGATAGAAAAGGAAATGTATTTATTTTTCCAGGAACAGCTCAAGCGCTTATTCAAAAAGGACGAGCGGCACTTGAGAAGAAAGACTATGATGAGGCGGCCTCCTTTTTATCGGAAGCGTTAAAATATCCGCTTGCTGAAGAAGGAGACGTAAAGACAGCCCTTTTATTAGCGCTATACGAAAGCGGCCGTTACGAAAGGGCCTTGGAATTATGCAGTGACATGCTTCATAAAGGTCTTGGGGACTATTATGATGTACTAGATATTTATGTACTCATTCTTATGCAGCAAAAACAATACAATACTATTTTCTCCACGCTGTCAGCTCTCATGGAGGAAAAGCAGCTGCCAGAAAACAAGCGAGACTATTTCGGTAGGCTGCTTGAATTGAGCCAAAAGATGATGGATTCTCCTGAAACAAAGTGGGAAATGTTATTTACTGGCGAAGAAAGCTTACGTGAACAAACGTTGAAATTAATGGAGCTTGCCCATGTAAATATTCATCCATATTATAATGAGCTAAAAGCAATGCTCGAGAAAGAGGATGCCCATCCTTTTCTGCAAACGCTCGTTCTCAATGTGTTAAAAGAGCATGGGATTGAAAAGATGGTCACGGTGAAGAAACTCTGTTTTGTGGGAACGGTTATTCCAGCGCAATTGGTAGATGCCTTTGAGAAGGATTATTTTAAACAAGTGGTTTCTTTTCTTGAGGAAGAGCTGGCCGATAAGGACCCTGTTCAACTGGAGCAGGCGAAAGAAATGGTAAAACGCCATTTTTTTCTTCTATATCCGTTTGAACCGGAAGAAATTTCTCCTGCGGGATGGGCAAAAGCATCGCTCTATCAGCTACGCTCATATTATGAAGGCGCAGGGGTGGTAAAGGAAAATGAGCAGGAAGAGGATGTGCAGCTGAGCCTTAATTTTATAAGAAAACTAGATGAAATTTCTTCACCGATCATGTAGGCTTTTGGTTGAAAGAGAAAAAACGTATGGTATAATGTAAAGGTCATAATGTGTCCTTTTTGTGTAAGATAAATATACATAGGGCGGCCGAACAACTTATAATGTTCATGATGATCAATTTATAGATTTTTGGAGGGAACTTTATGTCTGCTAAATGGGAAAAGCAAGAAGGGAACCAAGGGGTTCTAACAGTAGAAGTAGATGCGGAAACAGTAAACAACGGTTTAGATGCCGCATTTAAAAAAGTAGTAAAGAATATTAACGTACCTGGTTTCCGTAAAGGAAAAATGCCACGTGCTTTGTTTGAAAAGCGCTTCGGTGTAGAGTCTCTTTATCAAGATGCACTGGATATTATTCTTCCAGAAGCATACGGGAAAGCAGTTGAAGAAGCAGGAATCGATCCTGTTGACCGTCCTGAGATTGACATTGAGCAAATGGAAAAAGGCAAAGAGCTAATTTTCAAAGCGACTGTTACAGTAAAGCCTGAAGTAAAGCTTGGCGAATATAAAGGGCTTGAAGCAGAACAGTTAAGCACAGAAGTAACAGATGAAGACGTTCAGGAAGAACTGACTGCTCTGCAAAAGCGTCATGCTGAACTTGTTGTAAAAGAAGATGGCAAAGTAGAAGATGGCGACACTGTTGTCCTTGACTTTGAAGGTTCTGTTAATGGAGAAGTGTTTGAAGGCGGTACAGCAGAAAACTATTCTTTAGTAATCGGCTCTGGCACGTTTATTCCTGGGTTTGAAGAGCAGTTGATCGGCGTAGCTTCTGGTGAAGAGAAAGAGGTAGAAGTTACTTTCCCTGAAGAGTACCATGCAGAAGAGCTTGCAGGCAAACCAGCTGTATTCAAGGTGAAAATTCACGAAATCAAAGCACAAGAGCTTCCTGAACTGAATGATGAATTTGCAAAAGAAACAGATGAAGATGTGGAAACACTTGATGAATTGAAAGCGAAAATCCGCACTCGCCTTGAAGAGCAAAAGAAAACAGCTGCAGAACAAACACTTCGTGATACGCTTGTAGAAAAAGCAGCTGCGAATGCTGAAATCGATGTACCAGAAGTGATGGTTGAAAATGAAATCGACCGCATGCTTCAAGAGTTCACACAAAATCTTTCAATGCAAGGAATGAACCTTGACCTGTATTATCAATTCTCTGGTCAAAGTGAAGCAGACCTTCGCGGACAAATGAAAGAGAATGCAGAAACACGCGTACGCACAAGCTTGACGCTTGAAGCGATTGCAGATGCAGAAAACTTAGAAGCAACGGAAGAAGATACAGAAAAAGAATTAAGCAAAATGGCAGAGCAATTTAATTTGTCCGTAGAAGATATCAAAAAAGCATTGGGCAACTTAGATGGCATGCAGGCTGACTTGAAAATTCGCAAAGCAATCGAATTTCTTGTGGAAAACAGCAAAACTAGTGCATAATAATAGATAAAGGTAGACAAGGCGCGAACTGCTCGTGCCTTGTTTTCTACCTACTTGTTTTACTATCATACATATGAATTCTATAGGGATAGGGAAATAACAAGCTGCAATGATACTCTTTGCAGCGTTTGATTTCATCTTCCTAAATAGATAAAGCTTGACAAGAAAATGTGAAAAAATGTTTTAGTAATAGTCAAGCTGGTAACACATTATATATACAAAAGACCTTTTGTTTTTTGAACAGAGAAAAATGTGGTACAATGCAATACATAACTTTTTTACAAAGAGCCAACGGCGCTCGTTCAGTATGTGCGTTGATGCTTGTAGCTGAACAGGGGAAGAGAGAATAATTACCTGTCCCGCCGCAGTAAACCGTTAAAGCTGGATAGGGCAAATAAACAGCGAAGCGTGCCTGTTAGAGAAGAGAAACAAATGTCGTTTTCAAAAAAAGACGTCTGTTTACTCTGAAGGAATGGAGCGTTGCAGCTGGACACGAAAAGCAGAAGGCGCTCGATTAGTGTGATAACGGATTAGGGCTCTGGATGAGGAGTCGCTTTTCAGACTCCGACAGAGGGAGCGAAATCAGTGTACGCGCTAGCGCCTGTAGCTGGACAAGCGATTATTATTTATAAGGGGTGAAACACATTGTTCAAGTTTAACGATGAAAAAGGACAGCTAAAATGTTCTTTCTGTGGTAAAACACAGGATCAAGTGCGCAAACTTGTAGCTGGTCCCGGTGTATATATATGTGATGAGTGTATCGAGCTTTGCACTGAAATAGTGGAGGAAGAGCTTGGCACTGAGGAAGAAGTAGAATTTAAAGATGTACCAAAGCCGATGGAAATTCGTGATATTTTAGATGATTATGTTATTGGGCAAGAACGTGCTAAAAAGTCGCTCGCTGTAGCTGTTTATAATCACTATAAACGTATTAATTCCAACAGCAAAGTGGACGATGTTGAGCTGGCTAAGAGTAATATTTGTTTAATCGGGCCAACAGGAAGCGGGAAAACGCTCCTTGCTCAAACGCTTGCACGTATTCTAGATGTTCCATTTGCGATTGCTGATGCTACCTCTTTAACAGAGGCAGGCTATGTGGGGGAAGATGTGGAAAATATTCTTCTCAAACTGATCCAAGCGGCTGACTATGATGTGGAGAAAGCAGAAAAAGGCATCATTTATATCGATGAAATTGATAAAGTGGCACGTAAATCTGAAAATCCGTCCATTACGCGTGATGTTTCCGGTGAAGGTGTACAGCAGGCTCTTTTGAAGATTTTAGAAGGAACTGTGGCAAGTGTCCCTCCACAAGGTGGACGAAAGCATCCTCATCAAGAATTTATCCAAATTGATACGACAAACATTCTTTTTATTTGCGGGGGAGCATTTGATGGAGTGGAGCAAATTATTAAACGCCGCCTTGGCCAAAAGGTCATTGGCTTCGGCTTTGAAACGAAGCAGGAAGAAGCGGCAGATGGCTCTCTTTTATCTAAATTAGTACCGGAAGATCTTCTTAAATTTGGACTGATCCCTGAATTTATTGGTCGTCTTCCAGTTATTGCGAGCCTTGAGCAGCTTGACGAAGAAGCGCTCGTTGAAATTTTAACGAAGCCAAAAAATGCGCTCGTTAAGCAATATCAAAAAATGATGGAACTGGATGAAGTCGACCTTGAATTTGACGAGGGAGCACTTCGTGAGATTGCCAAGAAGGCGATCGAACGCAAAACAGGTGCCCGTGGGCTCCGTTCCATTATTGAAAGCATCATGCTCGATGTGATGTATGACTTGCCTTCTCGAGAGGATATTAAGACATGTGTCATCACAAAGGAGACTGTTCTTGACAATGCTGCACCAAAATTGCTTGGAGAAAATGGACAAAAGATAGATTTGACGAAAACATCCGCTTAAGCAGGGAAGCACCAGGCGAAAAGTAAGAAAAAAATAAACTAAATGAAAAAACAGGACAGCTTAGGATGAGAAGGCTGTCCTGTTTTTTCCGTGGAGAGAAGAACTTCCGGATGAATTGCTGTTTATGAGTATCAAAATGAGGCGATACTGGCGAATAAGAAAACGGTTGATTAACAATTAAAGGGAAGCAGTCGAATGAACAGAAGACCGTAAACCTTTGGAGAAAAGTCAGCCGTCTATGCAGGGTTCACTTTGCTGGTATGGGAGGATACGATATGAATTGGACAGCAATTGCAATCGCGGGTCAGCTTGTGTTTGGGCTGATTATCAGTCTTTATTTTCTCACGATGCTCAAAAAACAGCATACGAGCAGAATAACGATTGACAAGGAATCGAAAAAGGAAATGGAAGCTATGGGAAAAATGCGGGCAATTTCTTTGACAAAGCCGCTTGCTGAAAAAATCCGTCCGCAAAATTTTTCAGATATCATTGGTCAGGAAGAAGGCATTAAAGCATTGCGAGCAGCTCTTTGCGGCGCCCATCCACAGCATGTCATCATTTATGGGCCGCCGGGAGTGGGGAAAACAGCAGCGGCCCGTCTCGTGCTTGAGGAAGCAAAAAAGAATAAGCGCTCTCCGTTTGCTCCGTCTGCAGTGTTTGTGGAACTGGATGCCACTACAGCCCGGTTTGATGAGAGAGGCATTGCCGATCCGCTTATCGGCTCTGTACACGACCCGATATATCAAGGGGCTGGTGCTCTGGGGCAGGCAGGTATTCCTCAGCCTAAAAAAGGGGCAGTAAGCAATGCACACGGCGGTATTTTGTTTATTGATGAAATTGGGGAATTGCACCCTATTCAGATGAACAAGCTATTAAAAGTGTTAGAGGATCGAAAAGTACTTCTTGAGAGCGTGTACTATAGTGAGGAAAATGATAATATTCCAAGACACATCCATGATATTTTTAAGAAGGGACTGCCAGCGGATTTTCGATTGATTGGTGCAACGACTAAACAGCCCGAGGAAATCCCAGCTGCCATTCGTTCTCGCTGTCAAGAAGTGTATTTCAATGAATTAGATAATAAACATTTAACAGATATCGCTCGTAAAGCTGCCGAAAAGGCGGGGATGAATCTCTCTGAAAAAGGACTAGCTCTGATCGCTGGGCATACCCGTAACGGCCGGGAAGCTGTAAACCTTGTACAGATGGCTTCCGGCCTAGCGATGATGGAGAATCGAAAAGAAATATACAATGAGGAAGTGGAATGGGTGATCCGCTCAAGCCGACTAGCACCAAAATGGGAATCGCGGATTCCTGAAGAGTCAAGAATTGGTCTGATTAATGGACTAGCTGTAACCGGGCCAAACAGTGGAGCTCTTCTCAGTATTGAGGCCGCTGTTCTTCCTGCGGCAGACAAAGGGACAGTAACAGTGACTGGGATTGTTGAAGAAGAAACATTCAACCAGCCAGCAAAATCAATCAAACGAAAGAGCATGGCCAAAGGGTCAGTAGACAATGCGGTGACCGTTCTAAAATCGCTGGGTGTGCCGGTGGAGCAGTTTGATATTTTTGTTAACTTTCCCGGAGGCATGCCTGTAGATGGCCCGTCTGCCGGAGCGGCGATAGCACTATCCATTTATTCAGCAATATACAATCATCCGGCGGATCGAACAGCAGCGATTACGGGAGAAATCGGCCTCCACGGGCAGATAAAACCGGTCGGGGGCGTTTTACAAAAAGTGATAGCCGCTAAAGAAGCGGGGGCAAAAAAGGTGCTTTTTCCAAAAGAAAATGACACACTTCTTTTACAGAAAGTGGAAGGGGTGGAGCTCATTCCAGTTTCCCAGCTTAAAGAAGCATTTGATCATTTCTTTGATAAGCAGGCAGAACAGAAAGGACTCGTTCAGCCGGGGAATATTTTATCGAAGGAAAAGAAATCAATATAGCATAGCAGAAGAAAGGCTGCCTTATAAAGTGATCATTTTTTTACTTTTAAGGCAGCCCTGTTGTTTGTTTTCTGCCAAAGTGAGGAATAGGTAAAAAGACGGGAACGTGATATCCCGTTCAATAATGGACACTCCTATTTAAATAAGATAAGATTGTACAAAACACCTATTTTGCGGCAGAAAGCGTAAAAGAGAGAACAGGCAGCTATTTCGCCTGATGTTTGAAGTGATGGAGGTTATGTTTATGAGTAATCAAACTGTTCACACTGTGCCCCTCCTGCCACTCCGGGGATTATTAGTGTACCCTACAATGGTTCTGCACCTGGATGTTGGCCGTGATCGCTCGATCGAGGCGTTGGAGCAGGCAATGCTAGACAATCATTTGATTTTTTTATCCACTCAAAAAGATTCCAATATAGACGATCCTTTACGAGAGGATTTGTTTGAAACAGGAACATTAACGAAAGTAAAACAAATGTTGAAGCTACCAAATGGAACCATCCGTGTACTCGTTGAGGGCTTAAACCGCGCGGTTATTAAGCAGCTTGATGATAAAGAAACTTTTTATTTGGCAACAGTTGAAGTGCACGAGGACGATGCAGCAAAAGATATAGAAACTGAAGCGCTGATGCGCACACTGCTGGAGTACTTTGAACAGTATATCAAGCTGTCGAAGAAAATTTCTGCAGAAACCTATTCTACGGTAGCCGATATTGACGAACCGGGCCGGTTGGCCGATATCATCGCTTCTCACTTGCCGATTAAAATGAAAGATAAACAAGAGATTCTTGAGACGTTTGATGTAAAGAACCGTCTTAACCGAATCATTGATTTATTAAATAACGAAAAGCAAGTGTTGAATTTAGAGAAGAAAATCGGTCAGCGTGTGAAAACATCTATGGAGCGCACACAAAAAGAATATTTTCTGCGTGAGCAAATGAAGGCAATTCAGCAGGAGCTGGGCGATAAAGAAGGCAAAACCGGTGAAGTCGAGGAGCTGTTGAAACGAATCGAAGAAGCGGACATGCCTGAGCATGTGAAAAAGACCGCCTTAAAGGAATTGAATCGTTATGAGAAAATTCCTTCAAGCGCGGCAGAAAGTGCCGTTATCCGCAACTATCTTGAATGGCTCGTTACACTGCCGTGGACGAAAGCGACGAAAGATGACCTGGATATTGAAAAAGCAGAAGCCATTTTAAATCGCGATCATTATGGATTGGAAAAAGTGAAAGAGCGTGTGCTTGAATATTTGGCTGTTCAGCAGCTTACCCAGTCTCTTAAAGGGCCTATTCTATGTTTAGCAGGACCGCCAGGGGTCGGTAAAACATCATTGGCACGCTCCATTGCCGAATCACTTGGCAGAAACTTTGTCCGGATTTCTCTTGGCGGCGTGCGTGACGAATCAGAAATCCGCGGCCACCGCCGCACATATGTCGGAGCCATGCCTGGCCGGATTATTCAAGGTATGAAAAAAGCAGAGACAATTAACCCAGTCTTTTTACTTGATGAAATTGATAAAATGTCAAGTGACTTTAGAGGCGATCCGTCCGCAGCCATGCTCGAAGTGCTGGACCCTGAGCAAAACTTTAACTTTAGTGATCATTACATTGAAGAAACATACGACTTATCGAAAGTGATGTTCATTGCGACAGCTAATGACCTGGCAACGATCCCAGGCCCTCTTCGCGACCGGATGGAAATCATTACAATTGCGGGCTATACGGAGCTGGAGAAAATTCATATTGCAAAATCTCATTTGCTTCCGAAGCAAGTGGAGGAGCATGGGCTCACAAAATCTCAGCTTCAGGTAAGGGATGATGCGATTCAAGATGTGGTCCGTTATTATACACGTGAAGCGGGCGTTCGTAGCCTTGAGCGTCAGCTTGCAGCAATTTGCCGAAAAACAGCCAAAATGATCGTCTCGGAGGAAAAAAAGCGTGTAGTCGTAACGAGTAAGAACTTGGAAGAATTTTTAGGAAAGCGCATCTTCCGCTATGGACAGGCTGAAACGGTTAACCAGGTTGGTGTAGCCAACGGACTGGCTTATACAGCTTCCGGCGGAGATACACTGCAAATAGAAGTGTCCTTGTCCCCAGGAAAAGGCAAGCTAATCTTAACTGGGAAGCTCGGGGACGTAATGAAAGAATCCGCACAGGCTGCATTCAGTTATGTTCGTTCCAAGGCCGAAGAACTGAATATTGAAGCTGACTTCCACGAGAAATATGACATTCATATTCACGTCCCGGAAGGCGCTGTGCCAAAGGATGGCCCATCTGCCGGCATTACAATGGCTACGGCGCTTGTCTCAGCATTAACAGCCCGTCCAATTCGTCGGGAAGTTGGAATGACCGGTGAAATCACTCTTCGTGGCCGTGTGCTGCCCATTGGCGGTGTGAAAGAAAAATCGCTTGGTGCCCATAGAGCCGGGCTCAAAACAATTATCCTGCCACAGGATAATGAGAAAGATATTGAAGATGTGCCAGAAAGTGTGCGCAACGATTTAACATACATTCTTGCCTCTCACATGGATGATGTATTAAAAGTTGCGCTGACAGGAGAAAATTATGAAGGTTAATCAAGTAGAACTTGTTATCAGTGCAGTAAAACCAGCACAATATCCGGAAGGTTCTCTTCCGGAATTTGCGCTGGCTGGACGCTCTAATGTAGGAAAGTCCTCTTTTATTAATAAAATGATTCAGCGTAAAAGCATGGCTCGGATCTCATCTAAGCCGGGGAAAACACAGACGCTCAATTTTTATAAAATTGAGGAGTCCCTTTATTTTGTTGATGTACCGGGATATGGATTTGCGAAAGTTTCCAAAAAAGAACGGGAATCATGGGGCAAAATGATTGAAACGTATTTAACGACAAGGGAACAGTTGCGGGCATGTGTGCTGATTGTTGACTTGAGGCACTCTCCGACAGAAGACGATGTCATGATGTATAATTTTTTAAAGCATTATGAAATCCCTGTTGTGGTCGTGGCCACTAAAGCCGATAAAATACCAAAAGGCAAGTGGCAAAAGCATTTAAAGGTAGTGAAAGAAGCGCTCGAATTTGAACCGACAGACGATATCGTTATTTTCTCTTCCGAAACTGGACAGGGAAAAGACGAAGCGTGGAGTGTTATTCATAAAAGAATGAAGAAAGCAAAGCTGTCCGCTGAATAGTGGGCAGCTTTTTGTTCGGAGAAAAAGCGACGGACTGCCAGCTTGTTGCCGAGAAACGTGAATCTTGGCGCTATATCTTTGAAAAGAATAGACATCCTGCCAAACAGGTGAGAGAAGACCAGTTTCTTAAATGAAAGTCTCTGTTAAAGAGGAATATTGTTTTTTCAATAGTTGATTGTAGCGGAAGGTGGAGACTCCAGGAAAGATCAACAGAGCCAAGCAAAAAAAGAGGAATTCCTATGAAAGAAATTCCATCTAAAGGCAGCAGCTGTGTTTTCTTTAAATCTTTTATAAAAGGACTTAAGAAGGATAAAGTGATACCGAACAAGGGAATAGAAGGAAGGGTAGCCCGTTAAATAGACCTAATAAAAGTGTGGCGGGCTGCTGCAGTTTCAAAAGGGCTTTAAAGTATGTATTTGGGTGGTCTGTTTTCCTTCTCTATTCGCTCAATTTATTTCTTTTTCACAAATAGTAAATAACCGCCAATGACAATTAGAATAACAGGCCAAAATTGCCAGAGGGAGAGCGCTCGATTCTCAAGCAAGCCAAGCCACTCGATTACTTTATCATAAAAGAGGGTGATAACGGCAAGAATAAGAAATAGCAATCCTTGAAACAGACCGTTTCTCGTTTTCTGATACTGAAGCAAGAATCCGAGTGCAATGATTAAGATAAAGACGCCAGTGTCATTAGACCAAAAGCCAAAATGATTCACCACATGAAAGTGAACACCAAAGCCTGTCAGAATAACACCGGGCAAAATATTATTCCCTTCTTTGCCGCTGTAAGCGTCCGCTAAGAACGCAAGTCCGATAACAATCAAAAGTGTTGGCCAGCTTAAAAAGGGCTGAAACCAGACGATAGCAGCCTGCTGCAAAAAGAAATATAAACCGAATCCGATTAAAATGGTTCCCGGAAAAATTCGCTGCTGCTTCATAAATAGTTTCCCCGCTTTCCATATTCCTAACTTGAATCTTAGTTCTTATTTTGTTACGCTTGCTATTGGGTTTAAAAAGGTTTATTGGTTTTAATGTTAGCATATGTTCACAATTTGTGAATAAGGAAAATTTGTTCCGTGTTATAATGAATATAACAGATTTTTATGGGGGTGCTGAGAACGTGCATATTATTGTGGTGGGACTAAACTACAAAACAGCCCCAGTGGAGATACGTGAACGATTATCTTTTCAGGACACGGACTTAGAAAAAGCCATGTCAGAGCTCCGTAAGCAAAAAAGCATTTTGGAAAATGTCATTCTTTCCACTTGCAACCGGACAGAAATTTATGCGGTCGTCGATCAGCTCCATACAGGGCGTTATTATATTAAACATTTCTTATCTGAATGGTTTAACATGGAAAAGGAAGAATTCACTCCTTTTCTATTTATTCATGAGCAGGAAGCGGCAGTCGAGCACTTGTTGAAAGTAACAAGTGGATTGAATTCCATGGTCCTTGGCGAGACGCAAATTTTGGGACAAGTTCGTTCGAGCTTTTTAAGAAGCCAGGAGATTGAGGCAACGGGCACGGTCTTTAATCATTTATTCAAACAAGCCATCACACTGGCCAAGAAAGCGCATGCGGAAACGGAAATTGGCGCGAATGCGGTATCTGTCAGCTATGCGGCTGTAGAGCTCGCTAAGAAGATTTTCGGCAGTCTTTCCGGCAAGCACGTGCTTGTTGTTGGTGCTGGCAAAATGGGTGAGCTTGCCATTCAAAATCTGCATGGCAGCGGAGCTACAAAAGTGACAGTTGTGAACCGGACGTTTGAAAAAGCAGTTGCGCTTGCTGAGAAATTTGACGGCAATGCCAAAACTTTGGCAGAGCTTCAATGTGCTCTCGTGGAAGCCGATATTTTAATCAGTTCTACGGGCTCAAGCGGCTATGTTATTACGAAAGAAAGAATGGCCGTCGTGGAAAAAATGCGTAAAGGAAAACCATTGTTTATGGTTGATATCGCTGTTCCGCGTGATCTTGATCCGGCCATTTCTGATCTGGAAAGTGTTTTTCTTTATGATATCGATGATCTGGAAGGCATTGTACAAGCAAACATGGCAGAGCGTCAGAAAGCGGCTGAAAAGATTGAATTGATGATCGAAGCAGAAATCGTCGCTTTTAACGATTGGATTAATATGCTGGGAGTCGTTCCGGTTATTTCCGCTCTTCGTCAAAAAGCGCTTGCCATCCAGGCAGAAACAATGGTCAGCATCGAACGAAAAATGCCTAACCTAACAGATCGTGAACGAAAAGTATTAAACAAGCATACAAAAAGTATTATTAATCAGCTGTTAAAGGATCCAATTTTACAGGCGAAGGAACTCGCTGGGGATAAACGTTCGGCTGAAAAGCTGGCTCTGTTTACACAAATCTTTAACATTGAAGAAGAAGTGAAAGCAGAGAAGCAGGTAAAAACAGCGGAACAGTCTACCCAGCAGATTCAGACAAAGCCATTATTCCAAGTGTAAGCGGGGTTACTTGATGTTTGAACAAGGAATGGCCAGGCTCCACGAATTGATGGTAATTTTATATGCGCTGAGTGTTATGCTGTATTTTATCGACTTTTTAAATCAGAACCGGAAGGCGAATAAAGTCGCCTTCTGGACTTTATCGATTGTTTGGGTTCTTCAAACAATTTTTTTGTTTTTATATATGTTCAAAACCGGCCGTTTTCCGGTTCTTACCCTTTTTGAAGGGCTTTATTTTTATGCGTGGATCTTAATTACGCTTTCATTGGTTATTAACCGGCTGCTGCGTATGGATTTTACCGTTTTCTTTACTAATATGATTGGCTTTGCCATTATGGCGATACACACATTTGCCCCTGTGCAAATGGAATCTCAGGCGATGGCGGAACAGCTCGTTTCTGAATTGCTGCTTATTCATATTACAATGGCCATTTTGTCGTACGCTGCATTCTCGCTTTCTTTTATTTTTTCTGCACTTTATTTGCTGCAGTACAGGCTATTAAAAATGAAAAAATGGAGTCAGCGTTTATGGCGTCTAGGTGATTTAGATAAGCTAACGAAATTTTCATACGTATCAAATGCAGTCGGAGTGCCAATGCTGTTGCTAAGCTTAATTCTTGGGTTGATCTGGAAGTTTATTAAACTGCCGGATGTAAGCTGGTATGACGTGAAAATTATTACTTCTTTTATTCTGTTGATTATTTACGGCATTTACCTTTACCTGAAAGTTCGCAAGGGCCTTTATGGCAAATCATTGGCACTGTTGAACACTGCTGCCTTTTTAATTATTTTAATTAACTTTTCCTAGTGAGCCGATTTTCGTCGTTTCACTTTTGGTACACTTAAAAGCAAAGCAGGGGGATATTATGAGAAAAATTATTGTCGGCTCCCGCCGAAGCAAGCTAGCTTTAACACAAACAAACTGGGTGATTAGCCAGTTGAAAAAGTTAAAGCCGGAATACGACTTTGAAGTAAAAGAAATCGTTACAAAGGGCGATCGCATCCTGGATGTTACGCTCTCTAAGGTGGGCGGGAAAGGCTTGTTCGTCAAGGAAATTGAGCAGGCCATGTATGATAAGGAAATTGATATGGCCGTGCATAGCATGAAAGACATGCCAGCTGAGCTTCCCGAGGGATTGACCATTGGCTGTATTCCAGTGCGGGAAGATCACCGTGATGCTTTCATTTCAAAAAATCATGTAAAGCTTAAGGATATGCCAGCAGGGGCCGCTATCGGTACGAGTAGTCTGCGCCGCAGCGCCCAACTGTTAGCTGCTCGCCCGGATTTGGAAATTAAATGGATTCGAGGCAATATCGATACGCGTTTAGCAAAGCTTGAAACTGAGGAATACGATGCGATTATTTTGGCCGCGGCAGGCTTGTCACGCATGGGATGGGCCTCTGACGTTGTAACAGAATTTTTGGAGCCAGAACTTTGCCTGCCGGCAGTAGGCCAGGGAGCCCTTGCTATTGAATGCCGGGAAGATGATAAAGAATTACTTGAGCTGCTCGCTGCTTTTGCCAACGAGGAAACGACGAAAACGGTGACTGCTGAGCGGGCTTTCCTTCACAAGATGGAAGGCGGCTGTCAGGTGCCCATCGCCGGGTTTGCTGTAGCTGACGGCAATGAAACCGTGCTAACTGCTCTTGTCGCCTCACCAGATGGAAAAACGATTTATAAGGAAACAGTAAGAGGCAGCGATCCGCAAGCTGTGGGTGTAGAAGCAGCAGCTTTGCTTTCGGAACGTGGCGCTAAAGAATTGATTGAAGCGGTGAAAGCAGAGCTTGATGCCGAATGACACCCGGTCGGCCGCTTGTAGGCAAGCATATATTAGTGACCCGTCCAAGAGGACAAGCAGCTTCATTTATTGATAAAATAGAAACAGCCGGGGGAATCGTTCACTTCGTTCCCCTGATCGCTTTCCAGCCTTTCTCAGATGATCGTGAGGAAGAATGGTTGCAGCAATTGTCTACATATGATTGGATTATCTTAACGAGTAAAAATGGTGTCGATTTTTTCTTTCAGCAGCTAAAGAATAGAAACATAGACCGCACAGTTATACGTGGCCGTTTTGCTGCTATTGGAACGAAAACAGCTGCTGTGCTCCAAAACTACGGATTTCATGCTGAGTATATTCCCGAGAAATTTTCCGCTGATCAGTTTGCAGAAGAAATTACCGGAGGGCGCTTTGAAGCGAAAAAGGTGTTAATTCCGAAGGGGAATCTTGCCAGAACAGCTATTGCTGACGCCCTCAGGGAAAAAGGGATGACGGCTGACGAATGGATCGTTTATGAAACATATTTCCCCGAAGAAGCAAAACAGCAATTAATTGATTTACTTGTAACGAATAAAGCGGACATCCTCACATTCACAAGTCCTTCTGCTGTCCGTCATTTTATGAAAGCAATAAAGGAAGTGGGCATGCACACACTGGAACATTCAGTTGTTGCCTGCATCGGCCCAGTAACTAAAAAAGAAGCGGACCGCTTCGGTCTTCATACGCAGATTTGCCCAGAGGTATATACGAGCGAATCGTTGGCAGAGGCAATTGCCCGCTATTTCAGAAAGGAAGAAGAGTAATGGAATTACAATTTAAACGTCATCGCCGCTTGCGCCAATCAGCTAATATGCGTGCATTGGTACGTGAAACTTATCTTCATAAAGAGGACTTTATTTATCCTCTCTTTATTGTAGAAGGCGAAAACATAAAAAAAGGAGTCCCTTCCATGCCTGGTGTGTATCATTTGTCAATGGATCGCTTGAAAGCAGAAATGGACGAAATTATAGCGCTCGGGTTAAAATCTGTCATTTTATTCGGCGTACCAGCTGAAAAAGATGCAGAAGGAACGGGTGCCTATCATGATCACGGCATTGTTCAGCAGGCAACACGCTTTATTAAGGGGCACTATCCGGATATGGTGGTTATCGCTGATACGTGTTTATGTGAGTATACAGACCATGGCCATTGCGGAGTGATCGAGGGCAGCAAAGTGTTAAACGATCCATCATTAAGTTTGCTTGCTAAAACAGCAGTCAGCCAGGCTGAAGCAGGTGCCGACATCATTGCTCCATCTAATATGATGGATGGGTTTGTCGCTGCTATTCGCCGTGGATTGGATGAAGCAGGCTTCACTGATGTACCGATCATGTCTTATGCCGTTAAATACTCATCAGGCTTTTATGGGCCTTTCCGTGACGCAGCCGAGTCTACTCCGCAGTTTGGTGATCGAAAAACCTATCAAATGGACCCGGCTAATCGCCTGGAAGCTTTTCGTGAGGCAGAGTCAGATGTAGAAGAAGGGGCTGATTTCTTAATCGTCAAACCCGCTCTTTCTTATTTGGACATCGTGCGTGACATGAGAAATGAATTTAAATTGCCAATTGTCGCTTATAATGTGAGCGGTGAATACTCCATGGTGAAGGCTGCGGCATTGAACGGCTGGATCGATGAAAAGGCAATCGTTATGGAAAAAATGATCAGCATGAAAAGAGCAGGTGCCGATCTAATTATTACGTATTTTGCTAAAGATGCAGCCCGCTGGCTGGATGAACAATAAGGGGGTTCTTGTATGCGTTCTTACGAAAAATCAAAGCAAGCCTTCCAAGAGGCGGTTAAATTAATGCCAGGAGGGGTGAACAGCCCAGTTCGCGCCTTTAAGTCCGTAAATATGGATCCAATTTTTATGGAACGGGGGAAGGGCTCTAAGGTTTACGATATTGATGGCAATGAGTACATTGACTATGTTTTATCGTGGGGGCCACTTATTTTGGGCCATGCGAATGATCAAGTTGTAGAAGCTTTGAAAAAGACGGCTGAAACTGGGACGAGCTTTGGTGCTTCGACTCTCATTGAAAATGAACTAGCGAAGCTTGTGATCGAGCGTGTTCCGTCTATTGAAGTGGTTCGTATGGTCTCTTCTGGGACGGAGGCCACCATGAGTGCGCTTCGTCTTGCCCGCGGTTTTACAGGCCGCAGTAAAATAGTAAAATTCGAAGGCTGTTATCATGGTCATGGAGATTCCCTCTTAATTAAAGCTGGTTCTGGTGTGGCTACTTTAGGATTGCCAGATAGTCCAGGCGTTCCTGAGAGCGTGGCGAAGAACACAATTACCGTACCTTACAATGATCTTGACGGTGTTAAATATGCTTTTGAACAATTTGGTGAGGACATTGCTTGTGTCATTGTTGAACCTGTTGCAGGCAATATGGGCGTTGTACCGCCACAGCCTGGTTTCTTGGAAGGACTTCGTGAAGTAACGCAAGATAACGGTGCTCTCCTTATTTTTGATGAGGTTATGACTGGTTTCCGTGTCGGTTATAACTGTGCGCAAGGATTCTTTGGTATCACGCCTGACCTTACGTGTCTTGGCAAAGTAATCGGCGGTGGGCTGCCGGTTGGTGCCTATGGTGGCCGGGCAGATATTATGAATCAAATTGCTCCAAGCGGACCAATTTATCAGGCAGGCACTCTTTCTGGAAATCCAATGGCGATGGCTGCCGGATTGGAAACACTCCGGCAGTTAACACCAGAGATATACGAGGAGTTCGGACGCAGAGCAGATCGCCTGGAAGAAGGATTGACCGAGGCTGCACAAAAGCATAACATTCCGATTACATTTAACCGCGCTGGTTCGATGATTGGCCTCTTCTTTACTAACGAACATGTAACCAATTATGAAAAGGCAAAAACATCTGATCTTGCACTGTTTGCTGAATATTACCGGGAGATGGCAAATGAAGGTGTGTTTTTGCCGCCATCTCAGTTTGAAGGGTTATTTTTATCCAGCGCCCATACTGAAGAAGATATTGAGCATACGATTGCTGCAGCTGAAAAAGCGTTCAGCCGCCTAAAGAAATAATAATAGAAAAAACCGCCTGGCTATATGCTGGCGGTTTTTTTTCGTATTCTAAATAGAATGAGGCAATCTTTCATATTTCTTGGAGAAGCGTCATACAAATAAATTGTGAAAGAAGATCAATAGGAATATCTTGCCGTTGTATAAACAAATGGATGGCATAAGGCCGATGAATAGAAAGGAGGAAATGAAGTGGCGTCTCAAGACCTGTCATATTTGCGGTTTTCATTAGAAGAAACTGTCCGTTTTACGAGTGGTCAGGAAGTAGGAGAATTATATTCTATTTCTCTTGATCCGCAAATTCAAACTGAAGAAACAGATGAATTTATTAGAATGCACGGTTTCTTGGAACTTTCTGGAGAATACGCTCCATCAGAGCAGCAAACCGAACCACTGGATACACCTACTTATAAATATGTGCAACAAGTGCTGGAGCGCGGAGAGAATGAGTGTGAGTTCTTTCATCACTTTCCGATTGATATAACGATTCCTAAATCACGCATTGCTAAAATGGAAGATGTGGAGATTTACATTGATTCGTTTGACTATGAATTCCCTGAAAAAGCAAACTTGAAATTAACAGTCGATCTATCAATATCAGGGATCATGGAAGAGGAAGAAGAGAAAGAAAGAGAGCAGGTGAATGAATTAGTTGAAATGACACCAGCAGACGAAGAGTTACAAATAGAACAAGAAGAAAATGTAAAAAATGACGAACCAGAGTTTTCAATTTTAAAGTTGGATGTGAATGATGCAGGCGGCTCAGAGGAAACAGGAAGGGAGACAGATTTTTCGGTTGAAGTCAAAAGGCAACCTGATGTGCTTGAGGAAGAGAAGGAGGAAGTTTCAGTTCCGCCAATGAGTGAGCAAAGAGAAGAAAAACAGCAGAAAGAATCTCCAAATATTGTTTTAGAGATGGAAAGCAATCATTCCGCAGTTGCAGCAATCGAAGAATCTCCTAATGTGCTTGAATCATTGTCCATAATGGAGTCTGCTTCCGCGAGTCCGTCATCTCATCATGAAGTTCCTAATGTTTCAGAGCTAACAGAGTCTCCGGCTCAAGAGCCAGCCCATATGGCAGAGTCGTCCTCAAAGGAAATGGAGGAGGAGAACACACAGAAAAAGAAAAAGTCATTTAGCTTGAAAAAAACGGAAACGATGTCGCTAGCAGATTTCTTCTCAAGGAAAGAGTCAGAGGAAGCTGTAACCTGGAAGGTTTGTCTTGTGCAGAGAGATGATACACTCCAAAAGATTGCTGAGCGGTATGAGTTACCGGTAGCTGACTTAGTCCGAGAAAACAAATTGGAGACCAGCCAAAGCATTGAAGAAGGCCAGGTACTCTATATACCGAATTCTCGTTAATGATCCGGCTGTTCCCGATTAAAGGTGGGACAGCCTTATTTTTTATAAAGCGGGTGAAGAAAGTGGAACAGCCCTATTCAGCTATTTGGAGAAGCTACGGATTAACCCCTTTGCACATAGAAACATTAGGCCACGTGCAAAAAATATCAACAGATAAAGGGAATTTTGCTTTAAAAAGAATTCCTTCAGTACAAGGGATGGATTTTTTATTCAATATGCAAAAGCTTTACCAGACGGGTTATCACCGATTTGTTCCTGTTTATCCGGCTTTGGATGGCAGATACGGCATTTTAGAGGGAGCTCATATTTATTATTTAATGCCGTGGATCGAAAGTGGTGAGCAAGAAATAGCCGAGAGAGAAAAAAAGATGATTCGGGAGGTTGCCAGGCTGCATTTCGTTTCTTCCACGGATGTAGCTGTAGCGAAGGAGGCGCGGATCTATCAATATGAACAGGTCAAGGCTTTGTGGGAAAGACAGGAAGAGCACTTAGAGCAATTTTTAGAGCTTTCAGAAAGGGAAACATATATGTCTCCGTTTCAATTGTTGTTTTGTCTTTATTATACAGATGTTCGCCAAGCTTTTTTCTATGCAAAGGAAAAGTTGAAAGAATGGAAAGAGGCAACAGAGGAAGAGGAGAAAGAGAGAATGGTCCAGGTTCATGGCAAACTGGACCCAGGTCATTTTCTTATTGATCGAGGGGGGGAGGCTACTTTATTAACTTGGAGCAATCTCGCAGAGCCACGCCGATTCATGATTTAATTCCCTATTTCTCCCGTACATTGAAGGGGTACCCAGAAAGATCAGCTTTAGCGAGAGAGTTATTCAGTTACTATACAAATTTTTTTCCGCTGAAAAAAGGGGAGAAACTTTTATTCCAAAGCTATATTGCTTACCCGGGAGCGCTTTATGAGACAGCAGCTGCCTATTTCTCGGCACAAAGAAAACAAAACGAGTATCGCTATACGGATCAGCTGCAGCAAAATTATTGGCAGTTAAAAAATATCGAGTATTTCGTCACAGACTTAAAAGAAGAGGAAGAATAAAAAATGGCTGGAGGAATGAAATTCCTCCAGCTCTGACAAGGTGTAATCGTAATCCTCGTATAATGTCTTTGATAAAATTTTACTTCTGCTTTAGCAATAACCTATTAGTCCCTGTTGAAATCACATTCTTCCAAAGGAATGACTTTCGTTTTGTGTTTGATTTTGTAAGCAATCCAAAAGATCAAGAATAGAGGAAGACCAATATAGGAAACAAGGACTCCATTCCAGTCAATTTGGCCTCCCATAAACGCTTGGAAATTTTGGCCCAAAATGACGAAAGTACATAGAATAAGTGCCAATAATGGCCCAATTGGAAACCATCTTGCACGATAAGGAAGAGTGGTTACGTCCCCTCCTTGAGCGATAAAAGCCCGACGGAAGCGATAGTGACTAATGGCGATCCCGAGCCATGTGACGAAACCAGCCATTCCGGAAGCGTTTAACAGCCAAACATAGACAGCGCCGTCGCCAAAGAAAGTAGTTAGAAATGCGAGAGAACCGACCAATGTGGTAATAATGAGCGCATTGACCGGTACCCCTCTTTTGTCAAGGCGAGCCAAAAATTTTGGGGCCTGTCCATCACGTGCCAAGTCCCAGAGCATACGGGTGGAAGCATACATGCCTGAATTGCCCGCGGACAATACAGAAGTGAGTATGATAGCATTCATAACAGAAGCAGCAAAAGCAAAACCTGCCCGTTCAAACACTAGCGTGAAGGGACTTACAGAAACAGAGTCACTTAGCAGACGTTCGTCTGTGTATGGGAGAATCAATCCGATCACAAGAATAGCTAAAATATAAAAAAGCAAAATGCGCCAAAATACAGAATTAATAGCTTTAGGAATATTTTTTTCTGGTTCTTCACTTTCACCGGCGGCTACTCCGAGCAGCTCCGTGCCTTGGAAAGAGAAGCCAGCTGCCATGAAAACACCTAAAACAGCTAAAAACCCGCCATTGAAAGGAGCGTCTTTAATTGTAAAGTTTGTGAGGCCAATGGCTTCGCCGCCCATAATACCAAAAATCATAAACAACCCGGTAACAATAAATAAAATAATAGTGACTACTTTAATAAGTGCAAACCAAAACTCTGATTCTCCAAATCCTTTGGCAGACATAAAATTCAAGCCAAACATAATTAAAAGTGCGAGACCGCTCCAGAGAATGGAAGGACTGTCAGGGAACCAAAATTTCATAATGAGCACTGCAGCGGCAAGTTCTGCAGCAATGGTAATCGCCCAGTTGTACCAATAATTCCAGCCGATGGCAAATCCAAGGGCCGGATCAACAAATTTTGATGCATATACCTTAAAGGAACCAGCTACCGGCATATAGGCCGCCATTTCTGCAAGGCTCGTCATTAAGAAATAGACCATTACTCCGATTGCTGCATAAGCGAGCAGTGCCCCTCCAGGACCGGCATTATGAATAGCTCCGCCGCTTGCTAAAAATATCCCTGTTCCGATGGATCCTCCGAGAGAAATCATCGTTAGATGGCGTGCTTTTAGAGTCCTCTTCAACTGATTGGGCTTTGATGATGATGTCGATGATGCTGACGTAACTGTATTCCTCAATATTGTGCACTCCTTTTCGTGATAAAGATTGAATCATTTCAAGGGCAAATAAAAAACAGCCGTCGAAGAAGATCGACGGCTGTTAACAAGTCCGTTTAATCCTTCCGAAGATAGCCCTCCACGTTAAATAACGCGACAGTGATGTTCCTGTTCGAAAACATCCCCAGCATGAACAGACAATGACCTGTCCACACTTCGGCAGTTTATCCTTTCAAACGGAGTCATAGATGTCATTGTCTCTCTTCCGCTTTACTCATATAAGCTGCAGCCTCTATCCCATCGGTAAATGGGAATATTTAATTGACACTAGAATTATAGTCAATTCTTATCAATCTTGCAATGGTTAATTTTAGCTCTTCTTCTCTGGAATATGCACAAAGCCCTGTCATCCTCTCGAAGAGGTGTTTCGTAATTTGAGTAAAGATTATTTTTTAAATCGATAAGGGACGGTAGTGACAATGACATTCTTTTGATAAAGAAGGTAGATTCTTAAACGTAAGCTCGACTGATTGTGTAATATGTCCTGCCATCTCTTCTTCGTAATGAATTGTGGAATAAGTACGGTTAAGGTATGGTTCCTTTCATTCGCTTTTTCCACGGCTATGTCAATAAACCGGGCGAGAGGCCTCATTAAGCTTCTATATTGAGAATGCAGAGTAACAAGACGGACATTAGGCTTCCACTTTCTCCATCTCTCCTCCATTTGTCGTTCGCTTTCACGGTCAAAAGCGACGTAGACAGCAATGACAGTATCACCGATTAGTTCGGCATAATTTAAGGAATTTTCAACTACCTTTGTAATGCCGGCAACCGGGACAATGACGACATTTCCTTTAAATTGAAGTGCTTCTTCTCCGGATTTAATTCTCAGTTGTTCACCTGTTGCCATATAATGACTTTTAATTCGATGAAACATAAAGATAATAATCGGTAAGAAAACTAGCACAGGCCACACTTGAGAAAACTTAGTGGTAAAGAAAATCACCACAACAGTTAAGCTAATGAGCGCGCCGATTAAATTAACTGTTAATTTATACGCCCAGCCAACAGGCTTCTCTTTTACCCACTTTACAATCATGCCTGATTGGGAAAGGGTGAAGGGAATAAATACACCAACGGCATACAATGGAATAAGCTGTTCAGTTTCCCCCCTAAAAGCCACGATAAGTAGAATAGACATGATGCCGAGCGTGACGATTCCATTTGAGTAACCAAGCCGGTCTCCACGCATGAGAAACATCCGTGGAATATACTTGTCCGTTGCTAAGTTAACGGCTAGCAATGGAAAAGCAGAAAAACCAGTATTAGCCGCAAGAACTAAAATAAGAGCTGTAGTTCCTTGAACAAAGTAATAAATGAAATTTCTACCGAATACTTCAGACGAAATTTGTGATACCACTGTTTCTTCTGCTTTAGGAGTGATTCCTAGCCAATAAGCTAAAAACATAATGCCAGAAAAAAGAATCGCCAAGATAATCCCCATCATTATTAAGGTGTTTGCTGCATTTTTAGCAGCGGGTTCCTTAAAGTTAGGAACCGCATTAGAAACAGCCTCTACTCCAGTAAGAGCTGAACAGCCGGATGAGAAAGCTCTGAGCAATAAAAACAGACTGATGCCAGGAACGGCTGTTCCGATCGGAGAGTGCAGATCACTCGGTATTTGTCCGGTTGCAATTTTCCATAAACCTACGGCTGAAAGAAGAAGTAAGGCGGCTACAAATAAATATACTGGATAAGCAAGAACAGAAGCAGATTCTGTTACCCCTCGTAAATTCAAAATCGTAATTAATACAACTAGTAAAGCAGCAATCGCTACATTATGTTCGTGCAATTGCGGAAAAGCAGAGGTGAGAGCGTCGGTTCCGGCTGATACACTCACCGCTACGGTTAAAATATAATCTACTAATAGGGAGCCTCCTGCAATGAGTCCGGCATTTTCTCCCAAGTTGTTTCTCGAGACAATGTAGGCCCCACCACCGTGCGGATAGGCATAAATAATTTGGCGATACGAAAGAATTAAGGCCGTTAAGAGAACCAGTACTCCAATGCCAATAGGAACAGAATACCAAAAAGCAACTAGACCGATTGTAGACAGCACAATTAAAATTTGTTCAGGTCCATAAGCTACAGACGAAAGGGCGTCTGAGGATAAAATAGCCAGCGCCTTTAACTTACTGAGTCTCTGTTCTCCTAGTGCACTTGTTTTAAGCGGCTTGCCAATCAGGGCTTTTTTCATTAGTGAATAACGTGTCATGATGACCTCCAGAAAAGTAAATCAATCATATAGTGAGAAAGCATACGTTTATTTTTACTGTAAGAAAGCTCTTCTGTAAAAAGTTGATAAAATTATAATTCCCCCTTTGATCGTTACCAATCCTAGTAAAAGCTCACAGAGCGCTTTTAATTCTAAAGAAAACACAAAAAAGAACACTAAGGTGTTACTTAGTGCTCTTTTAAGACAACACAAAGCAAACCTCCTCTCCAAACGCTTATGAGGTTAGCTGTCGGGTTCGGGCCATGAGAGTAGCCCTACCTTCTTAATGAAGGATTCACCCCAAGTGACGATGCACAAAAATGGGTCCCCCACTCCTTAGGGATTAAGCGATATAAGGTATAATTGAGTTTACATATAAAATTTATTTAGCTAATATACTCCTGAAAGATTGGTTTGTAAAGAGAAAATTTATATTATTTTTTAGTTGGCTGAATAGCTAAAGAAAGAATAGAACCCCTTAAGTCTATACATATTTAAAAAGACGTCTGCTCATACAAGACGTCTTTTTAAATCCATTCAAGGTAAAGAGCTACAGCAAGTAACACGAGGATAGATAGCAGTATCACATCAAATGTCGTTGGAAAAAAGATCGTTCGAATCCCCTGAAATATGCAAAATGGAACGGCTAGCTGGCAGCAGACCGCTCGGACTGTTCGAAGCCATGGAGGTAACGAGTAAGGATTGTATCTTCTTCTCAATTATTACACCTGCCTGTGAATTCATAGGCACGAGTAGCGTGCTATGAAAGGTTCTTCTTTTACTATATGTATGGAAACAAAGAGAGGTGATTTTAGAGGAGGAGAGCAGGAACGTTGACAGCGTTTAAAAGGTGATTTACGTTAAAAGAAGAACGGGTCTATACATACGCTTTTTATATGACGAAGCAAACAAGGAAGGAAGGATAAGATGATAGATTTATTGAAGTCTCATGCATCTGTTCGAAAATACACAGACGAACCCATTTCAGATGAAGTATTTCACGAGTTGTTGGAAGCTGCCCAACATGCCGCAAGCTCTCATTTTGTGCAGGCTTATTCCGTTGTGCGCGTGAAGAATGAGGAGAAGCGCCTGAAGCTTGGAGAGCTGTCTAAAAATAAACAGCAATTTGAATCTGCGGCCTTGCCGCTTGTTTTCTGTGCGGATTTAAAACGTCTGGAAAAAGCCGTCACCCTTCATGGGAAAAAATTCGAAGGTAGCACGGCAGAAAATCTGCTTGTAGCTGTTATCGATACGGCTCTATTTGCCCAAAATTTTGTAGTAGCCGCCGAATCCAAAGGATATGGCATCTGTTATATTGGTGGAGTTCGTAATAATCCGCAGGCAATCAGCGACTTGCTTCAATTGCCTGACTATGTGATTCCATTATTTGGATTGACGGTAGGTGTGCCAGCAGAATCAAACGAAGTAAAGCCACGCTTGCCAATGAAGGCAATTTTGCATGAAGATGTATATGATGAGGAAAAGTATAGTCGCCTACTTCCTGAGTATGACGAGCAAATGCATAAATATTATGCAAGCCGTACAACAAATAAGAAAGACGCAGGCTGGACGAGCGGCATGGCAGCTTTTTTATCCGAGCCACGGCGGGCATATATGCTTGAATTCTTGCAATCAAAAGGCTTTCTAAAAAAATAATAGAGGAAAGATTGACGCCCCTGCCTGTTTTCAGATAATATATGAATGATAATGAAAAGCGAAGACCGGGAAGAGTACAAAGATAGTGCTTGCTTGCAGAGAGGAAAACTCATGGCTGAAAAGTTTTCCGCAAGAACCCTTTGGAATGTCCCCCGTGAGCTGCTTCTGTGAACTGTTTAGTAGTGGAAGCCGGTTGCCAGCCGTTAATGGATTGAGAGCCAGATAGGTCTGCCAGTAGGCAGCTGTCTGTGAAAAAAGGTGGTACCGCGAACAACTCCTTCGTCCTTTTGACGATAGGAGTTTTTTTGTTGTTTAAAAACAGGCAATCACATATGGCGGATAACTGACCAGAATGTTTGTACATTTATTGTGTAATGAGGAGGAAATCTTGATGGAAAACAATGAATTGTCCATGCCAACAAAATATGATCCAAAAGCAATTGAACAGGGACGGTATGACTGGTGGGTAAAAGGGCAGTATTTTGAAGCGAAAGACGATCAAACCAAACCCCCTTATACTATCGTAATCCCGCCGCCGAATGTGACAGGGAAACTGCACCTCGGCCATGCATGGGATACGACACTGCAAGATATCTTAACACGCATGAAGCGGATGCAGGGCTACGATGTGCTTTGGCTTCCAGGGATGGACCATGCTGGAATTGCCACACAGGCGAAAGTGGAGCAAAAGCTTCGTGAAGAGGGAAAAACACGCTATGATCTTGGCCGTGAAAAGTTTTTAGAAGAAGCATGGAAGTGGAAAGAAGAGTATGCAAATTTTATCCGCCAGCAATGGGCAAAGCTTGGCCTTGGTCTGGACTATAGCCGTGAGCGCTTTACATTGGATGAAGGTTTATCAAAAGCAGTCCGTGAAGTATTCGTTTCGTTATATGAAAAAGGTTTAATTTATCGCGGTGAATATATTATCAACTGGGATCCAGCAACAAAAACAGCTTTATCGGACATTGAAGTTATTTACAAAGATGTCCAGGGGGCATTTTATCACATGAAATACCCGCTTGCAGATGGAAGCGGCCATATTGAAATTGCGACAACTCGCCCGGAAACAATGCTTGGTGATACAGCTGTAGCGGTTCATCCGGAAGATGAGCGTTATAAACACCTCATTGGTAAAAAGGTTGTTCTGCCAATCGTTGGCCGAGAAATTCCAATCGTCGGTGATGACTACGTTGACATGGAATTCGGTTCTGGAGCGGTGAAGATTACACCGGCTCATGATCCAAATGACTTTGAAATTGGCAATCGCCACGATTTAGAGCGCATTCTTGTGATGAATGAGGATGGTACGATGAATGAGCGTGCGGGCAAATACAACGGCATGGACCGCTTTGACTGCCGCAAACAGATCGTGAAAGACTTACAGGAAGAAGGCGTCCTCTTCAAGATTGAAGACCATATGCATTCTGTCGGTCACTCAGAGCGCAGCGGTGCGGTTGTAGAGCCATACTTATCGACTCAATGGTTCGTAAAGATGCAGCCGCTTGCTGATAAAGCAATCGAATTGCAGTCCAAAGAAGACAAAGTACATTTCGTGCCGGACCGTTTTGAGAAAACATATCTTCACTGGATGGAAAATATCCGTGATTGGTGTATTTCCCGTCAGCTTTGGTGGGGACATCGTATTCCAGCCTGGTACCATAAAGAAACAGGCGAAGTATACGTTGGCCAGGAAGCTCCAGCAGATGCGGAGAACTGGGAACAGGACAAAGATGTACTCGACACATGGTTTAGCTCGGCATTATGGCCGTTTTCTACGATGGGCTGGCCGGATAAAGAGGCGTCAGACTTTAAACGCTACTATCCAACAGCTGCACTTGTTACCGGTTACGATATTATTTTCTTCTGGGTCTCTCGGATGATCTTCCAAGGGCTTGAGTTTACCGGTGAACGTCCGTTTAACGATGTATTGATTCATGGGCTTGTCCGCGATTCAGAAGGGCGGAAAATGAGTAAATCGTTAGGTAATGGCGTGGATCCGATGGAAGTGATTGATCAGTATGGGGCTGACTCTCTGCGCTACTTCTTATCAACTGGCAGCTCTCCAGGACAGGATTTGCGTTTCTCTGTAGAAAAAGTAGAATCTATTTGGAACTTCGCCAATAAAATTTGGAATGCTTCCCGTTTTGCCCTAATGAACATGGATGGCTTGAAATATGAGGAAATCGACTTAAGTGGTGAAAAATCAGTTGCTGATAAATGGATTTTAACGCGTTTGAATGATACGATCACAAACGTCACCAAACTTGCTGACCGATACGAGTTTGGTGAAGTCGGCCGCGTGCTCTACAACTTCATTTGGGATGATTTCTGTGATTGGTATATTGAAATGGCGAAGCTGCCGCTTTACGGTGAAGATGAAGCAGCCAAGAAAACGACCCGTTCTATCCTTGCTTATGTGTTAGATAACACGATGCGTTTATTACACCCATTCATGCCGTTTATTACCGAGGAAATATGGCAGAATCTACCGCATGAGGGGGAAACGATCGTCACAGCTAAATGGCCAGAAGTGAATGAAGAGCTATCTGACCAACAAGCAGCAGAGGAAATGAAGCTGCTTGTAGATATTATTCGTTCCGTACGTAATATCCGCGCGGAAGTGAATACACCGCTTAGCAAGAAGATTAAGTTAATCATCAAAGCGAAAGATGACACTGTATTGAACACATTAGAAAGCAACCGTGCTTACATCGAGCGTTTCTGTAATCCGGAGGAACTTGTATTATCAACGACTGCTGTAGCCCCTGACAAAGCGATGACGGCTGTTGTCACAGGTGCCGAACTATTCTTGCCGCTTGAAGGGTTAATTAATATCGAAGAGGAAATTGCCCGCTTGCAAAAAGAATGGGATAAATGGAACAGTGAAGTTGAACGTGTTCAAAAGAAACTTGGCAATGAGCGCTTCGTCAGCAAAGCTCCACAAAAAGTTGTTGATGAAGAGCGCGCCAAGGAAAAAGACTATCTAGAAAAACGTGCCGCTGTTGAAGCGCGCATGAAGGAAATGCAAGGGTAAGTAGGGGAATGAGACGAATCTGCCGGGGGCAGATTCGTCTTTTTCACAGAGCTCAGCAAGCAAATTTATTAACCAAGTCAGTAAACCATAAAATTTGGCCAATATGTTAAAAACAGAATCGAAGGGAGAGAGAAGATGAATACATATGAAGAAGCGATCGATTGGATTCATAGCCGGCTTCAGCTTGGCATTAAGCCCGGCTTGAAGCGAATGGAGTGGCTTATGGAGAGAATGAATCATCCGGAGCATCATCTGCGTGCTGTCCATATTGGGGGGACGAATGGCAAAGGATCGACTGTTGCTATGATGCGTTCTATGCTGCAGGAAGCGGGATATGAAGTAGGAACATTCACCTCGCCATATATAGAACAGTTCAATGAGCGGATCAGCGTGAACGGTGAGGCAATCAGTGACGAGGAAATTATGAAATTAACTGCTGTGATCAAGCCGTTGGCAGAGGAATTGGAAAAAACAGAATTAGGCAGTCCGAGTGAATTCGAAGTGATTACGGCGATGGCTCTTTATTATTTTGCCTGGATTCGCCCTGTTGATATCGTTTTGTTTGAAGTGGGGCTTGGCGGCCGATTAGATTCAACAAATGTGATTCAGCCATTGTTGTCTGTGATTACCACAATTGGCATGGACCATATGCAGTTTTTAGGAGATACACTTGAAGCGATTGCTTTCGAGAAAGCTGGAATCATAAAAAATGGGGCACCAGTTGTTAGCGGTGTGAAACAGGAGGCGGCTCGTGAAATTATTCAACAGCGTGCCAAAGAAGTGAAGTCTGCTGTTTATCAGCTGGGAGAGCAATTCAAGGCAGACTGGCAAAGGTCATTGCCTCAAGGAGAAATGTTCCATTTTGAATCTGTTTTTGCCAATATGAGAGACTTGCCAACAGGTTTAAATGGCCTTCATCAAACAGAAAACGCGGCAACAGCCGTGATGGCTATTTTATATTTACGTACTTTTTACGCATTTCTAGTGGAAGAAGAACATATTCGTGCTGGTCTACAATCAGTGAGCTGGCCAGGGAGAATGGAGTATGCCATGGAGCAGCCCGTCGTTCTGTTAGATGGCGCTCATAACCCGGAAGGAATGAAGGCGCTTGTTGCATCGCTTGCTGAGCGTTTTCCTGACAAGAAAATCACTGCTTTATTTGCCGGCATGAGGGATAAAAAATTAGATGAAATGATAGCTATTTTAAAGCAGGCAGCTCATCGAGTGGCCTTCACAAGTTTTGACTTTCCGCGGGCGGCTGGCAAAAAAGAGTTTCAAGCTTTTTTAGAAAATCAAATGTGGATAGAGGATTGGCAACGGTTTATTGAGGAGTTTCAGACAACAGCAAAAGAAAATGAAGTACTGATTGTAACAGGCTCTCTTTATTTCATTTCAAATGTAAAGAAATTTATAAAAGAAAAATAATAGAGATCGGCAACTTCTTTTGTTTAAAACAGGGGTTGCCTTTTTCTATGTAAAAACTTTTTATTTTAGTTTACGAACAACAGTGACAAGTTTTCTGCACGGCAACTTTTTAAGTGAATTCCTTTATTTATCAAAATATTCTGTAAAATCAGAAGGCATATCAGTATAATAGAATGTAGACAAGAACATAAAGATCTTCTCCTCCAAGCTCCATCTCCCCACCGATTCATTTTCACTAATCCCCTTCAAGCCTGTCTTTAAACGATCTTTTCGCACTCTGCATTCCAAGAATGAAGCAGCGAGCAAGCACTCTGCTGGACTGGTAGTCACTGCTTTTGAGCAAGTAAGAAAACCTTTTAGTTAAAGGTTGAACATGTAAAAAAAAGGAGTTGAAAAACTTGTGGTTGGTCATCCATAAAATTAAAATAGGAGGAACAGTCATGCCTCAAATGAGAAAAAGATATGGGTCCCAAGCAGTGGAAGTAGCTGCCAAGACAGAATGATAGAATTGTTTGTTTTAATGTATGGTTTTGTATTTGGTTCATTTTTTAACGTCGTTGGCTTGCGTGTACCGAAAGGCCAATCGCTTTTCTGGCCGCACAGTGCTTGCCCTAGATGCAATCATAAGCTGCATTTTGCGGAACTTATACCGGTGTTCTCTTATGTATGGCAAAGAGGAAGGTGCCGCGTATGCAGGATAAGAATATCTCCTCTCTATCCTCTGATAGAATTCGTTACAGCCCTCTTGTTTTGGTGCGCGTATATGTCGTTTGGACTGACGGCAGACTTTTTCATCGCTTTAATACTTATGTCTCTTCTTCTTATTATTATTGTTTCAGACCTTACTTACATGGTTATCCCCGACAAAATACTGTTCATTTTTTTATTTCTCTTTTTGATGGGAAGGACCTTTCATCCGCTTGAGCCTTGGTGGGACATGTTTGTGGGCGGTGCGGTAGGCTTTTTCATACCTTTGCTGGTTTCTCTTGTATCAAAAGGCGGCATGGGGGGAGGAGATATTAAATTGTTTGGTGTCATTGGCTTATTGAGCGGCTTGAAGAAAGTGCTAGTTATTTTCTTTCTTTCATGTGCATTAGGGGCTGTCTGTGGTGTAGTGCTTATGATGTTTCACATTATAAAAAAAGGCAAGCCAATGCCCTTTGCACCATTTATTGCGCTCGCCACGCTCGCTGAACTATTTTATGGCGAAATACTCATTCACTGGTACCTTCAGCTTATTAATTATGGAGGATAAAAAGATTGCCGAAATTTTTCCAGGACAGGACGACAAAAGTCTTGTTCTTTTTTTAATTTGCTGTGTTAGCATGAAGGCAACTTCAAAGTAGGCGGAAGGATGGTCGCAAATGATGGACAAGGATAAGCCAAAAAAACCAGAAGGAATATTCTTAACAATCGGCAGTAAACAAAAAAAGAGTTTATTGGGCCAGAGTGGAAAAATGGAAAAAAAGAGAGTGCGGCAGCCATTGAGCCGAAAAAAGAAGAAGAGGAGTTCCAATGGTTGTTTCCTGAAGAAGGAGAGCAGAAAGCCGATGTAATCGAACAATATGCAACGATGCAAAAAACTACAGCTAAACGGGCAACTGGCAAGCTCTTTATTATTGTAATGAGTGCTGTCATTGTTGGTGTATTGCTTGGCTACGCATTAGTGAAAGTTGTCACTCAAAAGGAAGAGGGACGACCGCAAGCTATTTTAAAAGAAGAAAACCTGTGAAGGAAAGAGAAGTAACTACGCCGAAAGCTGCCCCACCCGCAAAAAGTGAGAAGAACTCGCTCTTTTCAATAGAGACCGCTGTTGTTCAAGGAGGGGTTTTTTCGACGGAAGATGCAGCTAATTCTGTGAAACAAAAAATGAATGGCTTAGGCCTGCCTGCTGAAGCAGTATTGCAAAACGGCCAATATCTTATCTTACTTGCTGCTTCCTCCACTATCGAAACAGCAAAGTTGATTGAAGGTATATATGGCACAGCCGGAGCGGACACTTATACAAAGCAATTGGCGATTTCGCCTTCTAAAAAGCTTGAAGAATCATCTGGAGAAATGGCTGCCTTATTTTCAAGTATTGCGGAAGAGAGTGGCAAAAAAGCTGCCGGACTGGAAGCGGATAAGAATAAACTTAAGGAGGCGGAAAGCAAATTAGACGCTGTGAAAGTAGAGCCGAGCGATGAAACATCCGCCGAATTGAAAAAGTTGCTGACAGGAGCGTTAACTGAAGCCAAAAGCAATCAGCCGCAAGCTGCCAAAGCTGCGCAGGAGAAGCTTCTGGCTTTTTTAGCTGTTTATAGTCAATAGGGTGCTTAAGCATTCTTGCCAATTCTTCACTTTTGGCAACTCGCCCAGTCATATTTGCTTGAAGGATGCTAAGGCATCCTTTTTTTGGGTGAAACTAAGAGATTATATGTAGAACCTGTTGATAAACCTTTGCTCGTTAAGCCTGCTTTAAAAGTTTGTAGTGTTTTGGCACTTTTGATATGATAACGATGTATCTCCCTTATTTTTGAAAGATAGGTGAATCGATTTGACGCAATTAATTTTAGCTTCGGGCTCCCCAAGACGGAAAGAACTCCTCGAACAAATCGGCTTGTCGTTTACTGTGAAAGTAAGCCATGCTGATGAAACGATCCCCTCTGGAATGACTCCGGAAGAAGCCGTTATGCATTTAGCTTCCATCAAAGCCGCTGCAGTCGCAGCAAACCATGAAGATAGTTTTATTATCGGAGCGGATACAGTTGTTACCCTCGATGGGGAAATTTTAGGCAAGCCGCAGAATCGAAAGGAAGCAAGAGATATGCTTCAGCGTCTTTCTGGCCGTACGCATGCTGTATGTACAGGAGTGGCTGTAAGGCATGGAGCAGATGAATACCTATTTTATGAAAAAACAAAAGTCACTTTTTGGGAGCTTACAGAAGAAGAGATCAACGGCTATTTAGAGACAGATGAACCATTCGATAAAGCCGGTGCATATGGTATTCAAGGAGCAGGTGCCATTCTGGTGAAAAAAATTGATGGTGACTATTTCTCTGTTGTTGGCCTGCCGATTTCTTCCCTATATAGGCATCTAAGACGGCTCGGCTGGCAAGGTGCCGCTTTCTTCTTTCCTTCCTGAAAGGTCGAAAGGAGAAAAGTATGTCGAAAGAAACATTTATAATCCGCGACGTTCCGGCAGAAGAGCGTCCACGGGAACGGCTGGTTGCCTACGGTGCAGCCAGCCTGTCCACCCATGAACTCCTCGCTATTATTTTACGGACTGGAACAAAAGATGAATCCGTCCTGCAACTGGCTAACCGTCTTTTGAAAACGTTTGAAGGCCTCCGCTTGTTAAAAGAAGCCTCTCTCGAAGAAATGACCTCCATTAAAGGTATTGGTGAAGCAAAAGCTATACAAATTATATCTGCGCTTGAGCTTGGAAGGCGTGTCAGTCAGCTGAGATTTGAGGAGCGCTATGTCATTCGCTCACCGGAAGATGGGGCCGATTATGTCATGGAAGAAATGAGATTTCTTACCCAGGAACATTTTGTTTGCTTGTATTTGAACACTAAAAATCAAGTTCTCCATAAGCAGACTTTATTTATTGGTAGTTTAAATGCTTCTATTGTTCACCCTCGTGAAGTGTTCAAAGAGGCTTTTCGCCGATCTGCTGCTTCTATTATCTGTATTCACAATCATCCATCCGGTGATCCCCAGCCAAGCAGGGAAGATATTGATGTGACTAAGAGATTAGCTGAATGCGGCAAAATCCTTGGCATTGAACTGCTTGATCATTTAATTATCGGAGAGAAGAAATTCGTCAGTTTAAAAGAAAAAGGCTATTTATAACGCTAGGATTTTTTTTTCCTTCGGTTATAATATAAGTTATGATTTTTCCTAGTTGTTTTTGTCGAAAAATAAAAGAATAATGTCAAATCAATCATGATAAAAGTAATGGACCGAGAAAGGGAGATACTTGTATGTTTGGAATTGGAAGCCGAGATCTTGGAATAGACTTAGGAACGGCTAATACGCTCGTTTATGCTAAAGGAAAGGGTGTCGTTGTACGTGAGCCATCGGTTGTGGCATTGCAGACGGATACGAAACAAATTGTGGCCGTTGGAAACGATGCTAAAAAAATGATTGGCCGTACACCGGGGAATGTAATAGCTACGCGCCCTATGAAAGATGGGGTAATTGCTGATTACGAAACAACAGCCACAATGATTAAATATTATTTAAAACAAGCAACAAAAAATGGAAAAGGTTTGCTTTCCAGTAAGCCATATGTAATGGTTTGTGTACCATCCGGCATTACAGCCGTTGAAGAACGGGCTGTTATTGATGCTACTCGCCAAGCGGGTGCCCGCGACGCTTATACTATTGAAGAACCGTTCGCGGCTGCTATTGGTGCTAACCTTCCTGTTTGGGAACCGACAGGCAGCATGGTCGTTGATATTGGCGGCGGAACAACAGAAGTAGCTATTATCTCACTTGGCGGCATTGTGACAAGCCAATCTCTTCGTACAGCAGGAGATGAAATGGACGATGCCATCGTCGCATATATTCGCAAACAGTACAACCTGTTGATTGGTGACAGAACGTCTGAGACAATTAAAATGGAAATTGGCTCGGCCGGCGATTTCGAGCAATTGCCAAGCATGGAAATTCGTGGCCGCGACCTGTTAACAGGATTGCCAAAAACAATTGAAATTACTGGCGAGGAAATTGCTGATGCCCTAAAAGATACAGTAACTGCTATTGTAGATACGGTAAAAAGTACATTAGAGCAAACTCCACCGGAGCTAGCAGCAGATATTATGGATCGGGGAATTGTCCTTACAGGCGGCGGTGCGTTGCTTCGTAATCTGGATAAAGTAATTAGCAAAGAAACGAATATGCCAGTGATTATTGCAGAAAATCCGCTTGATTGTGTAGCAATCGGGACAGGAATGGCACTCGATCATATTGATTTGTTCAAAAATAAAAATAAATAAAAACAAACATGATCTAACAGCATCATGGCTGAAGAAGAGCGGGAGGATATTGTTCTCTCTGAACAAGCGCCTTTTATATTTTTCATGCAGTTGCTATTTCTAGAACAACTGGCTTGGCCTTTCCAGCCTAAATACAGCTATGAGATACAGTCTTCTCCTGCGCTTGTTAGGACTGGACGGGCGTTTTCTCTTTTCATTTATCCGGCAGCAGCTGACAGCTGCCGGATTCTAACTTAATGCAAACAAACAGAGGTGGAGTATATGCCACAATTTTTTACAAATAAGCGTCTGATCATTTTACTTGGAAGCATTATTGTTCTTGTCGCTTTAATTGGTTTTTCTCTTCGCGATAGGGAGAATTTATCCTGGCCGGAGCAATTCGTCAAAGACATTGTCGGTTTGGGACAAGCAGCGGTGTCTAAACCTGCCAACAGCTTCGCAGGTTTTTTTGATGAAATTAAAGACTTGCGGAATACATACGAGGAGAACAAAGAGCTACGAGCAAGAATTGATAAGACTGCCCAGCTCGAAAGTGATGTTGCCCGTCTTCAAAAGGACAATCAGGAACTTCGAAAAGTGCTTGATAAAAAGAAGAGTTTAGCAGATTACGAGCCAGTACAGGCGACCGTGATTGCCCGCAATCCGGACCGTTGGTATGACGTTATCACCATTGATCAGGGAGAAGCGACCGGCGTCGAGCCTAATATGGCTGTCATTACTGCTCAAGGTTTGATCGGTAAAGTGCAGAGTACATCAAAATTCACATCGACTGTTCAGTTGTTGAGCGCCCACGATTCAAGAAATCGTGTATCAGCCGTCATTCAAGGAAAGAACAATGTTTTTGGAGTGATTGAAGGCTATGATAAAGAGAAGAAAGCATTGCTTATGACGAAAGTTCCCTATGATTCTAAAGTGAAAAAAGGAATGCTCGTTATGACTTCTGGTAAAGGCGGTGTTTTTCCGGAAGGCTTAATTATTGGGAAGATCGAAGAAATGGTCCCTGATGAGTTCGGCTTGACACAAACAGCCCTTATCAAACCAGCGGCTTCTTTTAATGATCTTGAGCATGTGATGGTTACAAAACGCAGCATGACAACAGTTCTTCCAGAAAAGGAAGAGCGTAAACAGGTTCTTGTTGAGGAGGGGAACTTGTGAAACGGCTTTATCTTCCTCTCCTAATGATTGTCCTCTTTTATAGTGACAGCTTGTTTCTTACTGTATTCCCGGAAACGGCGTTTGATGGCAAATATGTAATCACCCCACGCTTTTTTGTCATCGGTTTGCTGCTGATGGCCGTTTTCTTTGACCGTAATACAGCAATTAAATATGGTTTTCTCTTTGGTTTTCTCTTTGATATTTTCTACACGGGGATACTAGGGGCTTATATGTTCTTCCTGCCTCTTGTTGTGTATATTGTATCGAAGCTTGTAAAAGTTCTGCAAAACAATTTATTTATTCTTGGTTTTATTGTTTTGTTTGGGGTCTTTTTGTTGGAATTGATTTTATTCCAGCTAAATGTGCTGATTAAGCGGACTGATATAGACTTAACACAATTTATGTCGATTCGCTTGGGACCAACTTTACTTTTAAATCTTATCTTTTATATTCTTCTAGCATTTCCGCTAAAAAATGCTTTTGAGAAGCTTCAGCGCATTTACAATGACTAGCTTCATAGGAATGGAAAAAGAGGAATCAGGAGAAGGCTTGTCGAATTAATTGGACAACAGAGGTGAATTTCGTGCTATGAAAACAAAACAGAACGTTGTCATTAAAGGGACAAAAGATGGGCTCACGCTGCATTTGAATGACAAATGTGCATACGATGAATTGCTGCAGGAACTAAAAGATAAAATGGATGCCGTTAGTGGCCAAGAGCACGGTTCTCTCCTTACAGTCACTGTTCAGGCGGGAAACCGCTATTTATTAGATAAAGAAATAGAAGAAATAAAAAATTTAATTAACCAGCGCGAGCATCTTGCTGTTGAATCGGTTAAATCTAATGTGATGACAATGGAAGAGGCTATTCGCTGGAAGGAGGAAAGCGAGATTGTTTCCTATACAGGAAGAATCCGCTCTGGGCAGGTACTTGAGGTTCCCGGTGATTTATTGCTGATCGGCGATGTCAATCCTGGTGGAACAGTAAGAGCCGGAAGAAATATTTTCATCATGGGCGCTTTAAAAGGAATGGCCCATGCCGGCTGTTATGGAGACGAAATGGCTGTGATCGCTGCCAGCCGGATGATGCCGTCTCAACTTAGAATCAGCCGTTATTTTAATCGCGCACCTGACCGTTATGAGGAAGAGGAAGGCTATGAGACGGAGTGCGCTTACATAGATGATTCTAACCAGATTGTGGTTGACCGCTTGCAGGTGCTCAAGCATCTGAGACCGGGAATTTCTACGTTTAAAGGGGGAAAGCACAGTGGGTGAGGCTATAGTTATTACATCTGGAAAAGGCGGGGTCGGCAAAACAACGACTACGGCCAATTTAGGCACCGCACTTGCACTGCAAGAGAAAAAGGTTTGTTTAGTTGATACAGATATCGGGCTTAGAAACTTAGATGTCGTGATGGGGCTTGAGAACCGGATTATTTATGATTTGGTAGACGTGGTAGAAGGGCGTTGTAAGACTCATCAGGCGCTTGTAAAAGATAAGCGTTTCAATGATTTGCTTTATCTGCTGCCGGCGGCCCAGACAACAGATAAGTCGGCGGTCCAGCCTGAACAACTGAAAAAACTAATGGAAGAATTGAAGCAGGAATTTGATTATATTTTAATAGATTGCCCAGCTGGAATTGAGCAGGGCTACAAAAACGCTGTGGCCGGAGCTAATAAGGCGATTGTCGTCACCACTCCTGAAAAATCTGCCGTCCGTGATGCCGATAGGGTCATTGGATTGTTAGAAAAAGAAGAAGGAATGGAACCTCCCAAGCTGATTATTAACCGGATACGTAACCATATGATGCAGCAGGGGGATATGCTGGATGTGGATGAAGTAGCTGCACACTTGTCGATTGAGCTGCTTGGTATTGTGGTGGATGATGATGAGGTTATTAAATCCTCACACAATGGCGAGCCGGTTGCTCACAATCCAAACAATCGGGCATCTATCGCCTACCGCAACATTGCCAGAAGAATCCTTGGAGAATCTGTCCCGCTTCAGCAGCTGGATGACATAAAGGAAGGGTTTTTTACTCGTTTAAAGAAGTTTTTCGGCGTTCGTTCGAAATAGCTCCATTAGTTGAAAGAGGCTGTCTGCAAGCTGCGAAGCTGCAGACGGCTTTTTTTGTTAGGTGAATTCTTTCTTCTTAATCAGGCCTGTCACTCATATAGTGTACAAACCTGTGTAGAAAAGGAGGAAGGATACGTGAAAGAAGAAAAGGAGATGTTTCCGCTGCCGGAAGAAAAAGAACAACTGCATCCATTGTTTAGCTGGAATCGTTTTTTATTTAAGTGGCTAGCAGCGGCTGCATTAGTGTTAGCTACTGCCATTTTGTTTCAACACCCCTCTCCTGTTTTTATAGAAGGAAGGGAATGGATGGAAAAGACGATGGAAAAAGAATTTCCTTTTTCAAAAGCGGCTGCTTGGTATGAAAACACGCTCGGAAAACCGCTCCCTTTTACGGCTGATGGCTGGACGGATAAAAAACAAAGTCCCGATGCCTCTCCAGAAATCGCCTTGCCGGCGTCAGGACGTATCTTGGAAGACTTTCAAACGAACGGTCAGGGGATTCTCGTTGAGACCGGACCAGCTGAAGAGGTAAAGGCTATTAAAGAGGGGACGATTATTTTCACTGGTGAAAAGGAGGGGCTAGGAAAAACAGTAGTTTTGCAGCACGCTGATAATAGTGAATCGTGGTATGGTCATCTATCAAATATATCTGTACAGCCTTATGAACGGGTGAAAACAGGAAGCACGCTTGCAAAAGCAGAAGCAGGAGAAAATGCAAATGGCGGGCAATTCTATTTAGCTATCAAGCGTGATAACGTATTTATCGATCCAAACGAGGTGGTTCCGTTTGAGTAAATGGATGAAACATGTTCATGTCCATCCACTTTTATGGGGAGTCACCGGTGTTTGTATTTTAACAGGAACTTTTTTGCACTTGCTACTAGCGTTTACGGTCATTGTTATTCACGAATTAGGCCATATTTTAGCTGCCCATCTACTAGGATGGCGCATTAGAAAAGTGGTGCTTCTCCCATTTGGAGGGGTAGCAGAGGTGGACGAGCACGGAAATCGGCCCTTGAAGGAAGAACTGCTCGTCGTGCTGGCGGGGCCACTCCAGCATCTTTGGCTGTTTGGAATAGCTTGGCTGGCACACGAAGGCGGGGTTCTGCCTGCCAGTATATATGAGGCTTTCTGGCAAATTAATTTGGCTATCTTGCTGTTTAATTTGCTGCCTGTTTATCCACTTGACGGCGGTAAGCTGCTAATGCTCAGTTTTTCTGCGGCTAGGCCGTTTTTGTCTGCTTTTCGCCTTGTTATTATATGCTCTGCATGCTTGCTATTCTGCCTGCAAATGACCGCCTTTCTTTTTTTTCCTTTCCATTTGCAGGCATGGACATTATTTTTTTATTTAGCATGGACACTGTGGCGGGCCTGGAAGGAAAAACGCTATGCTTTCATGCGTTTTCTCCTCGAACGTCATTACGGGAATAAAGGATCAGCCGACTTCTTAAAGCCGCTCACTGTCCCAGCGGGAGAACCAATCATGAATGTGCTTGAACGATTTCAACGCAATGCCAAACATATTATTTATGTGACAGAAGGAGGAGAAAAACGAGGCCGGCTAGACGAGAATGAATTACTGTATGCGTATTTCTCAGAAAAGAAAACAGACTCCATTCTGAAGGATTTATTGCCTGTCGATTGACGGAAGTGTCTTGTAGCAGTAAAGTGAAACAAAAAGAGGAAAGCGGGTCTGATATGAATACGTTGATTGTCAGCGCAAAAGGCAGGGAAAAAAGATTGGCGGTTGTCAGAGAAGGAGTAGCCGATCAGTTTCACGTTTTTCAGCCGTCACACCTTTCCCGTGTCGGCTTTATTTATTATGGAATTGTTTCTAAGATAGAAAAAGGAATGAATGCTTGTTTTGTGAATATTGGGCTAGAACAGAATGCTTATTTGCATCGCAATGACTTTCCCAATCATCAAAATAAATCGATTGATGAACTTGTTCACCAGGGCCAGAAGGTCATCGTTCAAGTGATTAAAGACGGATCAGAGGCGAAAGCGCCGCGATTAACAGCCATTATTGAATGGCCGGGGGAGCTGCTTGTTTATCTGCCGGCAGGACATTACATTGCTTTATCAAAAAAGCTGGATAATGAAAAGAAACGCCGTGAATGGATAAAGTGGGCAGAAGAGTATAAGGAGGAAAGGGAGGGGCTGATTCTCCGGACAGCTGCCTTCCATTCTTCGAAAGAAGCACTGCTTGCCGAATGGGAGCATCTTCGCCTTCAGCATGAGCAGATCGTTAAAAAAGCAGAGAAAAGCAAGGCGCCGGCTTTGTTAATGGAAAAGCAGCAGTTAAAAGAAGAGCTATTTGCGCGAATGAGCCAATTAGGGCAAGGAGAGTTGATTTGCGATGAGGTAGCTTTTTTGTCGGATATTAAAGAAGATCTTCGCTTCGAAAGGGGAAGCTGGACAACTGTTCTCCATTCAGCAGATCAGGATATATTTTCGGCATTCAGATTGCCGGATGCAGCCGAATTTTCATTAAAGCGTATTATCTGGCTGCCGAGCGGTGGATTTATCGTTATTGATCGGACAGAAGCTATGACGGTAATCGACGTGAATACGGGGAAATTCACTGGGAAAAGTAGTCAGCGGCAGACGGTTTTTTTAACCAATAAGGAAGCGGCAACAGAGAGTGCCCGTCAGCTGCGCTTACGCGACATTAGTGGCATTATTCTCATTGATTTTATAGACATGGCAAATGAAGCAGATCGCAGGGAGATTGAGAGTGAATTTATGCGGGAGGCAAAGAAGGATTCAAAACAAATATCCATCCGCGGGTTTACCTCTCTCGGTCTCATGCAAATCACCCGTAAAAAAACAAAGCCGTCTCTCATAGAAACAGTAACGGTACCTTGCCGAGCATGCCGGGGGACCGGACGGGTCATCAGTGCCGAAACAGCCGCTTTTGCGCTTGAAAGAGACTTGTTTGAATTAATAAAAAATGTGGAGGAGGCAGTGCTTGTAGAGGTAACGCCGGATGTTATGGAGGCCTTTGTTGGTGAAAGGTATAAGTACCATGAAAAGCTGCAGGAAATGCTTCATAAAAAGATTATTTACAACGTGATCGATGGACAAGTGCCGATAGGAAAAATGATAAGAACGGGCAGCGTTAAGGAGCTATCAACGAAGGGAATGTTGATAAAAAGCAGTTGACATAAAAAGCAAAAGTGATAAGATTCTAATGTTATTGTTTGTAGCACCCGTGCTACAACCGCTCATACCAGGTCATAAGTGTATGCTGTTAGCAAACCACCTGCGAATGGCGAGTCTGAGTAATTAAGGAGGTGCAGGGAATGTACGCAATTATCGAAACTGGCGGTAAACAAGTAAAAGTAGAAGAAGGTCAAGCTATCTACATTGAAAAATTAGATGCTGCAGAAGGTGATTCTGTAACGTTTGATCAAGTATTATTCGTCGGCGGTGAAAATGTAAAAGTAGGCAGCCCAACTGTTGATGGTGCTACTGTTACAGCTAAAGTTGAAAAACAAGGCCGTCAAAAGAAAATTACTGTTTTCAAATTCAAAGCAAAGAAAAACTACCGCAGAAAACAAGGCCATCGTCAGCCATACACTAAAGTTGTTATCGAAAAAATCAACGCGTAAGGCGATGATCCAATGATTCGGGTAGACGTAATAAGGCAGCCTTCCGGAAGGATTACTTCCTTCACAATGGAGGGGCATGCAGAATTTGCTGAACATGGAAAAGATCTCGTGTGTGCAGGAGCGACAGCTGTCTCTTTCGGAGCGCTTAATGCTATTCTTTCATTGACTGATGCTAAGCTTGGGATCGAGCAAGGGAAAGAAGGCGGATTTCTTCGATGTCTTGTTCCGGAGGATCTTCCGATGGACGAGGCTGAAAAAGTCCAGTTGCTGCTTGAAGGAATGGTTGTTTCCTTACAGACGATTGAACGTGAGTATAGCAAATATATAAAGATTACTTTTCACTAACAGGAGGTGAGACTCATGTTAAGATTAGACCTTCAATTTTTCGCATCGAAAAAAGGGGTTGGTTCTACAAAGAACGGACGTGACTCTGAAGCGAAGCGCCTTGGCGCAAAGCGTGCAGATGGTCAGTTCGTAACTGGCGGATCTATTCTTTACCGTCAACGTGGAACAAAAATTTACCCTGGTGAAAACGTTGGCCGTGGTGGAGACGACACTCTATTCGCAAAAGTTGACGGCGTTGTTCGTTTTGAACGTTATGGCCGTGACAAGAAAAAAGTGAGCGTATACCCTGCAGCTCAATAATAAAAGCTGGATAAAATGGAAGTGGAAAGCTCTAACCAACCGGTTAGAGCTTTCTTTATGGTTATTTTGAAGAGGCTTTTAAGTGTTTGCTATCTCTATTCACTCGATTTCTGTTATACTAATTGGAAAGCCACAACAGGCAGGAAGATTATGGACGTATATTTACCAATAACGCAGGTGAATGAGAAGGCAGAAGCTCCTTCTTTTTCTTCCATTATGTTTGGCACAAGGGGGGTACCTGTGCAGTGGATAGGAAAAGTAATAATTGGACGATCATTCGAGCACTTCAGCACGCCCGACATGACTGGATGAATCACATTCAGCTTATTAAAGGGTATATTGCGCTTGGGAAAATAGAGGAAGCGGAGCGGGTGATTGAACGAGCGGTTATGCAAGCAAAGCAGGAGGCTCATGTATGCAATTTATCTTTGCCGGAGCTCGCAAAAACACTAATCACATTTAATTGGGAAGCGCACTCCTTTCAGTTAGAATATGAAGTGCTGGATACGGATATAACAACGAGGGCAACTGATCACCGTCTGTCATGCTGGACATCTTCGCTTTTTCAGTTGGTTGAAAATTATATTGAAACGTATGCCGATAATCATTTGTATCTCTCCATTGGAAAGGCAGAGGAAGGAATTCGTTTCTTTTTTGAGTTCAGTGGGATAATAACCAATGAAGAAGCGTTAACTAGCGAATTAGCAGAAATATTAAGCATGCCTCATGTGAAACGGTATGAAATTCATGTGCACTCGGAAGAGGAAATGCTCTTTGAAGCAATCATATAGAACGCTTCACAAAATGCATAGCTTCATTAATAGGAGGATTTTATGTTTGTAGATCAGGTAAAAGTATACGTAAAAGGCGGTGACGGCGGGAATGGCATGGTTGCTTTCCGTCGTGAAAAGTACGTGCCAAAAGGTGGACCGGCTGGCGGCGATGGCGGCAACGGCGCGGATGTAGTTTTCGAAGTGGATGAAGGGTTAAGAACACTTATGGACTTCCGCTATCAGCGTCATTTTAAAGCTCCGCGTGGCGAGCATGGAATGAGCAAAAGTCAGCATGGAAAAAATGCAACCGATATGGTTGTAAAAGTTCCTCCTGGCACTATTGTTATGGATGATGACACGAAAGAAGTAATCGCTGATTTGACCGAGCATGGCCAGCGGGCCGTTATTGCAAGAGGCGGACGGGGCGGACGTGGTAACACTCGCTTTGCTACACCGGCTAACCCTGCTCCTGAATTGTCCGAGAATGGAGAACCGGGTCAAGAACGCTATATTGTAATGGAGTTAAAACTATTGGCAGATGTAGGTCTTGTCGGTTTTCCAAGCGTCGGAAAATCCACCCTGCTTTCTGTTGTTTCTGCTGCCCGCCCTAAAATTGCTGAATACCACTTTACAACGATTGTGCCAAATCTTGGTGTAGTGGAAACAGAAGATGGCCGCAGTTTTGTTATGGCAGACCTTCCGGGACTGATTGAAGGTGCACATGAGGGAGTAGGGCTAGGCCACCAATTTTTACGCCATATTGAACGGACACGTGTTATCGTACATGTTATTGATATGTCTGGTATGGAAGGGCGAGATCCGTACGAAGACTATGTAACGATCAATAATGAATTGAAGGAATATAATTTAAGGCTGACTGAGCGTCCGCAAATTGTTGTGGCCAATAAGATGGATATGCCTGACTCAGAGGAAAACCTTGCAGCATTTAAAGAAAAGATAGGTGAAGAAGTGCCGGTTTTCCCAATTTCCGCTGTGACCCGTGAAGGACTAAAAGAGTTGTTGTTCGCTGTAGCAGATATGGTAGATAAAACTCCAGAATTCCCTCTTGCCGATTTTGAGGAGGAAAAAGGCATCCATCGTGTGATGTACAAACATGAAGATCAGCCGGCGGAATTCTTAATTACAAGAGATTCAGCGGGAGTGTTCGTAGTAAGTGGAGCGAAGGTAGAAAAGCTGTTTAAAATGACAGATTTCTCTCGGGAAGACTCTGTTCGTCGCTTTGCTCGCCAGCTCCGTTCTATGGGTGTAGATGATGCACTGCGCGAACGGGGAGCAGAAGATGGCGATATCGTTCGTCTGCTTGATTACGAATTTGAATTTGTGGAGTAATTGGAAAAGGAAAACGGCTAATAGTTTCAGTCAGAGTAAGCTGTCACGCCCAGGGGACACAAGTGGTCACAGAGGCGTCCGTCTTGCATTGGCCGGGTTTTAACCGCCTTAATTTTGTCTAGCTGCAGCGCCTAGCTGCTCGAGGTCATAAAACAAATGGACTGCATGGCAGAAAAGCGCCATTTCGTCCATTTGCTTTATGCTTGTTGCAGCTGACGAGGCGCTTCCGCTTTTAAGTTGTCTAGCTGCAGCGCCTAGCTGCTCGAGGTCATAAAACAAATGGACTGCATGGCAGAAAAGCGCCATTTCGTCCATTTGCTTTATGCTTGTCGCAGCTGACGAGGCGCTTCCGCTTTTAAGTTTATCTAGCTGCAGGTGCTAGCGCGTACGGTGGTTTCGGAAAGTCTTAGGGAGTCAAAGAGCGACTCCCGATGCCTTCCCTCCAACCCCCTAGCGCGCAGATCAAGCGCCTTCCGCTTTTAAGTGAGGGAGAGTCGTGGCTAAGAAGGATTTTGAACGGAAATTTTATCTCGTACGTGAAGATGTGTTGCCGGAAGCAATGAAAAAAACGCTTGAGGCAAAAGAGCTGATTGACCGACACCGGGTGGAATCTATCTGGGAGGCAGTAAAAAAGGTTGATTTGAGCCGCAGTGCTTTTTACAAATATCGTGATACTGTCTTTCCTTTTCACAAGGTCGTCACCGAACGGATCATTACTCTGTTCTTCCATCTTGAAGACCGAGCTGGTACGCTGTCCGAATTGCTGGGGCTCGTCGCTAAATATGAATGCAATATTTTAACGATTCATCAGACGATCCCTCTTCAAGGAAGAGCGAATGTTACTCTTTCGTTAAATGTAAGTAATATGACAATTGACCTGGATGATATGCTGGCAGAGCTGGAAAAGCTAGAGTTCATCGATACTGTAGAAGTTCTCGGTTCAGGGGGGTAAGAGCCGGCTTCTTTCATTCTAAATAGTCCCAATTTTCTAGTAAGGAGTAGATCTCATTGCGAAAAATCGCTTTTTTAGGCCCCGCCGCTACTTTCACTAATTTAGCGGTACGCCATGCGTTTCCGGCGGAGGAACATGTTCCTTATTCAACGATTCCAGCTTGTATGGATGCTGTTATTAATGGAGATATGGACTTTGCCGTTGTACCAATTGAAAATACGCTTGAAGGCACAGTAAATTTAACAATTGATTATTTGTTTCATGAGGCAGATTTAAAAATTGTAGCAGAAGTGACGGAACCAATTCAGCAGCATTTGCTCGTACATAAAGAATATGCCTACGAGTGGCAAAAGACAGAAAAAGTCCTTTCGCATCCCCATGCTATTGCTCAATGTCACAAATTTTTACATAGTTATTTTCCGGATATTCCCCATGAGCAGGTGGCGTCGACAGCCGCCGCCGCAAAGTATGTAAAAGAGCATCCTGAACAGCGGCTGGCGGCGATTGCCAATGAATTATCCGCCCAAGAGTATGATTTGGCTATTGCCAGAGTAAATATCCACGATTATGATTTTAACCATACTCGTTTTCTTGTGCTTGCCAAACAGGAACAGGACATCTCGCTTCCGCTTATTCGGCCTCGTGATAAAACGACCGTCGTGATCACACTGCCTTCTGATCGGCCGGGTGCATTGCATCAAGTGCTGTCTGCATTTTCCTGGCGGAATATCAATTTAAGTAAAATTGAATCCCGTCCGTTAAAAACGGGCCTTGGGCATTATTTCTTTATTCTTGATATTGAACAGCGAATGGATAAGGTGCTCTTGCCGGGTGCATTTGCTGAGATGGAAGCGCTCGGCTGCAATGTGCATGTGCTTGGAAGCTATCAGGCGTACGCTATTCAATATGAGTAAGTGAAACGAAATAAATTGCTCTGTTAAAGAAGCATGTAGTTTTTAGAGTGGGTTGTAGCAGAAGGCGGCGACTCCATCAGGAAAAGCTGATCTTGGTAGGAATGTACATAACGAGGGGGCTTATGGACCAGCCGTGAGGAGCGCCCGCCTGTCACCAAAATCAACCATTAAGTATAGAGAGCAAAAGAAATAAAAAGAGCTGTCCTAATAAACAAGACAGCTCTTTTTATTATTCGGCAAGCAAGAAACCTGCCTGTTTTAAGACGGCTTCCGCTTCATCTAGGATTCTTTCTTCTCTTGCGGCAATGGTGTGAAGATGAACGCCATCTGTTAACTGTGATAAATATGAAGCATTGGTCTCGTTTACACGCTGGATAAATTGAGTTACTTCCCTTCGATTGGAGACCATAATAGAAGCTGTTAAGTCTCCGTACACTGGGTGCTCAATTTTCACGTCTTTCACGAGCAAGCCAAGATCAACCAGAAGATTTAATTCTTCTTTTGCGTCTTGAGGTTTGTGGCTGCAGGCAATGGAACGTTCAAACCATTGCTCTGGGGCTGCCGGGGCAAAATAACAATAGCCTTGACTCGTAGCGATAATGGGTTCATTTCTCGCTTTTAATAATGTAATATCATTTACGATCACTTGGCGGCTAACATTGGAACGATTCGCCAGTTCCCCGCCTGTTAATGGTTCCTTGCTCATTCGCAGCCATTCCACTATAAGCTTGCGTCTTTCTTCTCCTAAAATCTTCTTCCCGGGAGTCATGTTAATCCCTCCATGTTCAATATCCACTGCCTCTATTCTATCATAAGGTGTTAAGCAGTTCTAACGGAGAACTGATGCGGTTATTCCCAGTAAAAGATTTCCCAGCCTCTCTATTTCTTGTATAGTTGTTCGGCTGCTCAATGAAATGCGGAAGAACTGCCGTGCTTTTTCTATGGAATGTCCCATAGCAAGGATAGCCTTTGTTCCATTTTCGGAACGGGTATCACAAGCGCTGCCCGTTGAAATAGCACAGCCTTGTTCATTTAGCTTTAGCAAGACGAGCTGTCCTTCCATTCCTTGAATTGTCATGCCAATAATCGAAGGGAGCTGTCTTGTTTCGTCCGCTTCAATCCAGCGAAAAGAAGAGGAAGTCAGCTTTTCTTTTAACAGACGGCGAAGTTCCCATTCTTTTTGCAAGCTGGATGTCCGACAGACTTCCTCGGCAGCAGCTGTGAAAGCTGCAACTGCTGGAACATTAACAGTGCCTCCCCGAAACCCATTTTCATGAGTGAGGCCGGGAAAAAGAGGAGACCAGTGGAGGGAAGGACAGATGTAGACTGCTCCTATCCCTTTTGGACCGAATATTTTATGAGAAGAGACGGACAAGCTGTCTACCCATAGAAGCAATGGACGAAGATCTAGCTTACCAAATGCCTGGACGCAATCTGAATGAAATAAAATACCCTTCTCTTTTAGCAGCCTTCCAATTTTATCTATAGGATTAATCGTTCCAATCTCCTGATTAGCATATTGTAAAGATACGAGAATGGTATCTGGACGAATAGCGGCTGCCAGTTCTTCAGGTTCTATCACTCCTTGGGAGCTGAGGGGCAGCTTTGTAATATGAAACCCTTCTTTTTCTAAAAAGGCCAATGCAGAGTGGACAGATGAATGCTCCGCCATTGATGCAATCACATGGTTTCCCCTTTTTCTTGCTGCCCGTGCAAGCGAAATGATGGATAACAAGTTGCTTTCCGTTCCTCCGGAAGTAAAGTAAATCCCTTCCTTTTTTCCACCGATCAGCCTAGCCAAAGTTTCCCTGCATTGTTCAAGCAGAAAACGTGCCTGGCTGCCTTCATCATGAAGGCTTGAACTGTTGCCGAAGAATTCCTGGCTAGCCTTTATATAAACGCTAAGCGCTTGTTCACTCATAGGCGTAGTGGCTGCGTAATCAAAATAAATCAATGAATGTTCCTCCTTTATAAAAGGATTTAAAAAAAGCCTTGTCATTAGTTTAAATTTGTGTAAATATATGTGTCAAGACACCTGTTAAATCAGGAGGAGAAAATAATGGATAAACAAGCGGATGTCATTATTGTTGGCAGCGGACTAGCTGCTCTGCAGCTGGCTCATCATTTACATTCAACCAGTCATGTGATTATTCTCACAAAAACAAAGATCAGACAAAGCAACTCTTACATTGCTCAAGGGGGCATTGCAGCAGTAATTGACAAAAATGACAGTATCCATTCACATATAGAAGATACGTTAAAGGCAGGAAGATATCATCATTTTACGGAAGAAGTGAAACGGTTAGCTAGTGAGGGAGCGACTGCAGTAAGAGAATTAATCGAAGGTGGACTAGGTATCGATAGAGACGAGAATGGACAGCCCTCGCTTGGTCTTGAAGGAGCACATAGTGCGAAAAGAATTGTTCACTCTGGTGGGGATGCGACAGGCCGGCATACGGTAGAATACTTGTTGGCAACTTTGCCTGCAAATGTGGAAATGATCGAGGGAGAAATGGCTTATGAGTGCTTAATGTCGGAAGACCGTTCTAGGTGTATCGGCATAAAAACAAAAAACAAAGACGGAGAGAGAAGCCGTTATTGGTCACCGCATGTTGTTTTGGCAACAGGAGGGGTTGGTGCCGTTTATCCTGCTACCTCTAATCAGCCGACCATGACAGGAGATGGCATTGCCATCGCTTTTCGTGCCGGTGCTGAAGTTATCGATATGGAGTTTGTTCAGTTCCATCCTACTTTGCTTTTCAAGAATGGAGCTGTGAGAGGGCTGATTTCTGAAGCGGTTAGAGGGGCGGGGGCTACGCTTATTGATGAGGATGGTTTGCTTCTCATGGAAGGAGTCCACCCGTTAAAAGATCTGGCTCCGCGTCATATTACAGCTTATGAGATCTATAAGGCACGGGCAAAGGGAAAAGATGTTTTTTTAGATATTAGCGGAATTCAACAATTTGAGAAGCACTTTCCAACAATTACGGCGATATGTGAGAGAAATGGTGTGCCAATCAGGGAAAAACTTCTTCCAGTTGCACCGGGAAGCCACTTCTTAATGGGCGGCGTTTCAGTCGATTCAAACGGATGCACAACAGTGCCGGGGCTTTATGCCGTTGGTGAAGTGGCTCATAGCGGTGTCCATGGTGCCAATCGGCTGGCGAGCAATTCTTTGTTGGAAGGGATTGTATATGGAAAAAGATTAGCAGAATTTATTAACAGCCATCTGCCGATAGATCATCAGCGGGCAAATATTTTTCATTACGGAAAACAGTTAAAAAATGAATCAGTCACCGGGCTTTCAAAGAAAGAATTACAGATGCGCACAATGGGAGCAGCAGGTATTATCCGAGCACCAGAGAGTTTAGAGAGCCACATAAACTATTTAAAAGGCCAAGGCATTCAACAATGGATAGAAAATGGCTTAGACGAGCTGGATAGGGACAACATCGAACAAGTTTATATGCATATCAACAGCTATTTAATCAGCCGTGCTGCTTTCCTCCGGCGGGAGAGTCGAGGAGCGCACATCCGTACGGATATTGCAACAGAGGAAGCGGGCTGGCAAGGAAAACAAATTGTGCAAACAAAGAATCAAATACAAATAAGAGGTGGGCAGCATGAACGAAATTCAATTAGAATCCATGCTTAAACGATTTTTTATTGAGGATATCGGTGACGGCGACTTAAGCGGCGAAGCGCTTTTTTCACAAAAGGAAAAGGGATCTTTTACTTTACTAGCAAAAGAAAACGGAATCTTCTGCGGAGAGCTGATTTTACAGCGCGGCTTTGCCCTTATTGATCCATCTGCTAGTGTGGATATAGCTGTGAACGATGGAGATGTGGTTACACCCGGTATGGTGATTGCGGAAGTGTCAGGCACGATGCAAGGGCTTTTGAAAGGAGAACGTGTCATTCTCAATTTAATTCAGCGGATGTCCGGAATTGCCACGGCAACGGCAAAAGCCGTAGAGCAAACGGCAGGTACTCGTGCAAAAATTTGTGATACTCGTAAAACAACACCGGGATTGCGGATGCTTGAAAAATATGCAGTGAAGGTAGGTGGCGGTTACAATCATCGTCGCGGCCTTTATGATGCAGTGATGTTAAAGGATAATCACATTGCTTTTGCAGGGGGAATTAAACAGGCAGTAGAAAAAGCGAGGGCTGCCGTTGGTCATACAGTAAAAGTAGAAGTTGAAATAGAGACGAAGCAGCAGCTGATTGAAGCTGTGGAAGCGGGCGCGGATATTATTATGTTTGATAATCGGACACCAGAAGAGATTCGGGAATGGCTGCCGCTTGTCCCGGCTGGCATCGCCACCGAAGCTTCAGGAGGCATTGCACTCGACGGAATTCAGCCGTTTGCAGAAAGTGGCATTGAATGGATTTCTCTTGGTGCACTAACTCATTCAATCCGCGCTTTAGATATTAGTGCAAAGGTAATCACCAATTCTGTTAAGGAGGTAGTTCATCATGTCTATCATGGAAATGCTTAAGCAGCCATCTTTTGCTCTGCCGGAAAAATACCGGAAACTGGAGACAAAAGAAATGGAGGAAAAAGTAAGAGCGATTAAACGACAGCTTGGTGATTCACTTTTTATTCCAGGCCATCATTATCAACGAGACGAAGTGATCCAATTTGCTGACGCTGTTGGTGATTCCTTGCAGCTAGCGCAAATCTCCGCCCGAAACAAAAAGGCTAAGAATATCGTATTTTGTGGTGTTCATTTTATGGCGGAAACAGCGGATATTTTGACAACAGCAGAGCAAACGGTCATTCTTCCTGATATGCGTGCCGGCTGTTCAATGGCGGACATGGCGGATATTTATCAAACAGAAACGGCTTGGAAAGAACTTCAAGGTCTATTTGGCGATACGATGCTGCCGCTTACGTATGTGAACTCAACTGCAGCCATTAAAGCTTTTGTTGGCCGTAATGGCGGGGCTACAGTTACTTCATCTAATGCGCATGAGATGGTCAAATGGGCCTTTGGAAAGAAAGAGAGAATTTTATTTTTGCCAGATCAGCATTTAGGGCGTAACACTGCCTTTGATTTAGGAGTGGATCTTAGTGAGATGGCCGTATGGAATCCAATAAATAATGAATTAGAGTATGAAGGAGACTTGAGCAAAGTGAAAGTCATCCTATGGAAAGGTCATTGCTCTGTTCACGAGAACTTTACTGTCCAAAATATTGAGTATGTACGCCGTACTTACCCGGATATGAAAATTATCGTTCACCCGGAATGCACACACGAAGTGGTAGGGCTATCTGACGACAATGGTTCAACAAAGTATATCATTGAAAAAATTGAAGAAGCCGAGCCAGGAAGTGCCTGGGCTATCGGGACAGAAATGAATCTTGTGAACCGCCTTATTCAGCAGCATTCCGATAAGCATATCATTTCGTTAAATCCAAATATGTGTCCATGCCTCACGATGAATCGTATCGACTTGCCTCATTTACTATGGTCGCTTGATACCATCATTGAAGGAAACGAAGGCAATGTGATTAAAGTAGACGAGCAAACTGCCCATGAAGCGGTATTGGCGTTGGATCGCATGCTAAATAGATAGAATGTTGTAAGTCCACACCTGTTTTTAAGCAGGTGTGTTTTTTTTGAAGGAGTATTTTAACAGAGTATCTAACAGAAGAAAGAACATCTAGTTAAGAATGAATAACTCGGTAATCACAACCATATATATTTTAAGTCAATGGTCCTTTCTATTTCTCTTATATCCATTCTTTTCTCATAACTTCTTTTTTTGACGCATACAATTTGGTGTAGGTTCGTTCACAAATCCGCATCGCTCACATATACTACGACGAATGTCTAAGGAGGGAGAAAATGAGAATCCATATTGTTCAGAAAGGAGATACACTCTGGACGATCGCTAAAAAATACGGAGTGAACTTTGATGAGTTAAAAAAATTAAACGCACAGTTGTCCAATCCAGACTTGATTATGCCAGGTATGAAGATCAAAGTCCCTACACCGGCAGGAACCATGAAAAAAGAGATGCCAGTAAAAGAAGCGCCGGTTGTTCCTATGCAAATGCCAAACAAAGAGGCGCCGGTCGTTCCTCCACCAAAGCCTGTTAAAGAGCAGCCAACACAAGTTTCACCGGTGAAAGAACAGCCGAAAGAACAGCCGAAACAACCGATGATGCCACCGCTTCCTCCAGTTGTACCAGAGGTGGAGATTAATCAAGTGTTCCAAATGAATATGGAACAAATGCAGCAGACGGTTCAACCGCCACCACCTCCTACTCCACCTGTTAAGCCGGACAATATATTTCCGGGACTTGATAAAAAGGAAGAATTAGTAGAAAGCACAAGTGTTCCAATTATGCCGCCGCCTATGCCGGAGATAGAGATGGCACCACAACTACAAGGAGGAAGTAATTATCCAATGAGCGCATATGTGAATCAACATCAAATGGCCCCACAAGTACAAGGGTATGGTATGCATCCAGGCATGCATCCACAATGGTGCATGCCAATGCCAACGCCAATGGAGATGCCGATGCAGATGCCGATGCAGCAAGCACCTCTCATGCAGCCTTCATATGAGATGGGCGAAGAAATAATGGAATCCTCTGAAGAAATATCGTCACATTATCCAATGATGAATTATCCGTCATCTGATCATGTGCAAATCACACAAGAAGCAGGAGTCGTTGCGCCAATGAATTACGCGCCACCAATGTATCCAACCATTGCTCCTTATCAGATGCCGCCGCATCCATCGCACAGTTACTGTGTACCGTGCACGCATGCTATGCCGGGAGCAGGCTATCCAGGCTATCCTATGCCAATGGAATATGCGATGGAATCACCGGATTACGGAGGCTATCCGCAAGTTATGGGAGCTTATCAGCCGCCTGCTTATTACCCACCTCCGATGATGCAGCCGCCTTATATGCCGGGGTATTCTCCGCAGCCAATGATGTACCCAACGGGGGAATGATGATGCCTAATCAATATCCTCCACAGTCATTATCAGGGAAATCAGATTGTGGCTGTCAGCGTGAAGACGAAGAGAATGAAGAATAAATTTCAGCAGGGAGACGGATTAACACCTCGTCTCCTTTTTCTGTTATCCGCTCGTTTGGAGGAAACGATACAAACAGTTTTTTCATTAAAAAAAGGAAAATGGCTCGTCATTACAAATAGAAACAAGTGGTTCGTTAAAAAGTATGCTTCCCTGTCACAACTGGAGAAGCAAATTCAGTTATGTCATTTTTTATCTGACCAAGGGTTTACGCAGGTGATTCTTTTTCATTCTGTCACACCTATCATATTTGAGAAGCAGATTTTTGCTGTTATGCCCTTTATCGAGCCCGCAAAAAAAACTTTTTACTTTCAAACAGAGGAAGAAAGAGAAGAGGCATTGGCTTTACTTTCAGTCTTTCACCAGCAGACCGAGAAACTCCCTGAAAAAATTACCGCCTGCTTTCCCCATTTTGATCAGGCTGCTGTTTGGCGTAAAAGGCTGACTGCATTTCAAAGAGAGTTGCCTGAATTGATACGTTATTTTCCTGCTTCCGTTTTAGAGCATTACGCGGAGGCAGGCAAGTGGTGTTTAGATCACTTATCCGATCAGCCTAAGGATGAAGGCAAATTGGCAGTGATTCATGGAGATGTGGCTTCTCATAACTTTTTTCGATCAGCTGATGGAACGCTTTATTTAATTGATTTTGACTTAGCTGCACAAGCGCCCGTTTTATTTGATTATGTACAATGGACCAACCGGGTTCTTCCGCTTGTCGATTGGAACTTAGAGAAAGTTATGGAGCATCGCGTAATAACTCCATACACGCATAAAAAGAACTGGTTTATTTATACGTTGTTTCCAGCGGATGTTTTTCGTGAATGTCGACGGTTTGCTCGGGCTCCTCTCAAGGAAAAAAGTCAGCTTACAAGCATGCTTATGAGCTAACGGTCAAGCCATTTACACAGCGGAAGATATTTTTCAAAAGATGGAAGAAAGTATGGGAAGACCAACAGGGATAAGAATGTTCCGCTTCTGCAAACTAAGAAGGGCATCATTTGCCCGAATAAAAGTTCAGGGGTGGGGTCATGGAGAAAGCGCTAAAAGCTTTTGCTATATTGTCTTTATCGGCTGGCCTTGCAGCATGCGGCATTGAAAGTGAAAGCGGCTATGGCGACGGAAATAATCGCTATGAACCACAAGGATATTTTTCGAATGCTGGGCATGGGGACCAAAATGATCGTCATGACGGTCCTATGACAGAATGGTACGACCATTCTGTGGGGGAGGAACAAAAAGTTATACGCAAAGACAAAGCCCGTTATCTACAAAATGAAGATGACAACGGACATCCGCAAAATCCATCGAAACCACTCGCTAAAGAGGACCGCAGCTTCTTTGAACGTGACAACGAGCAGCCCTATAGCAGTGATGCTAATTATCACGGCCATCAAAGCATTCAAAATGTCCAAAAGAAAAATTCTTACTATACCAACTACGACGGAAAGCTGGCAGAAAAATTAACTCGAAAAGCTGAAGGAGTAGAAGGTGTCCTGGCTGCTCAAACATTTATTGGCGATAAGGAAATAATGGTGGCTCTGCAAATTTCTAAAAATAGTGATGAAAAGGCAGTAAAAAGGGCAGTCAAGCAAACAGTGACACGTGATGCCAAAGGAGCCGATGTAAACGTATCTAGTGATATCGGTACTTTTAATTACATTCGTGTTCTGGACAATGACTTGCGTGATGGCGGACCAATTGACTTAAAAAATGTCCGTTTTAGCAAAGAAAAATACAGGTAAACAGGAGCCTTAGGCTCCTGTTTATTTAATTTTTGGGGAGACGGTTGTGGCGTCTCCGTTAAGTATGAATGGGCAAGCCTTTTATTCAATGGTTTTGCAAACATTTGCCTGCTGCTTTTCTCTCTGAGAACCCTTTCGTTTCAACGGTTAGGCAGAGTGATTCTGAATATCATAAAAGGGTAATTTTAATAAATATTAGCAATAGAAGGTTTTCCTAAAGCATCATCCTGCATATGTATAGTCATATGACTATGATTTGGAGGAGACACCTATGATTATACATGTGATTCAAAAGGGAGAAACGCTCGCTCAGCTGGCTCGCAGGTACGGAGTAGAAGTAGCACAGATTGAAGCTGCCAATGAGTTGCCTGATCGCGATCGTCTTTTGATTGGCCAGGCTTTAGTTATTCCTCTTTTGGCTCAGCGACATAGAGTGCAAGCGGGGGAAACATTGCGGCAAATTGGCCAACGATATGGGGTAACAGTAAGAGAGATTATTCGGGTGAACCGAATAAGGGATCCGGAACGCATTAATCCTGGAATGATGTTATATATCCCGGCGAGAAGACACGTAGTAGAGGCAGGGGAAACATTATCCCAAATTGCTCAGCGGTATGGAGCAGATGTGCAAGAATTAATGAGAATTAATAACATTCGGCGCCCGGCTTCCATTTATCCAGGGATGGTTTTATATATTCCCTTTGAAAGACCCGTGATTGATGTGAACGCCTATACGATTGAAAAGGGAGAGGAGGGTGCCAGGCAAGTCCGGGAGGTGGGTGAGTACTTAACCTATGTTTCTCCATTTGCTTATATTATGAGAGCAGACGGCGGATTGGAATTGATCAATGATACTGCAACGATTCAGGCTGCCCAGGCTGCCCAGGTAGTGCCAATGATGGCTATTACAAACTTTACTGCGAGCGATCCAGGCTCCAGGCTGGCAAGCACCATTTTAAGAAGCAGGGAACTGCAAGATACACTCTTAACTAATGTTATTCAAATCATGAAAAGAAAAGGTTACCAAGGAATAAATATTGATTTTGAAAATGTATTTCCGGCCGACCGTGAACGGTATAATCAATTTTTACAGCGGGCAGTAGACCGGCTGCATCCGGAAGGTTTTTTTGTCTCCACAGCTTTAGCGCCTAAAACAAGTGCTAATCAGAAAGGGTTGTTATATGAGGCGCATGATTACGAGGCTCATGGGCGAATCGTTGATTTTGTCATTTTAATGACATATGAATGGGGCTATCGTTTCGGACCGCCACAGGCTATTTCACCGCTTAATCAAATTAGGAGAGTGCTTGACTATGCAGTCTCTGTCATCCCAAGAAATAAAATCTTCTTTGGCTTCCAAATATATGCAAGAGATTGGCTGCTGCCGCATCAGCAAGGGCAGGAAGCCCAAACATTTGATATGCAAGAAGCCATTCGCCGGGCGGTAAGATATGAAGCGCCTATTCAATATGACTCCGCATCCCAGTCGCCATTTTACCGCTATACAGATCAGCAGGGGCGCACGCATGAAGTATGGTTTGAGGACGCCCGCAGTGCTCAGGCAAAGTTTGATGTTGTAAAAGATTATAATCTTCGCGGCATTAGCTATTGGGTCCTCGGATATCCATTTCCGCAAAATTGGCTGCTTTTACAGAGTAACTTTAGGATCAGAAAAATAGGATGATGTCCAAATCAAGAAACTAAGTAAAAGACCACTGCCTAATTCCTTTCTCTCCCGGAATTAGGCAGTGGGTTTGAGGAACTATGGTACAGTCATTCGTTGAAGAAAAATTATCCTTTTAGTTTATTTTTTTAAAAAAACTCTTGCAAATAGGAATAATTACGTTTTAATATAAAAGTTGTAAATCGTAATGATTACGGTTTGTTGAAGGGAGAGAATAAAGTGAAAATAAAAATTCCAGTAACAGTATTAAGCGGATACTTGGGTGCAGGGAAAACCACACTGCTCAATCATATTTTAAAAAATAGGGAAGGAAAGAAAGTCGCAGTTATCGTAAACGATATGAGCGAGATTAACATCGATGCTTCACTTATTAAACAAGGTGGGTTTTCGCGGACAGAGGAAAAGCTTGTTGAAATGCAAAATGGCTGTATTTGTTGCACACTTCGGGAGGATTTAATTAAAGAAGTGAAAAAGCTTGCAGCAATTGGCGATATCGATTATATCGTGATTGAATCAACGGGGATTAGCGAGCCTATGCCGGTAGCTCAGACATTTACATACATGGATGAAGCTGTAGGAATTGATTTATCAGCTGTTTGCCGGCTTGATACGATGGTAACGGTTGTAGACGCGTGTCGTTTTTGGCATGACTTTGCTTCCGGTGAGAGCCTGCTTGAACGAAAAGAAGCGGCAGATGAAACAGACACAAGAGAAGTGGTTGATTTATTAATTGACCAAATTGAGTTTGCTAATGTTATTGTACTTAATAAAATTGATCTCGTAGGAAAAGAGGAAACACTGGAATTAAAGGCAGTTTTGGAAAAGTTGAATCCAGAGGCCCGTATTGTTTTAACAGATCATGGCCGCCTTTCACTAGATGAGGTACTCAATACGAATTTACTCGATTTTGAACAGGTGAGTCATAGTGCTGGGTGGATTAAAGAGTTGAACAGTGAACATACACCGGAAACAGAAGAATATGGGATTTCCTCTTTTGTTTATCGCAGACAGCTGCCATTTCATCCGAAGCGCTTAAAGGATTGGCTGGAAAACTGGCCAGCAGAAGTAGTTAGAGCAAAGGGATTTATTTGGCTCGCTTCCCGCAATGATACAGCCTGCATACTATCACAAGCCGGACCTTCCATCATCTTTCAGGGAGTCGGACAATGGATTGCTGCTTATCCTGAGCAGGAGCAAAAGCAAATGCTACAGGAGGAACCTGAATTACTGAAAAGATGGCATCATGAACATAGAGACCGGATAAATGAGCTTGTATTTATTGGGATTGGAATGAATAAAGAAGAAATTGAAAAGGCACTCGATTGCTGTTTGTTGACCGAGAACGAACAAAAAGCAGAATGGTCTTCTTTAAAAGATCCGCTGCCTCCGTTTGTAACGGCATAATCACTATTGAAGGAGAGAGAAAAATGAGAGTAACTATTACATTAGCATGTACGGAGACAGGAGATAGAAATTACATGAAAACAAAGAATAAACGGACAAACTCGGAACGATTGGAACTGAAAAAGTATTGTCCACGGCTGAAAAGACCTACGCTGCACAGGGAAACAAAATAAAAGAATATGTATGATTGTATATGCAAAAAAGCCGGCTTCCAAAAAGGAAACCGGCTTAAATTATGTAAAGGAAAGGCCGCAGTTGCCGTACGTTTAATGAAGTTTTAAAACCACCACTCCATAAAGTGGGTGTTTGCAGAAACGTTCCTGTCGTCCTCATAGCAATGAGGCATGACATTCCGGCTTCAATTTAAAACTCCCTATTTCAGCTTAAAGGTTAAAACTTTATTAAGGTTACGCACAACGCAGCTGATATATATAATATACACGAGATTCTAAGAAAATGCAACACCGCTTTTATCCATCAATCCGGCGTTTAAATCAGAAAGAGCAGGGAAAATAACAAATACATATGAAAGAAAGCGAGGAGAGCAAAATGAAAGTAGTAAATGTAGAGCTTCGGTATGATGAAGACAAGATGAAAGAGGATTTCACAGAAATACTGAAGAGTGCGCTGAGAAGAGAGAACATTGAAGTTATTTCTGTTGATAAAAACAAAAATACTGAGCCGGAAAGCCCTTACCAGCGTGTAGAGCATAAAGAGGTAGATGATGATGTCAGCTCTGCAGGAGCAGGCGGCATGGTATCCCCTAACTAAACATAATTGAACATTGGACTTATGATAGGTAAGACCGTCAATTAAGACGGTCTTTTTGTTTGTGCTCTTTTCTTTTTGGCGAAAATGAAGGTAAAAAGGAGAGAGACAAGTGAAAGGTCCTGTGCTTGTAATGTTACTGCTCTGTGTGCTGTCAGGCGGTGTATATGCGCTGAGAGAGAAAGAGAAAGAAGGAGAAGGTCTGGCAGCCGTTCAAGAAAAGCCACACAGTGTTCAAGTGACACTTCTGGAAGTAGGAAGAGACGGTCAATTAAGGAAGTCAGTCCATCAGGAAGTTATTTGGGCAATGGAAGATTTCTGGTCAGAGTATAAGAGGTATCAGCTTGTTGATATGAACGCAAAAGAAGTTATATTTGAAAAACGACAATGAGGCGAGCGAAAAAGGAGATTCTTTATAAGAACAAACGTTTCTTTTTATTTTTTTCAACAATGAATCATGTTATGATAAAATGAGGAGTAATGTGCAGTGTAGGGGAGCGAATAAACTTGTATGAATATATTAAAGGCAGCGTAGCGTTCGTAGGTCCGGAATATGTGGTAATTGAAAATGGCGGCATTGGCTTTCAAATATTAACGCCAAATCCATTTGCTTTTTCCAAACACGAACAGCAGACTGTCACTGTGTATGTGCATCAGCATGTACGCGAAGATGTGCTGGCGCTGTATGGATTTGTTTCTATAGAAGAAAAGAGGCTGTTCGAGAAATTGATTTCGGTGTCGGGCATCGGGCCGAAAGGAGCGTTAGCTGTATTGGCGAGCGGAGAGCCTCAGCAAGTAGTATCGGCTATTGAACAAGAAGATGAAAGGTTTTTAACGAAATTCCCGGGTGTTGGCAAGAAGACTGCTCGGCAAATGATTTTAGATTTAAAAGGAAAATTAGCGGATGTTGTGCCGGAGTTTTTTCCGAATTTATTTCAGCCGGAGGGCATGGAACAAAAAGCGGCTGTTTACGCTGAGCTAGAAGAAGCATTGCTCGCGCTTGAGGCACTTGGCTATTCTGCACGGGAAATTAAGAAGGTAAGTGTGAAGCTGAAAGCAGAGCAGTTAACGACAGACCAATATATCCGCAAAGGCTTGCAATTACTGCTGAATGGATAACTGAATGAGGGAGTGATCTTGCGATGGAAGAACGCATCGTTTCCGGAACGGCTGAAGTGGACGAGTTATATGAGGAGCAATCACTGCGTCCTCAGACATTAAAACAATATATTGGCCAGGAGCAAGTGAAAAATAATCTGGCAATTTTTATTGAAGCCGCCCGTCAGCGACAGGAAACTCTCGATCATGTACTATTGTATGGACCACCTGGTCTTGGCAAAACCACACTTGCCGCTGTGATTGCTAATGAAATGGGTGTGCAGATGCGGACGACAGCAGGACCGGCGATTGAGCGGCCAGGTGATTTGGCTGCCGTTCTAACATCACTCGAACCGGGTGATGTGCTGTTTATTGATGAAATTCACCGGCTGCCGCGTGCGATTGAGGAAGTGCTGTATCCAGCGATGGAGGATTTTTGCCTTGATATTGTAATCGGCAAGGGGCCGAGTGCCCGATCTGTCCGCCTGGATTTGCCGCCATTTACCTTGATTGGAGCAACGACAAGAGCAGGCTCTCTTTCTGCCCCACTGCGAGACCGTTTCGGTGTGTTAAGCCGTCTTGAGTATTATAATGAGGAGCAGCTCCGCGAAGTGGTTATGCGAACAGCAGATATATTTCAAACAGCGATTGATCCTGCCGGCGCCACTGAGATTGCTCGCCGATCCAGGGGCACACCTCGGATTGCTAATCGGCTCTTAAAAAGGGTGCGCGACTATGCACAGGTGCGTGGAAATGGCATAATTACCTATGAGCTGGCAGAAGAGGCGCTTGAATTGCTGCAGGTCGACCGTAGAGGACTTGATCACATTGACCACAAATTGTTAAAAGCAATTATTGGGCGATTTCGTGGCGGTCCCGTCGGTGTGGAAACAATAGCTGCAAGCATTGGTGAAGAAGCCGGCACGATTGAAGATGTGTATGAGCCGTACTTGCTGCAAATTGGCTTTTTGCAGCGGACACCAAGAGGACGGATCGTCAGTGAATTGGTGTACCAGCATTTTCATATGGAGGTTCCGACAGATGAGCGGAATCGGTAAGACACTGATGTTAATCGGTGTAGTGATCTTTGTGTTAGGGCTAGTGATGCAGTTTGTTAAAATAGGGCGTCTGCCTGGCGACCTGTTATTCAAAAAAGGAAATACCACATTTTATTTTCCGATTATGACATCTATTATTGCCAGCATTGTACTGTCACTCATTTTTTATGTGATCGGAAGATGGAAATAAAAAGATAGGGATGAAGAAAGTGAAAGTAGAGGAATTTGACTTTAATCTGCCTGAAGAATTAATTGCACAGACGCCGCTTGCCGAGCGGGCGGAGAGCCGGTTGATGGTGCTTGATAAAGAAACAGGTGCTATTCAGCATGAAGTATTCAAAAATATCACCTCTTTTTTACAACCAGGTGATTGTCTTGTCTTGAACGACACAAAAGTTATGCCAGCCCGGCTGTACGGTACAAAAACAGATACAGGTGCGAAAATTGAAGTGCTCCTGCTAAAACAGGAGGAGGGCGACCGTTGGGAAACACTTGTAAAACCGGCGAAGCGTATTAAAGAGGGCAGTCAGATTATATTCGGAGACGGCCGGCTTTCCGCTGTTTGTACAGGTGAAAAAGAGCATGGTGGCCGAATTTTAGATTTTTCTTATGAAGGAATTTTTTACGAAGTGCTTGATGAGCTTGGAGAAATGCCGCTGCCGCCTTATATTAAAGAACAGCTGGAGGAGCGTGATCGTTACCAGACGGTCTTTGCGAAAGAACGGGGATCAGCTGCTGCTCCGACAGCCGGACTTCACTTTACAGAAGAGCTGCTGGAAGAAATCCGAGCCATGGGCGTACATACCGCTTTTTTAACGTTGCATGTCGGTCTCGGTACTTTCCGCCCGGTGTCTGTGGAGGCGATCGAGGAACATGAAATGCATGCTGAGTTTTACCATTTGTCGGAAGGAACGGCTCATCTTATTCAGAAAGTGAAAGAAGAGGGAGGCCGTATCATCAGTGTGGGCACGACTTCAACAAGAACATTGGAAACAATAGCTCGGGATTATAACGGACGTATCGAAGCAGCCAGCGGCTGGACGGACATTTTTATTTATCCCGGCTTTGACTTTAAAGCAATTGACGGCATGATCACCAACTTCCACTTGCCCAAATCTACATTAATCATGCTGGTAAGTGCCCTTGCCGGAAAAGAGCATGTGATGAATGCTTACAAGGAAGCAGTAGCTGAGAAATATCGCTTCTTCAGCTTTGGCGATGCGATGCTAATTAAGTAAGAATAACACTTTTGTACTCTGATTATGGCGCTGTAGCGTCTTCTCCTTGATTTTTCTCTTTTTTAAGAGGTAAAGACTGACTTTTTTGGAGAGAACGTTTGTCGAGCAGAGACGAGCAAGTGTATGATTATCTAGTTATAGGCGCTAGCGCATACGACCGTTTCGATAGGTCTCAGGAGTCAAAGAGCGACTCCCCGATTCCTTTCTCCAACCGTCTATTGCGCTGAGCGAGCGCCTTCCGCTTTTATTGTTATCTAGCTATAGGCGCTAGCGGCTCGAGGTCACAAGCCCACCCGTCTGGAAGGCTCAAGGGCAGCCTTTCAGTCGGTTCGTGTTGTGCTTGTCACCGCTGGACGAGCGCCTTCCGCTTTTGTTGTGTTATCCAGCTGCAGGCGCTAGCGCGTACGCTGATTTCGCTCTCTCGGTCGGAGTCTAAGAAACGACTCCACGTCGAAAGCTCCAATCTGCTATTGCGCTGAGCGAGCGCCTTCCGCTTTTATTTAGAAGGGAGTGGCATTGATTTGCCAGCAATTAAATATGAATTAATCAAAACGTGTAAGCAAACGGGAGCTCGTCTGGGACGTGTTCACACACCGCATGGAAGTTTTGAGACGCCTGTGTTCATGCCGGTAGGAACATTGGCGACTGTTAAGACGATGTCTCCGGAAGAGTTAAAAGAAATGGGCGCTAACATTATTTTGAGTAATACATACCACCTTTGGCTGCGCCCTGGCCATGAAATCGTTAAAGAAGCAGGTGGTCTTCATAAATTTATGAATTGGGACCGGTCGATTTTAACAGATTCAGGCGGTTTTCAAGTATTTTCTTTAAGTGATTTTCGTAAAATTGAAGAAGAGGGGGTTCACTTTCGTAATCATTTAAATGGGGACAAGCTGTTTTTATCTCCGGAAAAAGCAATGGAGATTCAAAATGCGCTTGGGTCTGATATTATGATGGCGTTTGATGAGTGCCCGCCCTATCCTGCAGAGTATGATTACATGAAACGCTCAGTCGAAAGAACCTCTCGCTGGGCAGAAAGGTGTTTGAATGCTCATTCTCGACCGGAGGATCAAGGGCTGTTCGGCATCGTCCAAGGAGGAGAATATGAAGAGCTCCGCCGTCAAAGTGCCAATGACTTAGTTTCTCTCGACTTCCCAGGCTATGCGATCGGTGGCTTGTCTGTTGGAGAGCCAAAAGATGTGATGAATCGCGTGCTTGAATTCACCACTCCGCTTTTGCCGGCACAAAAGCCGCGCTACTTGATGGGGGTTGGTTCGCCTGATTCTTTAATTGACGGGGCGATCCGTGGCGTAGACATGTTTGATTGTGTATTGCCAACGCGAATTGCAAGAAATGGGACACTGATGACGAGTGAGGGAAGATTGGTTGTAAAAAATGCTAAATATGCCCGGGATTTTGGGCCGCTTGATGAAAATTGTGACTGCTACACGTGCCGAAATTACTCGCGCGCTTACATTCGTCACCTCATACGTGCGAATGAAACATTTGGAATTAGGCTTACAACTTACCATAACTTATATTTTCTGATAAAATTAATGGAACAAGTAAGAGAAGCGATTAGAGAAGACCGTCTGGGAGACTTTAGGGAAGAATTTTTCGAGACCTACGGTTTTAACCGTCCGGATGCGAAAAACTTCTAACATCGTTCTCAGAAAGGGGTGAAATTATGCAGTCAATTATTATGCTCGTGTTGATGTTTGTTTTATTTTACTTTTTGCTTATCCGTCCACAACAAAAGCGTCAAAAATCAGTAGCGGAAATGCAAAACAGTTTGCAAAAAGGCGACAGAGTGGTGACTATCGGCGGTTTGCATGGATTTATCGATGCAATTGAAGAAGGCACAGTCGTGATTAAATGCGGGGATGGCAGCCGTCTTACATATGATCGTTCTGCCATTCGTGAAGTGTCCGAAAAAGCAGTGACACCTCAATAATGTAATAAAAAAGCAAATCAACCAAATAGGTTGATTTGCTTTTTTTATTTTTTTGAAGACATATTCACACCGAGCACGCCGCCCATCATTGCTGTGACGATAAAGCAGAGATGATAGACGAGCTGCTCCCATCCGAAGACGGAATCATGACCTAAATACTGGTAAAGAATCATAACTAAACTGTATAAGAGCCCAGCGGCTCCTCCTGAGAGCCAGCCCTTTTGGCCAGAGAGCTTTCCTGAAATAAATCCCCCGATAAAAAGCACAAAAAATGAGGTGATTGTAATCGAGAGATGCAAGGATGATTCATTCAACGTGCTGAACCGTAAAATAAGAGAAAAGACAAGGCTACACACCGCAGCAAATACAAAAATTACGATCGTTCCATACATAATTCCATAACTGAAAGGCTTCACATTAAAGTCCTCCTTACTTTCCATTGTTTGTATTTCATGTTTTTTTCACTTAGGCTCACACTAAGAGGTAACATTAACAGATATAAAGGAGAGTTCCATGGTTTACTGGACAATCATTTTTCGAGTCATATTTCTATATGTTGTTATTTTATTTGTATTCCGGATGATGGGCCGAAGAGAGATTGGTGAGCTGAGTATCCTGGATCTCGTTGTATTCATTATGATTGGTGAAATGGCTGTCATTGCCATTGAGCAGCCGAATGATCCGTTAATGCACACACTTGTGCCCATCGCTCTTCTCGTTATTATTCAAATCAGCCTTGCGTATATCTCTTTAAAAAATGTAAAGTTCAGAGAGTTTATCGACGGCAAACCAGAGATTGTTATTAAACACGGAAAGATTGATGAAAAGGCGATGAGAAGACATCGCTATAATTATGATGATTTACTTCTTCAACTGCGTGATAAAGATATTCGCCATATTGATGATATCGAATTCGCTATATTGGAAACATCCGGCACCCTGTCAATTCTCAAGAAAGAGAATAAGAAAAAAGAGGGCTCATTCACATTGCCGATTGTGCTGGATGGCGAAGTCCATCATGAACATTTGCGAATGATCGGCAAAACAGAGCAATGGCTCATGCGTGAATTAAAGAAAAGAGGCTACAAAGATATTAAAGGCATTTCGTTTTGTAGCTTCCATGATGGCACGTTTTATATTGACAAGATGGGAGTATAAAAGCCGATTTATTTTTTTACAAAAGGAAGCCGCGATAAATCTTGTTTAGTCACAAGACCGAGCATAACGGAAAAAACAAAGTAGCAAAGAATGGTTAGTGCTGCCCCGGCAGCTAGGTAAGTGAAAGAACTAAGCTTATCCAACCATAGATCGTTTAAGGAACGGCTAATAAAGAAAGAAGCAGCCAGAACGAGAGAAAATTTAATGTACTGGTGAATGTTTACGGTAAGAGAAATTTTTTTAAAGACAGTCGCCAAATGCAGCAGAGTAACGAGTAAAATGCTTGCAGCCATGCCAAGCGCAGCGCCATAGATGCCAAATTGCGGTTGTGAAGCAAAAATAAAGATAACAGCTAACTTTACAGCGGCGCCAATTAGGCTGTTAATCATTGCTGCATTGGCCAAGTTCAACGCTTGCAAAACAGCCTGGAGAGGGCCTTGATAATAATAAAATAAGAAAAAAGGAGCCATTAACTCAATAAAGCGGGCACCATTGGATGAATGATACATAAATTGCATGAGCGGTTCAGCATATAAGAACAAAAGCAGCACAGACAGCCCGCCTGTCACAAGGCAAAAGCGCAAGGCTTCCTGGACGCGGTGCTCCAGCAGCTGATGTTGTTTCTTAGCGTACGCCTCGCTGACAGCAGGAACGAGAGACGTGGACAAGGCTAGGGTAACGAATGATGGCAAGAACATAACCGGGAGTGCATATCCGGTTAACACGCCATATTGTTTGGTAGCCGCGATGGCTGTTACACCAGCGATAGCTAAACTTTGAGTGACGACGATCGGTTCAAAAAACCACGAGAGAGAACCGATCATCCGGCTGCCAGTTGTAGGAATGGCGACCTCGAATAGTTCTTTTACTGTTTCTTTTCCAGTGCGAATAGCCCGGAAGAAGCGACGCCGAAGCAGAAAGTTTTTATTAAATCGGAACATTAGTAATAAATAAAGCAATGAAACAAGTTCTCCACAGGCAGCGGCAGCCATTGCTCCGGCAGCAGCGAATTCCATTCCATAAGGGAGCATTTCCTTTGTAAATAAAGCAATCAGACCAATTCGGACAATCTGCTCCAATATTTGAGAATAAGCAGCCGGCTTCATATTTTGTCTACCTTGGAAATATCCACGTAGCACGGAGGAAACCGCAATAATCGGAATAGCTGGCGTAATGGCGATTAAAGGATAGTAGGTGCGCGGATCGGTAAATAACACTTCTGACAAATAAGGAGCGAGCAGCAAAAGTGCAGGTGTAAAAAGTAACGATAGTGACAGCGTAATAGATAGCGATACAGCTAAAATCCTTTTCATTTTTGCTATGTCGCCCCTTGCTTCTGCGGCGGCAATACTTCTGGAGATGGCTACAGGGAGCCCCATCTGTGTGAGTGTGACTACAAGAATAAATGATGGGAATACCATCATGTATAAGCCGACACCTTCCTCGCCGATCAGACGGGCGATTACAATGCGATTGACAAAGCCGAGTATTTTTGTGATGAACATAGCTGCCATTAAAACGAGTGTCCCCTTTAAAAACTTTGACATCTGTCTCCCTGCCTTCTCAAAATAGATGAATTGCTTTACAATGATATATATGCCATCTAGTCGGGCAAGCATGACAAGTTCATTGATTCTTCTAAACAAAAGGGGAGGAGAAGGATGGGGGAAATACATCCATATGACAAGTATTTTCAATATTTATTGCCGGCGTTAAAAAGCAAGGTTGAGGAATTTCGGCTGTTGAATTACGGAACCATTGACATTCCTTCTTTGTGGAAGTATTTAACGATGAAAAAATGGCGAAAGCCTGAAGAGGATGTACACGTATATGAACTCGTCGCTGATATCCTATCCATGATGCCGGGGGATTATATGAATTATGCAACCGTTGAAGCCTATCGCTCGACGAATTGGTTTGAGGAAATCAATGAGGAAGAACTGCGGGAACTGCTTGGGACGAAAAAAGTTAAGTAAAATTGACAGCAGTTATTTTCTACTTCATAATAGTTTTGTTAAGGAATTCTGGTATCCTTTTACCAGAATTTTTTTCATCATATTGGAAATCATTTTATTCATTTGTTGCAGATGATTTGAATTAAGGAGGAAATTGTACAATGGTAAAACGCAGCCGGATTGTGGCCTTTTTTCTTATTGTGCTGCTGCTTGCAAGTGCAATCGGGCTCACGACAAAGGACATTGTCAACAATATAAAACTTGGGCTTGACCTTCAAGGCGGGTTTGAAGTGCTGTATGAGGTCGAACCAGCAAAACCGGGCCAGAAGATTACACAAGAAGTCGTGAAAAATACAGCCGATGCCCTGGATAAGCGGGTGAATGCTCTCGGCGTAAGTGAGCCGATTATTCAGATTGAAGAAGGCAATCGTATCCGTGTTCAGCTCGCGGGTGTAGAAGACCAAACAGAAGCACGGAAAATGCTTTCTACGCAAGCAAATCTGTCTTTCCGCGATGCCAACGATAAGCTTATGATGGACGGGAGTGACCTTGCAGAAGGCGGAGCGAAGCAATCGTTCACACAGCAAGGAGCGCCAAACGTTGCATTAAAATTGAAAAGCAGCAAGAAGTTTAAAGAAGTGACAGAGCACGTTCTTAAGATGGCGCCAAACAATCAGCTTGTTATTTGGCTTGATTTTGAAGAAGGAAAAGACTCTTTCCGAAAAGAAGTTCAGCAGAAAAATCCAGGATTCCTATCTGCGCCAAATGTTAGCCAAGTATTTGATACGAATGAAGTGACAATTGAAGGAAATTTTACAGTTGAAGAAGCACAAAATCTTGCTTCCCTATTAAATGCAGGGGCTTTGCCAGTGAAATTGGATGAAGTGTATTCCACTTCCGTTGGAGCGCAATTTGGGGAAAAAGCACTGAATGAAATGGTCCTCGCCGGGATTATCGGCATCTCTATTATCTATTTATTTATGCTTTTCTATTACCGGTTGCCGGGATTCATTGCGACAGTTACTCTTTCAGTCTATATCTATTTAATTTTACTAGTTTTTGACTGGATGAATGTTGTCTTAACGCTTCCTGGTATTGCCGCTTTAATTCTCGGTGTTGGGATGGCGGTTGATGCCAACATCATTACGTATGAACGGATCAGAGAAGAAATTAAAGTAGGCCGCTCGATCAGGGCCGCTTTTAAAGAAGGGAATAAAAGTTCCTTCCTAACGATTCTTGATGCAAACTTAACGACTATTTTGGCCGGGGCCGTTCTATTTTACTTCGGAACAAGCTCGGTTAAAGGGTTTGCGACGACGCTTATTGTCAGCATCCTCGTGAGTTTTATTACGGCCATTTGGGGGTCTCGCTTGCTGCTCAGCTTGTTTGTTCAAAGCAACTGGCTAAAGGACAAACCAGGCTGGTTTGGTGTTAGGAAAAAAGATATTAAAGACATTAGCGAGAACTATGATACGATCGATTTACCGACACGCTTTGACAAGCTTGATTTTGTGAAGCATCATAATAAATTTTTCGCTTTTTCAGCAATCGTTCTTGTAGCAGGCATCATTGTCCTGGTGTTCTTCCGTTTGAACCTTGGAATTGACTTTTCAAGCGGAACGCGCATGGAAATTATGTCAAACAAGCCATTAACTGAAGAAGTGGTGAAAAATGAATTAAAAGAAGTTGGACTTTCTACGGACGATATCGTTCTTTCGGGAGAAAAGAAAAACGTGGGGGTTGCCCGTTTTAAAGAGTCTTTCTCTCAAGATAAAGTAGCGGATGTAAAAGCACACTTCGCTAAAAAGTATGGCAGTGAGCCAAATATCAGTACAGTTTCGCCAATCATTGGAAAAGAGCTTGCGAAAAATGCGGTCAAAGCTCTTGTTATTGCTTCTGTTGGGATTATTTTGTACGTGACGATCCGCTTTGAAATTTACATGGCGCTCGGAGCGATTATTTCCTTGCTGTACGATGCCTTTTTCATCGTAGCTGTTTTCAGTCTAATACGCCTTGAAGTAGATATTACCTTTATCGCTGCGGTTCTAACGATCATCGGTTATTCCATTAATGACACGATTGTTACCTTTGACCGGATGCGTGAGAATATGGCGAAGAGACGCAAAATCAAAACAGAGCAGGAGCTTGAAGACATCGTCAATGTCAGCTTGCGCCAAACGTTTACGCGTTCAGTCAATACTGTCCTGACGGTTGTTATTGCTGTCGTTGCCTTGCTTCTATTTGGAAGTGAATCAATCCGTAACTTTTCCATTGCGCTTCTCGTTGGTCTGATTTCAGGGGTGTACTCGTCCCTCTTTATCGCCGCCCAGCTGTGGCTCATATGGAAGAAGAAGGAACTCAAGAAAAAAGGCTCTATTATTACTTACAAAGAGAAAAAACAATGGAGCGACGAACCACAAGTATAAAGAAAAGCGGAAGGTGCTCAATCAGCGCGATAGCGCTCGGCGAGAAGTTGCCGTTCAGACTCCGAAAGAGGGAGTGTCGTTTACCGCTATTCTGTTAACCTGAAGTGTAAAGCCCTCTGTCATCTACTCTTATGTAAATGACAGAGGGCTTTTTCTGTAAGATAATCAATCGGACGGCTGTCCCTTTTCATGAATCCTCTGCTGATTGTTCATAATAATAGCAGAGGAAATGGAGGAGGCCGTTAGATGGAGAAAGAGGAAAGATTTAAAAAAGCAGAATTTGCAGCAGTGGTTGGAATCGTCGGGAATATTTTTTTGGCTGTTCTTAAGGGAGTATGCGGAGTGATCGGCCACAGCCGGGCGCTGATTGCAGATGCTGCACACTCAGCATCCGATGTGGCTGGCTCACTCGCTGTATGGGTTGGCTTAAGAGCGGCTAAACGCCCACCTGATGAAGATCATCCCTATGGGCATGGCAAAGCAGAATCGATTTCAGCTATTGTTGTTGCTGTACTGCTCGTTCTTGTCGGAATCGAGATTGGCATTTCGTCAGTCAAAGCATTTTTTCACAACATCGAGCCTCCCAAGGCCATTGCTATTTATGCCGTTCTCTTTTCTATTCTTGTGAAAGAGGCGATGTTTCAATACAAGTACCGGTTGGGAAAAAGGTTAAAGAGCAATGCGCTAATTGCGAACGCGTATGAACACCGTTCGGATGTGTACTCTTCTATAGCTGCACTGATTGGTATTGGGGCCGCGATGCTAGGTGGGAAGCTCGGAATAGAATGGCTTGTTTATGGTGATCCAGTTGCGGGGCTTCTTGTTTCGGTGCTTGTGTTGAAGATTGCTTGGACGGTCGGAAGCGAGTCGATACACAACACAATGGACCATGTTCTTCATGAGGAGAATACAGGCTCATTTAGAGAGGCCGTCTTATCTGTTCCTGATGTGCGAAAGATTAATTCTCTTTACGCACGGGAACACGGCCATTATGTAATTATAGATTTGAAAATATCCGTGGACCCTTTAATGACCGTAGAAGAAGGGCATAGTGTCGGAAAGCAAGTAAAGCAGAAGCTGCTGGCACTTCCTGACGTTCAGGACGCTTTCATTCATATAAACCCCGACCAATCGCGCTTCAAGGAAGAGAGTTAGCTGAAAAGGAGGAATAAAGATGAAGATGCAATCGGCTTTGCTACTCGTGATTCTTTTTGCTTTGGTTGTTGCAGTGTTTGCTGTCATTAACGTTAATCCGGTGGAAGTAAATTATGTATTTGGACAGTCGGAATGGCCGCTTGTCCTTGTCATCATAGTTTCGGTATTAATGGGAGGAGTAGTTTCAGGAGCGTTCAGTCTGTTTCGTACAATCGGCTTGAGGCGGCAAAACGATGTGCTTATTCATCAAATTGAAAAACTAAAACAGGAACTTCACGATTTAAAGCTGGAGAGACGGGAAAAGAGCCAAGCTGATTCAATCAAACGAATAGCTCCTGATGGAAAATAAGCAGGGATCCTCTCCATACAAGGTGTTCTAGAAGATTTGCTCTAGAACGCTTTTTTTTATGAAAATAAACACCTGCATTGAATCCCTATTTTTACTCTTGTATAATAGTAGGGCTAAGGGGTGACGGTATGTTAAAATCAAAAACCCGCTGGATTGTTCAGAAGACAGATGAACAAGTGAGGGATCAACTGATGGAACAATTGGGAATTAGCCCATTGTTGGCCTCCTTGTTGATCAATCGCGGTATAACTGAGACAGATGCAGCGCGGAGTTTTTTATACGATAAAGGGCATGAATTTCACGATCCATTTTTGTTCGATGGAATGAGAACAGCGATTGAGCGAATTTATCGGGCGATTGAAAATGAAGAGCCCATTTTAGTATTTGGAGATTATGATGCAGACGGAGTAAGCAGCACGTCTGTTATGATGACGGCTTTAACGGATTTGGGGGCAAAAGTAGATTTCTATATTCCAAATCGCTTTACCGAAGGATATGGGCCAAATGAGTCAGCTTTTCGTTTGGCAAAGGAACAGGGGTATCAGCTAATCATTACTGTAGATACGGGTATTGCTGCAGTGAATGAAGCAGCTGTAGCCGCTGAGCTTAGCATGGATTTAATTATTACTGATCACCACGAGCCGGGACCAGAGCTTCCGCAGGCGCTGGCTATTATTCATCCGAATCTGCCAGGAGGAAGCTATCCATTTCCTTATTTAGCAGGCGTTGGAGTAGCCTTTAAGGTGGCTCATGCGTTGTATGGCCATGTGCCGGAACATCTATTGGACCTGGCTGCTATTGGGACAATTGCAGATCTTGTGCCTTTAAAGGGAGAGAATCGAACCATCGCCAAAGCGGGAATAAAAAAGCTTCAGCAGGCATCGCGTCCAGGAATTGAATCGCTTTTACAGCTAACATCTACAAAGCCAGAAGCGGTAGATGAGGAAACAGTGGGCTTTATGATTGCTCCTCGCATCAATGCCGCCGGCCGTCTCGCTGATGCAGCGCCGGCTGTTGATTTACTGCTCACAAAAGATCGGGCAGAGGCGAGTGAACTTGCCCAGGAAATTGACGCCATGAACAAAGAACGGCAAACGATTGTTTCAGAGATTGCAAAGGAAGCAATTGAGACAGTACAGGCCCACTATCCCCCAGAAAAATATCCTGTTATTGTTGTAGGCAAAGAAAATTGGAATGCTGGTGTGATCGGCATTGTGGCATCGAGACTAGTAGATACATTCTACCGGCCGGCTATTGTGCTTAGTTTTGATCCAGAAACGAATAAGGCAAAGGGATCAGCAAGAAGTATTCCAGGCTTTGATCTCTTCAAGAATTTGTCCGAGTGCCGGGAATTGCTTCCTCATTTTGGTGGGCACCCAATGGCAGCTGGCATGACGCTGGAATTGTCTGATGTTGATGAGCTGAGAGAGCGTCTTTGCTCACTCGCTAGCGAGCAGCTATCTGCCGAAGACCTGGTTCCTGTTACGGAGCTTGATGCAGTGGTGCCGCTAGCACAGGTGAATTTGTCTGTAATTGAAGAATTGAATATGTTGGCACCTTATGGAATGGGCAACCCCAAACCACAAGTACTGATCGAGAAAGTGGAATTTTCCACTATTCGTAAGATTGGATCCGATAAGACACATTTGAAGCTTCAGCTTGAAGACCCTGCCGGTTCGCTGGATAGCATTGGTTTTGGCCTGGGCCAATATGCTGATCATATTGCTCCTTTTTCAAAAGTATCAGCTATTGGAGAATTAGCAGTTAATGAGTGGAACAATATCCGAAAGCCGCAATTGTTTCTAAAAGATCTTCGTGTGGACGATTGGCAATTATTTGACGTCAGAGGTCATCGGCAGCTTGAAAGGTGGATAAGCCAAGTGCCGGATGACCGCTTGTTGGTTACATTTAAAGAGGAAACAGCAGCCGAATTAAATTTAGGCAAATTTGCTGGAGAAACTGTATATGTCAATGGGCAGGAAGCCGCTTTACAATTGTCCATTGACAAGCAAAACATTGTGCTGGTTGACTTGCCCCCGACGAGAGAAGTAGTGGAAGCACTCCTGCAAACAGGCTGCCCGGAACGCATCTATGCTCACTTCTATCAAAAGGACAGTCACTTCTTCAGCACGATGCCGACGAGGGAACATTTTAAATGGCTATACGCTTTTTTATTAAAAAGAAAAAGCTTTGATTTAACTAAACAAGGAGACCAGCTTGCCCAGCATCGCGGGTGGTCGCGGGAAACGATTGACTTTATGTCAAAAGTGTTTTTTGAGCTTGACTTTGTTACAATAAGTGAAGGAGTCATTCATTTGAATGAACAGGCTCCTAAACGAGATTTGAATGAATCTCGAACCTATCAAAATAAGAAAATGCAATTTGAACTGGAGAATCAGCTGCTCTATTCTTCATGCCAGGAATTAAAGGACTGGCTGGATAAGCATGTGAATGCCCCTGTTGATAATGAGGAGGAAGTTGAATCATGGATTTAAAGCCGTATATTAAAATTGTACCGGATTGGCCAAAGCCGGGCATTAAGTTTAAAGATATTACGCCATTAATGGACAACGGAGAGGCTTTTCGCTATGCGACAGATCAAATTGTCGAATATGCTAAAGAGAGAGAGATTGATCTAATTGTCGGTCCTGAAGCCCGTGGATTTATTGTCGGCTGTCCAGTCGCTTATGCGCTGGGTGTCGGTTTTGCTCCTGTGCGCAAAGAAGGAAAACTTCCGCGTGAAACAGTGAAGGTAACCTATGGAAAGGAATACGGGGATGACGTTTTGACCATTCATAAAGACGCGGTGAAGCCGGGCCAGCGTGTATTAATTACAGATGACTTGCTTGCTACAGGCGGTACGATTGAAGCTACCATTAAGCTTGTGGAACAGCTGGGTGGAATCGTGGCAGGTATTGCATTCTTAGTGGAGCTTTCTTACTTGAATGGACGCAGTAAATTGGACGGATATGATGTATTGACATTGATTCCTTATGAATAAAAGGAAAAACAGGCACTGATGACAGTGCCTGTTTTTTTATACTTTCTTTGCTAAAGAAGGGCAGTTTTAGAAAAAATCTGAAAATAACGTGAATATTTTCGACATTCTTTTTCATTTTCTTTAGAAAATGAGCAAGATATCTTTACATCTGCCTACTTTTTTTCGATAATAAGAACTATTAGTATCTTTTAGAGCAGAAACAAAAATATTTAATAGATGGCAAAGGTGAGTAAACATATGGCAAAAGATCGGGTATTGACTGCCGATGAAGTGATTGAGAAGGCGAGTGAATATTTAAACGCAGAACATGTCAAGCTCGTAGAAAAAGCTTATCAATACGCTAAGGAAGCGCATAAGGACCAGTACCGTAAATCAGGGGAGCCTTACATCATCCACCCGATTCAGGTAGCAGGAATACTGGCAGATTTAGAAATGGATCCGGCCACTGTAGCAGCCGGTTTTTTGCATGATGTCGTTGAAGATACAGACATAACGTTGGCAGACATGGAAGAAGCCTTCGGCAAAGAAGTGGCCATGCTCGTAGATGGGGTAACAAAGCTAGGAAAGATTAAATATAAATCTAAAGAAGAGCAGCAGGCGGAAAATCATCGGAAAATGTTTGTAGCAATGGCGCAGGATATCCGGGTTATTTTAATTAAACTGGCAGACCGTCTGCATAATATGCGGACACTAAAGCACTTGCCTCATGAAAAACAGCGGCGCATTGCCAATGAAACACTTGAAATCTTCGCACCGCTGGCTCACCGTTTAGGAATATCAAAAATTAAATGGGAATTAGAAGATATTGCTTTACGTTATTTAAATCCGCAGCAATATTATCGAATTGTTAATTTAATGAAGCGTAAACGGGCGGAACGTGAGCAATACTTGGATGAAGTGATTAATGATGTAAAGACGCGTTTGGACGAGATTTCGATTAAGGCCGAGCTATCTGGGCGGCCAAAGCATATTTACAGCATTTATCGTAAAATGGTGCTTCAACATAAGCAATTCAATGAAATTTATGATTTGCTAGCTGTTCGGGTTATTGTTGACAGTATTAAAGACTGCTATGCAGTATTAGGAATTATTCATACTTGCTGGAAGCCAATGCCGGGTCGATTTAAAGATTATATTGCTATGCCGAAAACGAATATGTATCAGTCTCTTCATACGACGGTCATCGGTCCAAAAGGAGATCCGCTTGAAGTGCAGATCCGCACGAAGGATATGCATCATATCGCTGAGTACGGGGTGGCTGCTCATTGGGCATATAAAGAAGGCAAGACGGTTGATGAAAAAGCTTCATTCGACAAAAAGATGTCCTGGTTCCGGGAAATTATGGAGTATCAAAATGATTCTGCGGATGCAGAAGAATTCATGGAATCATTAAAGATTGACTTTTTTTCCGATATGGTCTTTATTTTCACACCAAAGGGAGATGTCATTGAGCTTCCAAAGGGCTCGGTCCCTCTTGATTTTGCTTATCGCATTCATTCCGAAATTGGCAACAAAACCATCGGTGCAAAAGTGAATGGAAAGATGGTTACTCTCGATTATAAGCTTCAAACAGGAGATATCGTCGAGATTTTAACATCTAAGCATTCATACGGCCCAAGTAAAGACTGGTTGAAAATGGCTCAGACCTCACAGGCGAAAAATAAGATTAAACAATTTTTCAAAAAGCAAAACCGCGAAGAAAATGTAATTAAAGGCCGGGAACAAGTTGAGAAAGAAATTAAAAACATGGATTTCGATGTGAAGGAAGTCCTCACTCCTGACAATGTGAAGCGTGTGGCAGAGAAGTTTAATTTTGCCAATGAAGAAGATATGTATGCAGCTGTTGGATACAATGGGATCACCGCTTTGCAAGTGGTTAACCGCCTGACCGAAAAATTGCGGAAAATGAGAGACCAGGAGGCGATCGTTGAAGAAACGTTAAAAGATTTAAAGCCCGTTTCCTCCCCGTCTCATCCAAAGAAAAATTCCGGAGTGACAGTGAAAGGCATTGATAATCTTCTTATCCGTTTGTCTCGCTGTTGTAATCCTGTTCCTGGAGATGACATCGTTGGTTATATTACGAAAGGACGCGGTGTTTCTGTGCACCGAGCTGATTGTCCGAACGTCAATGATGAAGAATCGACAGACCGTCTGATCGAAGTAGAATGGGAAGGCGGCGCGGCTGATCAAAAAGAGTATACGGTTGAGATTGAAATTTCAGGATATGATCGTCAAGGATTATTGAATGAGGTGCTGCAAGCGGTCAGCGAAACGAAAACGAATATTTCCACTGTTTCGGGGAGATCGGACCGCAATAAAGTGGCAAAGATTGATATGGCCATTTATATTCGCAACATTAGTCACCTGCATAAAGTAGTGGAACGGATTAAGCAAATACCAGATATTTATTCGGTACACAGAATTTTAAATTAAGGGTGTTTTAACAATGAAAGTTGTTTTGCAAAGAAGTAAAGAAGCATCGGTTACTGTAGAAGGAGAAGTGGTAGGCCGCATTGATAGCGGCCTCGTGCTTCTTGTTGGTGTGACTCATGAAGACGGGGAAGCAGAAGCGGCTTATTTGGCAGAAAAAATTGTCCACTTAAGAATTTTTGAGGATGAAGAAGGAAAGATGAATCGTTCACTGCTTGATGAAGGCGGTGCCATTTTATCTGTTTCTCAATTCACCTTGTATGGCGATTGCCGTAAAGGGCGCCGTCCCAACTTTATGAGCGCCGCTAAAGGAGAGCAAGCTGAGAAATTGTACGACCGATTCAATGAAATGCTGAGAGAAAAAGGTGTCCATGTTGAAACGGGGAAATTTGGTGCAATGATGGATGTGTCCCTTATTAATGACGGACCGGTCACATTTATATTAGAAAGCAACTAAAGCGGCTCTTTAGAGAGTCGCTTTTTCTCTTAGCAGGAAGACAAGAAGGTCGGTTGTCTTTCTACGAAATGAAGAGGTGCAGGCGCTTCAAGCGATAGCGTCCATAAAAACAAAGCGACCAGAGCGTCAATCCATGCTCCTTCGTAACAGAGCTAATAAAAAAACAGACGAATCCATTTTGGATTCGTCTGTTTTTCATATTAGTTATTAAAATAAGAGCTTAACCCATTATATACACCATTGGTAATTAATTCTTGATAAGGGCTTGTTACAACAGCCGAAGCCTCTCGTGGATTGCTTAAATAGCCAAGTTCCAGTAAAATGGCAGGCTGGCTGTTTTCACGTAAAACGTAATAGTCACCGTGACGGACACCACGATTTTTCATAGGAAGAGACTGTTCTAAATTACGGTTTACCTTTTTTGCAAGCTGTTTATGCCCATTGTGATAGTAATAGGTAGTAAAGCCGTTTGCTCCGTTATGGTGAGTGCTATCATAGTGAAGACTGATGAACGCATCAGCACGATGATATCTGGCCGTGGCCACCCGGGAAGGAAGAGAGATGTATTGATCATCCGATCGGGTTAAAATAACATTAGCCCCTGCCTGACGCAGCTTATGGTATAAGCGTTCCGCTGTTTTTAAGGTAATGAATTTCTCAAACGTTCCGTGCATACCCGTGGTCCCGGCATCGACACCGCCATGGCCCGGATCGAGAATGATGGTTTTCCCTCTTAACCCAGGTGTGCGGTCATCAACTGGCTCGGTTGAAGGCTCGTCCACGGCAGCCTTTCCATTGACTGACACCACCCAGCTCGCCACATAGGCTTTTTGGCCGCTGGAAAGACTAATTTTATACCAATCGCCAACCCGGGATTGAATAGGATAGCGTTCTCCTTGTGATCCTCTTGCCACGACAGAAGCAGATGTGCTGGCATCGGAACGAAGGTTGGTCCCATTATATAAAATAACGGCAAAACCGTCTGCTGGAGCCTCGCTGTTGTCCGCTGTTTGTTTCGTTTTATTCGAGATGCGGACAAATTGTCGACTTACCCAAGCTCTTTGTCCCTTGTAATGGATATGTACCCAATCATTTGTCACTTTTTCAACTGGTACTTGCTCGCCGATATGCAGCTTGCCAAGAACACCGGCTGATAGCGAAGGCTCGTTGCGTACGTTTAAATCATCAACGAGAACAGTCGCCGATCTCTCAGCTGTTGTACTTTTTACAATCCCTTGTTTGTCTTCTTGGACCGAAGTGCTGGCCCCTTTAACAATATAGCCAGCAACCCAGCCTTTTGTGCCGTTTGCAAGCTGAATTTGATACCAGTCATATTTTTCCTTTAATACTATGTACTTCTTGCCGCGCTCTGCTTGTCCCACCAGGCTGGCGGACATACTCGGCTCACTGCGAACATTTGCTTTGTTCACGGCAATTTCTACCTGTTGCGCCTCCTCTGCAAAAGTAGTGGCTGCAGGCAAAAGGCTCAATAGTAAAACAAATGCCATGATTAAACTGACTGTCTTTCTTTCCATAATCCACCGCCTTCAAAAAAGATAAATAAATTCACGTATTATTTTAGCATCTCTTTCACGATTTGGTGTTTCTTTCCGTGATTTTTCTAAAATTAAGAAAATGGTCCGTCTTTTCAGGATAAAACAGTCAAAAAGCTTTCTATATGCGGAAAGTTGTGAAAAAGAAACTTGAATGCTTCAGTAAAGTTTTTTATAATAGGAACATTGATATTGAAAAGCGGAAGGTGTACGTGTAGTACGGTTGGAGACTGTCTAGAGAAGTCTCCCGGGCCTTATCATACGCGTTAGTACCTGTTTGGCTGTTACTGACAATTGAATGATCAAACCAATGAGGGAGAAAAGTAATTACGGATCGCACGTCCAGAGAGGAATAGCCATGGCTGTAAGCTGTTCCCGCCAGCACCATAATGAAGGAACACTCCGGAGGTTTTTCCTTGAAAGAAAAGTTTTTTAGTAAGGGAAAACGCGACCAAGCGTTATCGGAAAAGTGAAAGCGACAAGTTCGCTTTAACTAGGGTGGTACCACGGGAATGAAACTCTCGTCCCTTATTTGGAGGGATGAAGAGTTTTTTTATTTGGAAAAAAACACCTGAAAATTGATTGAAGGAGGAAAAGGAAATGAGTGTAAATATTCCGCGCGGCACACAGGACATTTTGCCAGGAACGGTAGAGAAATGGCAGCAGCTTGAGAAGATTGCTACAGATATTTGCCGTAATTATCAATATAAAGAAATTCGGACGCCGATTTTTGAACACACAGAATTGTTTCAACGAAGTGTCGGTGATACAACAGACATCGTGCAAAAAGAAATGTATACATTTACTGATCGTGGCGACCGCAGCTTGACTCTTCGCCCGGAAGGAACAGCCGCTGTTGTTCGTTCGTTTGTGGAAAATAAAATGTTCGGTGACCCGAACCAACCGGTTAAATTATATTATAACGGACCAATGTTTCGCTATGAGCGTCCGCAGTCAGGACGATATCGTCAGTTTGTTCAGTTTGGTGTGGAAGCGATTGGCAGTGAAGATCCGGCGATTGATGCGGAAGTAATGGCGCTTGTTATGGACATTTATCAATCAGCAGGATTAAAGGACATTGAACTTGTCCTCAACTCCCTTGGCGATAAAGAGAGTCGAGTATCTCATAGAGAAGCGCTTATCCAACATTTCCAACCGCGGATTGGAGAGTTTTGTGAGGATTGTCAAAGCCGCTTAGAAAAAAACCCAATGCGTATCCTTGATTGTAAAAAAGACCGGGATCATGAATTAATGAAGTCAGCCCCATCTATTCTAGATTATTTAAATGAGTATTCCCGTACATATTTTGAAAAAGTGCAAAGCTATTTAACCGCTTTGGGCATCAATTTTACGATCGACCCCACCCTCGTTCGCGGCCTTGATTATTATAACCATACAGCTTTCGAAATCATGAGCCGGGCAAAGGGGTTTGGTGCCATTACAACTTTGTGCGGTGGCGGGCGTTACAACGGGCTCGTTAGTGAAATGGGCGGTCCGGACGTTCCTGGTATCGGTTTTGCTTTTAGTATGGAAAGGTTTCTAGCTGCCATGGAGGCAGAAGGGATCGAATGGACAGCTGACAACCGTCTCGATTGTTATGTTGCTTCTTTAGGAGAAGAAGCGAGAGATCATACGGTTAAATTGGTTCATGACTTGCGAAAAGCAGGAATAAAGGCGGAACGCGACTATCAAGACAGAAAAATGAAGGCTCAATTTAAAGCGGCCGACCGCTTAAATGCAAGGTTTGTGGCAATCTTAGGCGAAGATGAACTAAAGGAAAATAAAATCAATATAAAAGACATGGAAACTGGCGAGCAGCAAGAGATAACGCTTGACCAATTCGTTGAGACATTAAGAAAGAAAATGGAGGAAAAATAATGTTTGGCAGATCATATGAATGTGGAAAAATTTCAGAGCAGCAAATTGGTGAAAGCGTCACTTTAAAAGGATGGGTACAGCGCCGCAGAGATTTAGGCGGAGTCATTTTTATCGATCTTCGCGACCGCACAGGCATTGTACAAATCGTGTTTGATCCCGAAACATCTGCTGAAGCATTAGCTATAGCTGAAAAAGTACGTAATGAATATGTATTAGATATTCAAGGAACAGTCATCGCTCGTGACGAAAGTACAGTTAATGAAAACATTGCTACTGGAAAAGTTGAAATAAAAGTAAATGAAATAACGATTTTAAGCGAGGCGAAAACTCCTCCGTTCCCAATTGAAGATGCGACAGAAGTGTCTGAGGACATTCGCTTGAAATACCGCTACCTGGATTTACGTCGTCCAGTGATGTATGAAACATTTAAAATGCGCAGCGATGTGACAAAAGCAGTGCGTGATTATCTTGATGAAGAAGGATTTCTTGATGTAGAAACACCGATTTTGACAAAGAGCACACCAGAAGGAGCGCGTGATTATTTAGTGCCGAGCCGTGTCCACGGAGGAGAATTTTATGCGCTGCCACAATCACCACAGTTGTTCAAGCAGCTGCTGATGGTATCTGGATTTGACCGTTATTATCAAATTGCTCGCTGTTTCCGTGATGAAGATTTGCGAGCAGACCGTCAACCGGAATTTACACAAATCGATATTGAAGCAAGTTTTATGAGCCAGGAAGATATTATGGCTATGGCAGAAGAAATGCTGAAACGTGTGCTGAAGCGAGTAAAAGGCATTGAAATAACTGAGGCATTCCCGCGAATGACCTATGACGAGGCCATGAGTCGCTTTGGTTCCGATAAGCCGGATACACGCTTCGGTATGGAATTAGTCAATGTGTCTGAACAAGTAAAGGATTCAGGCTTTAAAGTGTTCGCTAGCGCTGTTGCCAGCGGTGGACAAGTTAAGCTCCTCAACGTTAAAAATGGTGGAACGATTTACTCTCGTAAAGATATTGATGCATTAACGGAGTTCGCTGCTATATACGGAGCAAAAGGGCTTGCCTGGATGAAAGTGGAAGAAGACGGCTTGAAGGGACCAATCGCTAAATTCTTCTCCGAGGAAGAACAAAATGGTTTAATCTCTTCTGCAGAAGCGGCTGCAGGCGACTTATTGCTATTTGTGGCAGATAAAAAATCGATCGTAGCCGACGCCCTTGGCGCTCTTCGTTTAAAGCTTGGAAAGGATCTTGGCTTAATCGATGAAAATAAATTTAATTTCCTGTGGGTGACAGATTGGCCGCTTCTTGAGTATGATGAGGACGCAAAGCGTTATTTTGCTGCTCATCATCCATTTACAATGCCAGTTCGTGAAGACTTGCCACTCCTAAATGATGAACCGGAAAAAGTACGAGCACAAGCTTATGATATTGTTTTAAATGGGTATGAGCTTGGCGGCGGTTCTATTCGGATATTCGAGCGTGATATCCAGGAAAAAATGTTTGAAGTGCTTGGCTTTACGAAGGAAGAAGCAAGAGAGCAATTTAGTTTCTTGCTGGATGCGTTTGAGTATGGGACTCCTCCTCATGGCGGGATTGCTCTCGGACTTGATCGGATGGTTATGCTGCTTGCAGGGCGCACAAACTTACGCGACACGATTGCTTTCCCAAAAACAGCGAGTGCCAGCGATCTTTTAATGGATGCTCCGAGTGAAGTAAGCTCCGGCCAACTGGAGGAATTGCATTTAGCTATTCGTCAAACAGCGAAAAAGTGATTTTTAAATATTTAGACAATTGAAAGTTGAAAACATTATTTACGTATGTTATTATAATTTCAACGAAGGGAAGTCCTGATGTGTCCGTTTATTTTCACTATCTGTTTTGACCGAACAATGTATGTTACGGGAGCTCGGGTTTGTAAATGGCGTACATGCCTCCTTCGCGAGGACTTACAAATTTTACTGCAGGGCACCCACCTGCCTAGAGCGGGTTCAAAACATATAGATTTATAGGACGGCACGATCGGGATTTCCCCTCTGTGTCTAAAATAACCGACAGCCTCTGATCAAGAGGCTGTTTTTTTTATGTATATAATGGGGAAAACATTGAATGAATGTATCTTTTCAAGTAAGATTATTCCTATCTGAAAAGATAAGAATATATTATTAAAGTTATGGAGTGATCCTATTCATGTTGCATCAATTTTCACGTAATGAACTTGCCTTCGGTCAAGAAGGGCTCGACATTTTAAAAAATAGTACCGTCGCTATTCTCGGTATCGGCGGGGTTGGCTCCTTTTCTGTGGAAGCACTGGCTCGTTCAGGGGTAGGACGTCTAGTACTCGTAGACAAAGACACCATTGATATTACTAATGTGAACCGTCAACTGCCCGCTTTGCTGTCAACAATTGGCCAGCCAAAGGCAGAAGTAATGAAGCAGCGAATTGCTGACATTAATCCGGAATGTGAAGTCATTACGCTCAATATGTTTTATACAGAAGAAACCTATGAAGAGTTCTTTAAGTATGACTTGGACTTTGTGGTTGATGCCTCTGATACGATTTCTTATAAAATCCATTTAATGAAAGAATGCCTGAAACGCAACATTCCAATCATTTCGAGCATGGGGGCAGCTAATAAAATGGACCCAACGCGCTTTCAAATTACGGATATCTCAAAGACTCACACGGACCCTATCGCTAAGGTGATTCGTACTCGTCTAAGAAAAGAAGGAATCCGTAAAGGCATCCCGGTTGTATTTTCTGATGAAAGTCCCATTGTTATTCGTGAGGATGTTCGCAAGATAGTTGGCAATGATCAAGCGGAGATTCGCAAAGCGAAAATGCCTCCTGCCTCTAATGCATTTGTTCCTTCTGTTTGCGGATTGGTCATGGCCAGCTATGTGGTAAGAGAGTTATTAAAAGACATTAAAATTACTCGTGTAAATGATGAAAAGCAAATATAAGCTCTTTCTTTCTAATACCGTTATGGCTAGAGAGAGTAAAAATGAGAAACGGTCGGCAGCAAGGCAGAAGTAGGTAAAAGCATAATACAGAGCAGAAAGAGGTTTTTTCTAATCAAAGGAAGTCTCCTTCCGCTCATTGACTTATTATCGTTAATAGGAGAGCCACCCTAGAAAGACAGGGTGGCTTTTTTTATGAGAAAAAACAGGAAATGGGAATTGACAGTGTCAATGTTCTAGTGTACTATCTAACTAGAACACCGATACACGGGGGGATCGTTAATGTTTCAAGGACTGTTAAGAAAAGACTTTTTATTGATTAGAAATTATTTTTGGCTATGGCTGATTCTTGTATTGGCAGTATATGGTTGTGGCCTTGCAGTTGCTGTTTATTATGGAGAGTTTTTTCTCGTTTTTCCATTTCTCTTCATGATCTACTTTTTTCATGTGGCGCTTTTGCCGATTGCGGAAATGATCTTGCTGAGGGCGGAGGAGAAAGGGCAGTATTGGCTGCATAGTAGAGCAGGCGGTGTAAAGCTGCTGCTTTCCAAAATCTTGGTGGCAGTTGCTGCTTTTATTGTTTCTTTAGTTCTAACAGATGTTCTGGCGCTCATTTCATTGAACATTGCTTTGCCGCAAGGCTTTATTGATACACCCGAGAATCAGATGCCCTACAGGGAAGGGTTTTTGCTAAATATTGCCCTTACAGCGGGAGCCTTATATTTTGCCGTTTGGGGATTGTTCCTTTGGGCGGTGTATCATTCGCTGAACGCCTATCCGGTATTCAAGAAATTACGCTGGCTCGTTGTGATTGCCGTCTATGTCTTTCTCCAGTGGATAACAGCAAAGCTGTTGCAAGTACCATTTGTTCAAAAGTGGTTTGAAAGTTGGACTGTAAATATCGGTGAATCCGGTGCGAGAGCATGGGGAGTAGGCGGAATGCATTTCTCTATTGAGAACGGTGCTGTTCAAATATGGCCGGTTATTTTTTCCATTCTCCTTCATGTTGCTTTGTTTTTAGCTGCTGCCTGGCTGCTCAATCGAAAAGTAGAGGTGTAAAACATGACAGAAGAATTCAAAACATCGAAACCGATCTATCGGCAAATTGCTGACCGGATCATTCAGCAATTTGTCCGTGGCGAGGTCAGCCCGGGTGAGAAGCTGCCATCTGTAAGAGAGATGGCTATTCAGTCGGGTGTTAATCCAAATACAATACAACGAACATATGGAGAGTTGGAACGCATGGGCGTAGTAGAAACGAGGAGAGGGCAGGGAACGTTTATGACTGAACAAAGCGAGATGAAAAGGCAGCTAAGAGTAGAGATTCAGCGGGAGATGATCGAAACTTTTATACAGAATATGCGAGGGATTGGTGTAGAAGACGGCGAGATCGCAGAAGCAGTGGAACAATTTTTATCGGGAAAGGGGACAGCCGGCAATGATTGAATTGCGAAATGTCACGAAAGAGTACGGTAAGAGAAAAGCTTTGGATGACATTAACCTTCAGTTTGAGAAAGGGAAAATATATGGCATTCTAGGGCCAAATGGCAGTGGAAAATCAACGATGATGAAAATGGCGGCAGGTCTCGTATTTCCTACAAAAGGCGAGGTAATGATTAACGGGCGGGAGGTAGATCGTTACATTGCTCAAGATGTAGCTTATCTTGCGAGTGAAGGAATGATTTATCCGGGACTGACCGTGGAACAAATGATTCAGTTTTTTGCTTCTCAATATAACGATTTCTCAATGAATAAAGCGGAAGAACTGATTCAGTTTATGCAGCTTGAGCGTCATCAAAAAGTGAAAAAACTGTCAAAAGGCCAGCAGGGACGGCTGAAGCTGCTGCTTGTTCTTTCACGTGAGGCTCCAGTCCTTTTATTGGATGAACCTTTTTTAGGGCTTGATCCGATGGTAAGAGACACGATCGTAAAAGGACTCGTTTCTTTTATTGATTTTGGTGAACAGACGGTTATTATCACTACTCATGAAATTACAGAGATTGAGCCAGTTTTGGAAGAAGCAGTTATTTTAGATGAGGGAAAAGTGCGTGCCCGCTGCCACGTAGAGGAGCTTCGGGAAGAAGAAGGGCTGTCAGTATTGCAATGGCTGAAAAAGAATTACCAATAGGGGGTTAGTTCATGACTGCATTAGTAGAATTAAAAAACGTTTCCAAAATCATTAAGGGGAAAAAAATCATTGATTCATTAAGTTTCACAATACAGGGAGGGGAAGTATTTGGTTTTCTCGGTCCGAATGGAGCCGGCAAAACAACAACTATTCGGATGATTGTTGGGCTGATGAAATTGACAGAAGGAGACATTGTCATTTGTGGGCACAGCATTCAAAAAGACTTTGAGAAAGCTGTGAGCCATATTGGGGCTATCGTGGAAAACCCTGAAATGTATAAGTTTTTAAGCGGCTATCAAAACTTGCAACAATATGCCCGCATGCAAAAAGGGATAACGAAAGAAAGAATCGACGAAGTCATTGAGCTTGTCGGGCTCAGTGACCGCATCCATGACAAAGTAAAAACATATTCGCTCGGCATGCGTCAGCGTCTTGGTATTGCCCAATCTCTTCTCCACAAACCAAAAATTCTCATTCTGGATGAGCCGACAAATGGACTTGACCCTGCTGGTATAAAAGAGATTCGCCAGTATATCCGTGATTTAGCAGAGAAAGAAGGAATGGCGGTTATCGTATCAAGCCACTTGTTGTCAGAAATGGAGATGATGTGTGACAGGATTGGTATTATCCAAAAGGGGCGCTTAATTAATGTCCAATCAGTCCATGACTGGGTAGATGACGGACGTGAAATTTACTCAATAGAAGTAAATCATGTAGAAACAGCAGCTAAATTACTATCCGCTTCCTTCCAAGGCGCCCAAATAAAAATATCGGAAAGCTGTTTATCCATTGAAGCAAACAAAGAACAAATTCCAGAAGTGATTAGTCTGCTTGTTTCAAAGAATATAAAGGTATATGAAGCCAAGCAACTGTCTAAAACACTGGAAGAAAGGTTCTTAGAAATAACAGAAAAGCAAGGGGCGGTGAGCTAATGGTACGCTTAATTCAAAACGAGTGGATTAAGATTTTTAAACGGCCTGGCACCTATGTCATGATCGGGTTGCTAATTCTCATGGCAGGTACATTTGCCGGCTTTACAAAGTATGATGAGAGCCGGCAGAAAGAGACGCCAGACTGGCAACAAATAATCAAGGCGGAAACGGCTGGTTATGAAAAAGAATTACAAGAAGATACGGGCATGTCAAAAGATCGTAAGGAATACTTACAGGGACAAATAAAAGTAAATGATTATCGACTTGAGCATAATGTACCTATTGATACAAAAACAAACATGCTGTCTTTTATCGAAGGAAACAGTGATCTATTAAGCTTTGCAGGATTATTTATGATTATCATTGCAGGAGGAATTGTTGCAAGTGAATACACATGGGGAACAGTGAAGCTATTGCTGATCCGCCCAATCAGCCGCACAAAAATTTTGTTTTCTAAATACTTGGCAGTTGTGCTGTTCGGTTTATTTATGATATCCGTGCTCTTTCTTGTATCTGCGCTGATTGGCGCTGTCTTGTTTGGCACTTCCGGAGAATCTGCCCACCTGGCCTACGAAGGCGGGAAAGTCGTTGAACAAAGCATGTTCCTTTACTTGTTGAAAGTGTATGTATTAAAGTCCGTCGATGTGTTTATGCTTGCCACCATGGCGTTTATGATTTCAGCCGTATTCCGCAGCAGCTCGCTTGCTATCGGCATGTCTTTATTCCTGTTGTTTGTCGGCATGAATGTGACAATGATTATTGCGATGAAATATGAATGGGCCAAATATTTACTGTTTGCCAATACAAATTTAATGCAATTTGAAAGTGGGCAGCCGCTCGTGGAAGGCATGACGCCTGGTTTTTCACTAGCTGTGCTTGCCGTGTATTATATCCTCTTTCAGTTGTTGGCATTTACCACATTTGCAAAGCGGGATGTCGCTGCTTAAGCTTAGTGTACAGAGAGTTAAATTTTAGTCCAGTGAAATATCTTATATTAAAAGTTAAACAACTGTATTCTATCCCCGTCCTAAAATTAGAATGGGGTTATGCTTGTTTGAGCTTTTAAAAATTAAATAGCTTAAGTGTCATTTTTCATTTAGGAGATTAAATAAAGAAAAGCGGCTGATTGGCAAACCAGCCGCTTTTCTTTCGCTATTCATTTATTCTTGGCTTTGTTGGATCGCAGCTTGGCATTTGCAGTCCCGTAGACTCAGCGAGCTTCATTAAATAGTAGCATTCTTCCCTCATCATATGGTCAGCCATAAGCGGGGCGAATGTTCCGAGTGCTTCTTTACTAATCTCCAGTTCTTCAATTTCCCGGAGAAAATTCATAAATAGCTTTATTTCCAGAGAAGTATCTTGGTTAAAACGATCCAATGCAGGAAAGGTAGAAAGGGCGGTCCGCAAGAATCCCGTCATTTCTACTGCTTTTAAGTAAAAAGCTTCAAAATCCTTTGTAAAGCTGTCGCTTTTTTGCTTAATTTTCTTTTCAATCTGATCCATGTTATCTGATATGGCACCAGCGTGGCCTGCTGCATCTAGCAGCCACAATAAATGGTGATGGAGCGCGTGATAAATTGGAGGAACTTCTCCTATTTTCAAGTCATTTAATAGGCGTATATATTCGTCAAGTTCATTCACCATATGGCTAATAAAAGTGGGACTTAGATGGATGGACACTTTTCCTATAAGATGTCTGCGTATAAGATCGAGTTTGAGTGCTCTTAGCTTTTTTGTTTCTCCCTCAGCCAGCCTGCTGAGCGCCAGTAAATCATCTGTTCCTCTTCGAACGCTCTCCAACAGCTGGTCAAAAGCTTGGATGAAGTGATGGGCCAGTTTGATATCCCGTTGTTCAGTTGGAGCAAGCGAATCGTGAATGAAGCGGGCATGATCACCTAATATTTGCAACCAAAATTCATGTTCAAACTTAGCCGTTTCAGCATACGACTTGACCATACAACCTCTCCTTTTATCATACTCCTATCATTTTACCGAAAGGAAGGAGGGGATATGACAAGTTTTCAAGCAGAGAAACATCTGCAATAGCCATGGGCATGTTCAATTTTTTGTCTATTATTTCCCTCTCTCAATTTTTTCATAGATGCCAGACAGCGCCTGTTCAAATTTCCCTGTTTGCTTCGGTTCGTAATAGCGTTTGTTTTTTAACGTATTAGGAAGGTACTGCTGTTTCACCCAGCCGCTGTCATAATTATGAGGGTATTTATACTCAATCCCACGGCCAAGTTCCTTGGCGCCTGCATAGTGAGCGTCCTTCAGATGGTCAGGCACGTCACCGCTTTTACCAGCACGTATATCAGTGAGAGCAGCATCGATCGCTGTAATGGCTGTATTGGACTTCGGTGACAAGCATAATTCAATAACGGCTGCTGCCAGTGGAATTCGGGCTTCCGGAAAACCAATCCTTTCCGCGATTTGTATAGCGGCGAGTGTCCGCTGTCCTGCTTGTGGGCTAGCAAGACCAATATCTTCGTAAGCCGTCACAAGCAGCCTTCTTGTAATGCTGGGCAAATCACCAGCTTCAATCAACCGTGCCAAGTAATGAAGAGCCGCATTCACATCGCTGCCCCGGATGGATTTTTGAAAAGCACTGATCACGTCATAATGAGCATCACCGTCTTTATCGTGAGAGAAACTTTTCTTCTGCAAGCATTCTTCAGCTATCTCACGGCTAATAACAACGACATCTTCTTCGTTTGGAGGTGTAGATAACACCGCTAATTCAAGGGCATTTAATGAACTGCGCACATCACCACCGCTCGCCTGGGAAAAATGCTGAAGGGCGCTTTCTTCTACCTCCGTATGATAACTGCCGAGACCCCGTTCTTTATCCTCAAGAGCCCTCCGTAATGTTTCTTCAATTTGGATAGGTGTCAGCGGTGTTAGTTCAAAAATTTGGCAGCGGCTGCGAATCGCGGGATTGATTGCATGGTAGGGATTACTTGTGGTCGCTCCAATTAGTGTAATCATCCCATTCTCCAAAAATGGCAGCAAAAAATCTTGTTTGCCTTTGTCCAACCGATGGACCTCATCAAGAAGTAAAATGACCTTTCCCGACATCTTTGCTTCGGCAGCCACAATTTCCATGTCTTTTTTGTTGCTGGTGACAGCATTTAATGTCCGAAAAGCATATTTTGTACTGCCGGCAATAGCACTGGCGATCGATGTTTTGCCAACGCCGGGCGGGCCGTATAAAATCATGGAGGACAGCTGCTTTGCTGCGACCATGCGATAAATGATTTTTCCAGGGGCGACCAAGTGCTCCTGGCCAACAATTTCTTCGATCGTCCGCGGACGCATTCGAAAGGCTAATGGTTTCATGCTTATTCCTCATTTCTTGATCCAATTCTTTTTCTCCACTGTATCATAGGAAATGAGAGCAGAGCATGTTTTTTGACCGGTTTTCTATGATATAATAGCGAAAGCTGACTATATTAAAGGTAATAGACAATCCATTCGATAAGGGGAAAAATGGATGAAAAGAGAAAAGGCAAAAAAGCAGGGGAATATTGTGATTCGGCTGACGATTTTTACGATTGGCCTTTTATTTATGTCTCTCGGTATTGTTCTATTGATTCGAGCAGACCTTGGGGCAACGCCGTGGGATGCCCTTCATGTAGGATTGTATGAACAAGTAGGACTGACGGTTGGTACATGGTCGGTGCTTGTCGGTCTTTTAATTTTAGGGATTGCTTCTTTCTATTTGCGGGAATGGCCGCAAATAGGGGCTTATTTAAACATGCTGCTTGTTGGTATCTTCATTGATTTCTTTTTATGGCTGCCGATCATTGTCACACCCGGCAGCTTCAAAGGAAAGCTCGTCATGTTTATTGCAGGTGTGTTTGTCATGGCTTATGGAATGTCTTTTTATCTTTCTGCACAGCTTGGCGCTGGGCCACGAGACAGCTTTATGCTGGCTGTCATGAAAAAAACAGGCTGGAAAGTATCCAGCATCCGGCGAGGAATGGAATTTATCGTGTTAGCCATCGCCTGGCTGATCGGTGGACCGGTTCACTTCGGCACGTTTCTATTCAGTTTGCTGATGGGAACGGCGGTTGGGGTTTCATTGCCGCAATGTCAACAATTTTCCGATATACTAATAAACAGAGTAAATGAATGGAAAAAAGCTCAAAATCAGGGGGTAAACATATGAGAATTTCAACTAAAGGAAGATATGGATTAACAATTATGATTGAATTGGCAAAGAGACACGGGGAGGGCCCGACTTCTTTAAGAGTTATTGCGGGTGCCCACAATTTGTCAGAGCACTATCTTGAGCAGCTGATTGCACCGCTCCGTAACTCTGGACTTGTTCGCAGCATACGTGGCGCTTATGGCGGGTACGTACTTGGCAGAGAACCGGAAACAATTACAGCGGGAGACATTATTCGCGTGCTAGAAGGACCAATCAGTCTCGTTGAAGGCATTGAAGACGAGGAGCCGGCAAAGCGTGAGCTGTGGATTCGAATTAGCGACGCGATCAAAGGAGTGCTTGAAAATACAACATTGGAGGATTTGGCGAAGCACACGGACGGCAACGGCCAATCCGACGCCTACATGTTTTATATTTAAGGAGAGATCAGAGGAATGGAACGCATATACTTAGATCATGCGGCAACGACTCCCATGCATCCGGAAGTAACACAAACAGTGGTAGAACAAATGAATGACACCTTTGGCAATCCGTCAAGCATCCACTCATTTGGCCGAGCATCACGGCAGGTTGTAGACAAAGCACGGACAATGGCGGCAACAAGCATTGGGGCTAATTTTAACGAGATCATTTTTACGAGCGGAGGCACCGAAGCTGACAATTTAGCCATCGTTGGAACCGCACAGGCGATGAAGCAACGCGGCCGTCATATTATTACATCATCTATAGAGCATCATGCAGTTCTTCATACATGCGCTCATCTTGAAAATGAAGGATATGAAGTGACCTATTTGCCAGTCAATGAAGAAGGACTTGTTCGTCTGTCAGACCTGGCGGCTGCCCTGCGGGAAGATACAATTTTAGTATCGATCATGTATGGAAATAATGAAATAGGAACGATCCAGCCGATTGCTGAGATTGGTGAACTGTTAAAAGAACACCAGGCTGTTTTTCATACGGATGCAGTGCAGGCATACGGAGCTGTACCGATTGATGTGAAAGCCGAACATATTGACCTGCTGTCGGTATCAGGCCACAAAATTAACGGCCCAAAAGGCATCGGATTTCTCTATGTAAAAGAAGGGCTCACACTCACCCCTGGCCTCTTTGGCGGCGAGCAGGAGAGAAAGCGCCGAGCGGGAACAGAGAATGTTCCGGCGATTGCTGGTTTTGGAAAGGCAATTGAAGTGGCAATGGCATCCATGGAAGAAAAAAGAGAGCGTTATATGTCATTTAAGAAACAGCTCACCCGGATGCTGTCGGAAAAACAGGTGAACTTTTCGATGAACGGATCGCTTGAACGATCATTGCCTCACGTGATAAACTTGAGTTTTCCTGGAACAGATGTAGAATCGTTGCTTGTGAACTTAGATCTTGCTGGAATTGCTGCTTCGAGCGGATCTGCTTGTACAGCGGGGTCAATTGAACCATCGCATGTACTCGTGGCAATGTTTGGGAAGGAATCTGAATGCCTTCGCAACTCCATCCGTTTCAGTTTTGGCATCACCAATACGAAAGAACAAATAGATCAAGCAGGAGAAGCTTTGGCGGCAATTATTGAACGCCTAACAAATAAGTAAGTAACTATCCCTGCTTAGAAAGAGAGTGGACAAAATGAAGAAAGCACCGAAAGATACCCGTGTGGTTGTCGGCATGTCCGGCGGCGTGGATTCTTCGGTTGCCGCCCTTTTATTGAAGGAGCAGGGCTACGATGTCATCGGGATTTTTATGAAAAATTGGGATGACACAGATGAATCTGGCGTCTGCACAGCAACAGAGGATTACGACGACGTCATACGTGTGTGCAATCAAATCGGCATTCCTTATTATGCCGTTAATTTTGAAAAGCAATATTGGGAAAAGGTATTTACGTATTTTCTCGATGAATATAAAGCAGGACGTACGCCAAACCCGGATGTAATGTGCAACAAAGAAATTAAGTTTAAAGCCTTTCTCGAGCACGCCATGAGTCTCGGAGCGGATTATTTGGCAACAGGCCACTACGCACGGGTAGATCACAGCGGCGAAGAAGTGAAAATGCTTCGTGGCGTGGATGAAAATAAAGATCAAACATACTTTTTAAACCAGCTGCAGCAAGATCAGCTTGAAAAAGTGCTTTTCCCAATTGGGGATATCGATAAGAAGCGTGTGCGTGAAATTGCAGCAGAAGCAGGCCTCGCGACAGCGGCGAAAAAAGACAGTACGGGCATTTGCTTTATCGGAGAACGCAATTTCAAGGAATTTCTAAGCGGTTATCTGCCGGCACAGCCAGGATTGATGACTACAATGGACGGAGAAGTAAAAGGCCGTCATGATGGATTAATGTATTACACGATCGGACAGCGTCACGGCCTTGGTATTGGCGGATCGGGCGAGCCTTGGTTCGTAGTGGGAAAAGACCTAGAAAAGAACATCCTATATGTTGAACAAGGATTTCATAATGACTTGTTGTATTCCAATTCATTGATTGCTGATCAAGTAAGCTGGGTCTCAAATCAGCCAAAGCCGCAGTCGTTTGAATGCACGGCAAAATTCCGTTATCGCCAGCAGGACAACAAAGTGACGGTTCATTTACTTGAAGATGGAAAAGTAAAAGTGGACTTTCATGAGCCTGTCCGGGCGATTACGCCGGGACAAGCCGCTGTTTTCTATGATGGAGAAGAGTGTCTTGGCGGCGCAACGATTGACCAAGTGTTTAAAAATGGAGAAAGACTGACATATGTCGGGTAAAGAGACAAGATAAAACCTTTAAAGCGGTGTTCTGCTTTAAAGGTTTTATTTTTTGCTCAATACATCCAGAATTTTAGGCCGTAATCTTCTGAATCAGTGAAAATAAATAATTTAGCTCTTTGTCTCATATTACCTGTCATAAGTCGATTTACTAGAGAAATTATCAATGAGCGTTTAAGGATAGACAAACAAGCGCTGCGCTTGCCTTCATTAAAAATGAAGACAGGGACTGATTCGTTGAGCTGTCTTCGTTTCTTTTTCAAGCTAATCTCTTCTGTTAAGAACGATGCGGCTCTGTGGTATAATTTTGATGAATATAACTATAGAGGTGACCAATGGACAAGAACTTACAAGGTATTGAATATTTGCAGCAAGGAAAAGTGGAGGAAGCGTTAAAGCTATTTTCAGAGCGAATTGAAGAAGCTCCGGAAGATCCGACGGCATATATTAATTTTGGTCATGTGTTATCGACAGTTGGTGAGCTTGAGCGGGCTGAGCGATTTTATAAAAAAGCTATTGAAGTAGAGCCAGCAGCAGGTGCTGCGCATTATGCACTCGGTACATTCTATTATGAGCAAGAAAGACTAGAGGAGGCGTGCCGTGAATTTGAACAAGCGGTTAAGTCAGGAATAGAAGAGAGCGACGCCTTTTTTATGCTTGGCATGACGTTTGCTCAGCTAGATCAACCCGTCCTTGCCCTTCCATATTTACAGCGTGCAGTGGAGTTAAATGAAGCTGATACAGAAGCCCGCTTTCAACTGGGCCTTTCTTTAGCGAAGGTGCAAGCCTATGATGAAGCGATCCGCCAGCTAGAGAAAGTGGTTGAAGAAGATCCGGGGCATGCGGATGCTTACTATAATCTTGGTGTTGCCTATGCGGGACATTTGAAAGATGCAGAAAGAGCTTTAGCTATGTTCAACCGTGCGCTTGAAGTTCAGCCAGATCATATGCTGGCTGGCTATGGAAAGAAAATGATAGAAAAAGCTAATGACATATAAGGAGTGCCTCCGATGGAACAAGGCTCAATGGATTTGTTTGCAAATGGAGAAAAATATGTAAAAGGGCGGCATCTGGTGACGATTTTCCATAATGAAGAGAACTTTTACTCAGTTATGCGGATTCGAGTCACTGAAACGAATGATGTCTGTGAAGATAAAGAAGTGGTTGTTACAGGGTACTTTCCACAAATCCATGAACATGAAGTGTACTCTTTTTATGGCGTGTTTAAGGAACACCCTAAATTTGGCCGTCAGTTTCATGCGCGGCATGCTCAAAAGGAAATCCCGCAGACGAAGCAAGGGGTTGTCACATATTTATCGAGTGACTTGTTTAAAGGAATTGGGAAAAAAACAGCAGAAACCATTGTAGAAACGCTGGGAGAGGGAGCGATCTCCAAAATTCTCAATGACCCTTCTTCGCTTGAAGAGGTGCCACGACTCCCTGCAGACAAGGCCCAGTCGCTTTATGAAACGCTTCTTGAACATCAAGGGCTTGAGCAAATTATGATCGCACTTAGCCAGTATGGTTTTGGCCCACAGCTTTCCATGAAAATTTATCAGGCTTATCAGCAGCAGGCCATTGAAGTGATCCAAAAAAATCCCTATCAACTTGTGGAGGATATCGAAGGAATTGGCTTTGGTCGGGCAGACGAGCTTGGTGCGCAAATTGGTATTGGGGGTGAGCATCCCGACCGTATTAAAGCAGGAATTTTGTTTACTGTCGAACAGCAGTGCATGCAGGAAGGTCACTGCTATTTGGAAGCAGAACCGCTGTTAAAAGAAGTGAAGGCGCTTCTTGAAAAGAGCGGAAAAGAGCAAATCGCCTTTGAGGCGATAGCGAAGCAGCTGATTGTTTTGGAGCAAGAGGAAAAAGTGGTCGGGGAAGATAACCGTGTGTTTCTGCCCTCTTTATATTTTTCGGAAAAAGGCCTTGTTACAAATATTGAGCGCTTGCTTAAGCAAACAGAGTATGAAGACCAGTTCCCTGAATCAGAATTTCTGTTGGCACTTGGCGATTTGGAGGAAAGAACAGGCGTACAATATGCACCATCACAAAAAGAAGCCATTCAAACAGCATTGATGTCGCCAATTATGCTGTTGACGGGAGGTCCAGGCACGGGAAAGACGACGGTCATTAAAGGCATTGTGGAGCTTTATTCGGAATTGCATGGCTGTTCGCTGGATCCTAAAGCGTATGGAAAGGATGAACCGTTTCCAATTAAGCTTGCCGCACCAACAGGCCGGGCAGCAAAAAGGATGGCTGAGTCAACCGGTCTGCCCGCGGTAACCATTCATCGCCTGCTCGGGTTCAGTGGACAGGAAACGATGGAAGGGGAAGAGGGACGGGAGGTTCCAGGGCGGCTGCTGATCGTGGACGAAGTATCAATGGTGGATATCTGGCTGGCTCATCAATTGTTTAAAGCATTGCCGGATGATATGCAAGTCGTGCTAGTAGGGGATGAAGACCAGCTGCCTTCTGTAGGACCTGGCCAAGTATTAAAGGATTTGCTCGCATCCGGTGTGATTCCAACTGTAAAGTTAACAGATATTTACCGCCAGGAAGAGGGATCTTCGATCATTGAAATGGCCCATGAAATTAAAAGCGGTTTGTTGCCGTCTAATTTGACGAAGCAGCAAAAGGACCGTTCTTTTATCCCCTGCCATGTTCAGCAAATCCCTGATGCAGTAGAGCAAGTTGTAAAAAGCGCCATTAGGAAAGGTTTTACAGCCAAAGATATCCAAGTGCTTGCTCCGATGTATAAAGGGCCGGCAGGCATTGATCGGCTCAATGAAATTTTACAGGAAATCCTCAATCCCAACCCGGATGGTTCCCGTAAGCAAATTGACTTTGGAGACATTCATTACCGGATCGGTGATAAGGTTCTTCAGCTCGTTAATCAGCCGGAACAAAATATTTTCAATGGGGATATCGGAGAAGTAGTATCGATCTTTTTTGCAAAAGAAAATACCGAAAAGCAAGATATGGTGATCGTCTCTTATGAAGGAAATGAAGTCACCTACACGAGGCAGGATTTGAATCAAATTACGCACGCTTTTTGCTGCTCTATCCATAAATCTCAAGGAAGTGAATTTCCGATCGTTATTTTGCCGGTAGTGAAAAGTTACTACCGCATGTTGCGTCGCAATTTGCTTTATACCGCGATCACTCGCAGCAAGCAATTTTTGATCCTGTGCGGGGAGGAAGAGGCATTTCGAATTGGGATCGAGCGCAATGACGACCTGATGCGTAAAACAGCGTTAAAAGAAAAGTTAATAAAGGTGTTAGCGGATGACTGTGCAGAAGAAGAAGCGGCTGATTCAATCTTGCTAACGGAAGAAACTATGATGGCTATTGATCCAATGATCGGGATGAAAACCATTACACCGTACGACTTTTTATAATTGAGCATGTATAAAAGTGGGAAAAGCTGGGCACCCTGTTTGCAAAAAACGTGCGAGGTGACGCCCATGATTACATGCCCAAACTGTCAAAGCAAAGAAATTGGAAAAATTGGCACAACACAGTATTATTGTTGGAATTGCTTTATTGAGCTCTCCGTCGAAAAAAATGTGATCTCTGTTCATCAAGTTGAAGAAGATGGTTCCTTAAGCTCTCTCAACGATCTATTCGAAGAAGAAAAAAGAAGAATGGGGTAATTGGAAAAGCAGAGCCGACTGTTCTGGGGCGACAAGCATAAGCTAATCTGACGAATGGGCGTTTTTTAGCCACTCAGTCAGATTGGCTTATGACCTCGAGCCCCAAGAGGCGGAGCTAGACAAAGAAAAGCGGAAGCGACCCGATTAGCCAGCTAGACGGCTGGAGGACTCGACAAGGAGTCGTTTTTTGACTCCGTCAGAGAGACCGAAGCCGGCGTACGGGCTGGCCGCTGAGCGCTCTGGCCGGCATCATATAGATTTGGGCTGAAAAAGCTTGTGAAGGAATTCCTTCACAAGCTTTTTTAAAAGAAAGTCTGTTGAGGCAATGGATCGATCTTCTTAATTGGATGAATAAACAAATGGCATCTAGCTGCAAACTAGATAAAACGGTTTATTAAAGGATGTCGGATCCGATGGAAAATAAATTGAAGTTGAAGTGGCTGTATTTAGCTTGTGCAGGACTGCTAATGTTGCTGACGGTGTATGTTTTGTATTTGTTAAATCCTGTGTTGAGTCCGCTGTTGCGGGGAGTGCTCGTGAGTCTTATGCCTTTTTTATTAGGCGGATTTATAGCCTATTTGCTGCATCCGCTTGTAGAAAAAATGGCTGAGCGGGGCGTGTCTAGAACCATGTCAATCTTGCTTATTTATATCTTGTTTTTTGGCATCATCGGTATTTGCTTATTTCGAGGTGTACCTTTATTTATCGATCAGCTTAGAGAATTGTCACAAAGTGCTCCTGAGCTGTCAAAGATGTATGAAGAACAGATCATTGCTCTTGAAGCAGAAACATTGACTTGGCCGGATGGAATACAAGAAAAGATTCATAATCGCATTGTCAGCTTTGAACTTTGGCTTTCAGGCCTTGTGGAAGCATTTATGAATGTGCTCATGAAAATGGTCAATTTCCTTCTGCTGCTAGCCGTTGTGCCTTTCATCTCTTTTTATTTATTGAAAGACATCGATCGGGTAAAAAAAGCCGCTTGGACCTTTACACCAAAAAGGTGGAGAACAAGGGCGTTGCGGTTTATCAAAGAATTGGACAGATCATTAGGAGGATATATCAGAGGCCAGCTGTTGGTCTGCTTAGTTATCGGGGCTGTGGCAGCTCTCCTCTTCACATTCATAGGTCTTAAATATGCTATTTTGCTCGGCTTGATCATCGGAATTACGAATGTCATCCCGTATTTTGGGCCAATTATTGGGGCTGTTCCAGCTGTTTTTGTGGCATTAACTATATCCGGGAGATTGGCTATCTATACAGCAATTATCGTGCTTTTTTTGCAGTTTATCGAAGGGAATGTGCTGTCCCCGTGGGTCGTCGGAAAAAGTGTCCATCTCCATCCATTATTCATTATCGGGGCCCTGTTGCTTGGTGGGGAGGCAGGAGGGATTATCGGCCTTATTATTGCTGTGCCGGTTCTCATCATTTTTAAGGCAGCCTTTATGGCGGAAAGGCGAGTGAAGGTCCGTTTGCAAAAAGCTCCGCATTGACAAACAGGTTCAGAGTTTTTTATAATTCGATATATCTCAACAAATATAAATCAATGATGGATCGAGTATGTTATAGTCCACCTAAGTGCCGAGCATGTCAGAGAGGAGTTTCCATGGCTGGAAGAAGCTCCAGGTGAAGGGTAACGGAAAGCTAGTCCGGAGAGCAGCTAATCCCTGCCGTTTGCCGCGTTAAGGCCTTTGAGAGATGAACTGGCAAGCTTTGGTTCATAATCAGGGTGGTACCGCGAAAAGCTTCGTCCCTGTCCGGGGAACGGGGCTTTTTTTGTTGCCTTGAAATGACCGATCCCATTCATTATTTAACAGGAGGAATTGTATATGAAAACGTTGACTGGTGCTCAAATTCGTCAGATGTTTTTAGATTTCTTTCAGGAGAAAAATCACCGTGTGGAGCCGAGTGCCCCACTCGTACCCCATGATGATCCAAGTTTGTTGTGGATCAACAGCGGTGTAGCCACTTTAAAAAAATATTTTGATGGCCGAGTGATCCCTGAAAATCCGCGAATCGTCAATGCTCAAAAGTCCATCCGGACAAACGATATTGAAAATGTCGGAAAAACAGCCCGCCACCATACTTTCTTTGAAATGCTTGGGAATTTCTCAATTGGAGAGTATTTTAAAAAAGAAGCGATTCATTGGGCTTGGGAATTTTTAACTGATGAAAAATGGATGGCTCTTGAGCCCGACAAATTGTCCGTGACTATTCATCCGGAAGACGATGAAGCCTTTGTTATCTGGCATGAAGAAATAGGGCTGCCAGAAGAGCGAATCATTCGATTGGAAGGGAATTTCTGGGATATAGGTGAAGGGCCAAGTGGACCAAATACGGAAATCTTCTATGACCGTGGCGAGTCATACGGAAATGATGAAACGGACCCAGAGCTTTATCCAGGCGGGGAAAATGAGCGTTATTTAGAAATTTGGAACTTAGTATTTTCTCAATTTAACCACAATCCTGATGGAACCTATACGCCACTTCCAAAGAAAAATATCGATACTGGGATGGGGCTTGAGCGGATGACATCTGTTATCCAAGAAGTGCCGACAAACTTTGATACAGATTTATTTATGCCAATTATTGAAGCAACAGAAGCTATCTCCGGCGAGAGATACCGTACAAGTGAGGAGAAAGATGTGGCATTTAAAGTAATTGCTGATCATATTCGTACGGTTGCTTTTGCTGTAGGAGATGGAGCCCTTCCATCCAACGAAGGCCGCGGTTACGTACTTCGTCGTTTGCTCCGTCGTGCTGTCCGTTATGCGAAGCAAATCCACATTAACCGTCCGTTCATGTTTGAGCTTGTTCCGGTTGTCGGTGAAATCATGAACGATTTCTATCCCGAAGTGAAAAATAAGCAAGAATTTATTCAACGTGTAATTAAAAATGAGGAAGAGCGTTTCCACGAAACATTGCACGAAGGATTGGCTATTCTATCAGCGGTTATCCAGTCGGCTAAAAACAACGGTTCAGACACCATTGCAGGAGCTGATGTGTTCCGTTTGTACGATACGTACGGATTCCCTGTTGAATTAACAGAAGAATACGCTGAAGAAGAAGGCATGAAGGTTGACCATGAAGGTTTTGAGAGAGAAATGGAGAACCAGCGCGAACGTGCCCGGGCAGCCCGTCAAGACGTAGGTTCCATGCAGGTCCAAGGCGGCGTGCTTGGTGACATTACTGTGGAAAGTGAATTTACTGGGTACGATGAATTAACCGCTGAAGCAACAGTGGAAGTTATCATTGCCAACGGTGAAATGGTAGAGAAAGCACAAACGGGTGAAGCTGTTCAGCTTGTGTTAAGCCGGACTCCATTCTATGCGGAAAGCGGCGGACAAACAGCTGATAAAGGAATTATTGAAGCGGATGGTGTACGCGCTGCTGTTCAAGATGTGCAAAAAGCACCAAATGGTCAAAACATTCAACACGCTATTATTGAAAGCGGCACATTGACAACTGGCCAAAAAGTGACTGCACGCGTCAATGCTGCTGCCCGTAATAAAATTATTAAAAATCACACAGCGACCCATCTTTTACACCAAGCCTTAAAGGATGTTTTAGGGACGCATGTAAACCAAGCGGGATCCCTCGTTGAGCCTGAACGCCTTCGTTTTGACTTTTCTCACTTTGGGCAAGTGACACCGGAAGAGCTTGAGAAAGTTGAAGAAATTGTCAATGAAAAAATCTGGAACAGCCTGCCTGTTGGCATTGCCCACAAGTCCATTGATGAAGCGAAGAAAATGGGAGCAATGGCGTTGTTCGGAGAGAAGTATGGAGATATTGTCCGTGTCGTTTCCGTCGGTGATTATAGCTTGGAGTTATGCGGTGGCTGCCATGTGCCGGATACATCGGTCATTGGTTTGTTCAAAATTGTCTCTGAAAGCGGCATCGGGGCCGGCACACGCCGGATTGAGGCGGTTACTGGAGAAGCGGCGTACAAATTCTTGAACAGCCAGACGGCTCTTCTAAAAGAAGCAGCCAATAAACTGAAGGCCAATCCGAAAGATATTTTAACGAAAGTGGATAGTTTGCAGGCAGAAATAAAAGAATTGCAACGTGAAAATGAATCACTTTCCCAAAAATTGTCCAATATAGAAGCAGGCAGTCTCCTTGATCGTGTACAAGAAGCCAATGGAGTGAAGTTCCTCGCTGCCCGTGTGCAAGCAGCAGATATGAACAACTTGCGCTCAATGACAGATGAATTAAAGCAGAAGCTTGATTCGGGCGTTATTGTGCTCGCTGCATCTACTGGAGATAAAGTAAACATCGTTGCTGCCGTAACAAAAGATTTGGTTGAAAAAGGATATCACGCCGGCAAACTTGTGAAAGAGGTCGCTACACGCTGTGGCGGAGGCGGAGGCGGACGCCCGGATATGGCACAGGCGGGAGGAAAAGATCCTGAAAAAATAGAGGAAGCGCTCAATTTTGTGGAAGAGTGGATGAAATCCATTTGATTCCATGAAAATTTATTGTACAATGGAAATAACTTGTACAAGAGGGAGTTTTCACTTTCAAGCCTAAAGCGAGGTGCTATTAATGAGCTCTTTTGATCAGACGATGAAATTTAATTTTCCAGAAGAACCGTTTGAGCAGAACGTGGAAGAGGTACTTTTTAAAGTATATAAGGCTCTTCAGGAAAAAGGATATAATCCGATCAACCAAATTGTTGGTTATTTGCTTTCCGGCGATCCCGCATATATTCCAAGGCATAACGATGCGCGCAATTTGATTCGCAAGCTCGAGCGTGATGAAATTATCGAAGAACTTGTGAAAACGTATTTAAAACAGCAGCGAGAGGAATAAACTTTTATGAGAGTTATGGGGTTGGACGTCGGTTCAAAGACAATCGGCGTTGCCATTAGCGATGAATTGGGCTGGACCGCGCAAGGCGTGGAAACGATTCGTATCAATGAAGAGAAGTATGATTTCGGCTTAGGACGCATTGAGAGCTTATGCAAAGAATATGGAGTTGAAAAGTTTGTCGTTGGACTGCCTAAAAATATGAACAATACGATAGGTCCACGCGGTGAGGCTTCCCAATCTTTTGCAAAAAAATTAGAGAAGCGCTTTTCGCTGCCAGTCGTTCTCTGGGACGAACGGCTAACCACAATGGCAGCGGAAAGAGTTTTGCTTGAAGCAGACGTGAGCCGAAAAAACGCAAAAAAGTGATTGATAAGATGGCTGCCACTATGATTCTACAAGGATTTTTGGACAGCCAAAAATAATGAGGTGAAGAAAATGGACCACGGAGAAAAACAAATTACGATTATTGATGAAAACGGCAATGAACAGCTATGCGAGGTACTTTTCACGTTCGATTCTGATGAGTTTGAAAAGTCCTATGTGCTTTATTTCCCTGTTGGAGCAGAAGAAGATGACAACGAAGAGATCGAAATTCATGCTTCTGCCTTTATTCCTGGTGAAGACGGCGAAGATGGTGAACTTCAGCCGATTGAATCTGATGAAGAATGGGAATTAATTGAGGAAATGTTGAATACATTTCTTGATGAGGAAGAAGAGGAATAATCAAGCAATCAAAAAAGACCGGGGCTGCCCCGGTCTTTTTTCAATTCTATCTTTTCTCAAAAGATGTAGTATAATAAAAAAGCAAAGAAAGGCTCGTTATTTGTTGAAAGGGGTAAGTGTATGTCGAAACAATCATATATCCAGCCGCCTGGCAAAAAGAGACGGTTAAAAAAAGCTATTTTTTTGCCATTATTTTATTTCTGCTACTGATTGGCGGACTGGCAGCGGGCGGATACTTTTTCATTCAATCCGCATTAGAGCCTGTTAACAAAGCAGATCATACTCCTGTTCAGGTTAATATTCCAATTGGATCTAGCCTATCAGTGATCGCTGAAAAGCTGGAGCAAAAAGGGATCGTTAAAAATGCCGAAGTCTTTAAATATTACGTAAAATACAAAAATGAAGATAACTTTCAAGCTGGAGAATATTCCTTTACACCTAGCATGACAATGGATGAGTTAATCAAAAGCTTAAAAACAGGAAAAGTGATTGGGCAAGGTCAAGTGAAGATCACCGTTCCAGAAGGTTATCAACTAACCCAAATTGCTGCTGTTATCGGCAAGCAAACGGGCCATTCGGCAAGTGATGTGCTGAAAGTAATGAATGATCGGGTGTTTATTCAGGAAATGATGAAAAAGTATCCAGAGCTGCTCACTGAGGAAGTACTTGCTAAAAACATTAAGTATCCGCTTGAAGGTTACTTATATCCCGCTACTTATCACTATGGGAATAAGAATAAGCCGGTCAAAGAAATAGTGGAAGATATGCTCGAAAAAACAGATAGTGTGCTTGTTCAGTATCGGACAGCTATGGCTGCAAAAAAAATGAGCACTCATAAATTGTTGACTCTCTCTTCCTTAATCGAGGAAGAGGCTACGGAAAAAGCGGACCGCCATAAAATTTCGAGCGTATTTTATAATCGTCTGGCAGCGGGTATGCCGCTACAAACAGACCCAACAGTACTGTATGCACTCGGCAAACATAAAAAACGTGTTCTGTATGAAGATTTAAAAGTGAATTCTCCATATAATACTTACAAAGTAAAAGGATTGACACCAGGACCGATTGGCAATAGCGGTGTCTCATCTATGGAGGCAGCTTTAAATCCTGAAAATACGGATTTCCTTTATTTCCTTGCTTCTCCTGCAGGGGATGTATACTATGCTAAAACTTTAGAAGAGCATAGCAAATTAAAGGAAAAATACATTACGAACTACCAAGAACAGCAAAAGCAATAGACAGAAGGATCGCTTTTCCTATGCTATTGTGATAAAATAGTTCAAGTGTTTTTGGGAAAGACAAGTTAATGAAATACCATCAAGCAGAAAGCTGACAGGCTTTCTTCTTTTTCTTGTCAATGGAAATGTGGCTTCCCCATTATTTAATTTGAACAGGAAAGTTTTTTGTGATAGCCATGCCTGCCTCATAAGGATGGAGAAAGGTTCGGTTGCAGGAGATCGTCGCAGTTACATAAGGCACAGTCAGGCCTTTTGGAGAAGGGGTGTATTATGGACAATATTATTCATCATTATATAGAATCATTGATTAAAAGCCGTGCCCCATTATTTATTGAAATGGAAGCTTTTGCTAAGGAACATGGAGTGCCAATTATGGAGCCAGCCGGCATAGAAGCCATGCTGCAAATCATGCGTATTCAGCAGCCAAAGCGGATTTTAGAAATAGGAACGGCTATAGGCTATTCAGCCTTGCGGATGGCTGCAGCCCTTCCAGAGACAGAGATCATCACCATTGAAAGGGATGAATCGCGCTATCAGCAGGCTATTGATTATATCCATCGTTCAGATTGCAAAAGCCGGATAGAGGTGTTATTCGGTGATGCGCTCGATTTAATCGCAGAGGCAGGAAAAAAGGGTCCGTACGATGCGATTTTTATTGATGCTGCTAAAGGACAGTACACTCGATTTTTTGAGGGGTATTCCGCTTTTTTAGTGCCAGAGGGCACGGTATATACAGACAATGTGTTGTTCAAAGGCTATGTTGCCGGCATCCCGGTAGAGTCAAAACGAATGATTAATTTAGTAAAGAAAATTCAATCTTACAATGAGTGGCTGATGAATCATCCGGACTTTGATACGGCAATCATCCCGGTCGGAGATGGTTTAGCAGTTAGCCGCAAAAGAGGTGGGAAATAACGTGAAAAAACCAGAATTGCTTGTTACTCCGCATAACATAGAAGCGATTGAGCTTCTTGCAGAGGCAGGAGCTGATGCATTTGTTGTTGGCGAGCAGCGCTATGGATTGCGCCTTGCGGGAGAGTTTGGCAGAGAAGAAATTAAAAAAGCAATTGAGAAGGCTCATAGCAAAGAAAAGAAAGCTTATGTGGCAGTTAATGCTATTTTTCATAATGAAATAGCTAATGAACTGGATGAGTATATCGCATTTATCAAAGAAGCAGGAGCCGATGCCATTATTTTTGGAGACCCTGCTGTACTAATGGCTGTTCGTGAAGTAGCACCTGATATGCCGCTGCATTGGAATACAGAAACTACAGCAACAAATTACTTCACTTGTAACTATTGGGGAAAACGCGGGGCTGTGAGAGCTGTTCTTGCCCGTGAATTAAGCATGGATGAGATGATTGATATAAAAGAGCACGCGGAAGTTGCCATTGAGGTGCAAGTACATGGCATGACATGTATGTTTCAATCTAAACGGCCGCTTTTAGGCCATTATTTTGAGTATCAGGGGAAAGTGATGGAGATCGAAAATCGCAGAGAAGCGAAAAACATGCTTTTATACGATAAAGAGCGCGGAAATAAATATCCGATCTTCGAAGATAAAAACGGTACCCATATTATGAGTCCCAATGATATATGCATGATCGACGAGCTTGAGGAAATGGTAGAAGCGGGGATTGACAGCTTCAAAATTGATGGGATCCTGCATTCACCGGAATATTTACTGGAAGTGACGAGGCTTTATCGCCAGGCTATTGATTTATGTGTAGAGGATTCTGAGCAGTACGAAGAAGTGAAAGAAGAATTACTCGAGAAAATTGAAGAGTTACAGCCGGAACACCGCCCATTAGATACAGGCTTCTTCTTCAAGGAAACGGTTTATTAAAAAGGAGGAACAAACGTGAGTGCGGTTATAAACGATAAGATTTCAACCGTCGTTGACGGCAAGCGGGTTATTGTGAAAAAACCAGAATTGCTGGCGCCAGCAGGCACACTTGAGAAATTAAAGATCGCTATTCATTACGGAGCAGACGCTGTGTATATTGGCGGTCAAGAGTATGGCCTTCGTTCAAATGCGGGAAACTTTACATTAGAAGAAATGAAAGAAGGCGTGGAGTTTGCTCGAAAATATGGGGCCAAAATATATGTAACAACTAACATTTATGCGCACAATGAGAACATAGACGGGCTCGAAGACTATTTGCGAGGATTGCAGGAGGCTGGCATCACCGGTATTATCGTCGCAGATCCGCTTATTATTGAGACATGCCGGCGTGTTGCACCAAAAGTGGAAGTCCACTTGAGCACACAGCAATCTTTGTCTAACTGGCGTGCAGTTCAGTACTGGAAAGAGGAAGGGCTGCACCGGGTTGTTCTTGCTCGAGAAACAACAAGTGAAGAAATGCGTGAAATGAAGGAAAAGGTTGATATTGAAATTGAAACATTTATTCACGGTGCAATGTGTATTGCTTATTCAGGCCGCTGTGTTCTGAGTAATCATATGACGGCCCGTGATTCAAACCGGGGAGGATGCTGTCAGTCATGCCGTTGGGACTATGACCTTTATTCACTTGAGGATAACGGCGAACAGGCTTTATTTTCTGAGGATGATTCGCCTTTTGCGATGAGTCCAAAAGATTTAAAGCTTGTTGAATCGATTCCAAAGCTCATTGAGTTAGGCATAGACAGCTTAAAAATTGAAGGCCGTATGAAATCCATTCACTACATTGCGACAGTGGTTAGTGTCTATCGAAAGGTAATTGATGCTTACTGTGCCGATCCAGATCATTTTCAAATCAAGCAGGAATGGCTCGATGAACTTGAAAAATGTGCGAACCGCCCAGCAGCTCCGGCTTTCTTCGAAGGCACTCCTGGCGTAGAAGAGCAGTTATTTGGTGTTCATGGGAAAAAAGCTTCATATGATTTTGCCGGACTTGTTCTTGATTATGAAGAAGAGACAGGAATCGTTACTCTGCAACAACGGAACTTTTTCCGCCCGGGAGACGAAGTCGAGTTCTTTGGTCCGGAAATTGAAGGTTTCACACAAACGGTAGAGGTGATATGGGATGAGCAGGGGAATGAGTTGGATGCCGCTCGCCACCCGCTGCAAATTGTCCGTTTTAAAACAGCAAAACCAGTGTACCCAAATAACATGATGCGAAAGGGGCTTGAATAAGTTTCATGGACCAAAAGCCAGTTGTCATCGGTGTTGCCGGCGGTTCCGGTTCCGGCAAAACGAGCGTTACAAAGTCAATTGCCGAGCATTTTAAAGGACATTCTGTTATGGTTATTGAGCAAGACTATTATTATAAAGATCAAAGTCATCTGCCATTTGAAGAACGGCTGAAGACGAACTATGATCATCCCCTTGCTTTTGATAACGATTTACTCATCAGTCATATTGAAAATTTATTGGAATACAAAGCAGTCGAAAAGCCGGTGTATGATTATGCTCGGCATACACGTTCGGCTGAAACGATCCGGATGGAGCCGAAAGATGTCATTATACTTGAAGGCATTCTCGTACTGGAGGATGAGCGTCTGCGTGATTTAATGGATATTAAGTTATTTGTTGATACGGATGCAGATTTGCGCATTATTCGCCGGATGATTCGGGACATTAAGGAGCGGGGACGTACGTTTGAATCTGTCGTTGATCAATACTTAAATATAGTCCGGCCGATGCATAACCAGTTCATTGAACCAACGAAGCGCTATGCAGATATTATTATCCCGGAAGGTGGCCAAAATCATGTAGCCATCGACCTCATGGTAACAAAAATTCAAACGGTTCTTGAACAAAAAGCCATTTTATAGTATCTTTTTATGAAACAGACATAATCTTTTAAAAACAAAGGCTGTCTCAACCATTGGAGCGGGCTTATGGCGCGCTCATATATAGAGGAAAACGCTTTCCCTATATATGAATGCGGCAAAAGCTGCTCTAAATGAGGCAGCCTGCTCATGTTTACTTGTTTTCCTCACCAAGGAAGGCAGCGAGATGAAAAGGAGTGGAAGGGACTTGTCAACAGAAAAAGTATACCCAATGACTAAAGAGGGGAAAGAAAAGTTAGAACAAGAACTAGAATATTTAAAAACCGTTAAGCGCAAGGAGGTTGTAGAAAGAATTAAAATTGCCCGCAGTTTCGGGGATTTATCGGAAAACTCCGAGTACGATTCAGCGAAGGAGGAGCAAGCCTTTGTTGAAGGGCGCATCGGCACAATTGAGGCAATGATTCGCAATGCGGAAATCATTGAAGAGGATAACAGCAACGTCGTTTCTTTAGGAAAGACAGTTGTATTTATTGAGCTGCCGGATGGTGAAGAAGAAGCTTATACAATCGTTGGTAGTGCAGAAGCCGACCCATTCGAAGGGAAAATTTCAAACGATTCTCCGATTGCGAAAAGTCTGCTTGGCAAAGAAGTGGGCGATGAAGTCATCGTGCAGACACCTGGCGGAGAAATGAAAGTGAAAATCGTCTCAATTAAATAATGAATAGAAAAAAGCGCTAAAGACAGTAGGTCTTTAGCGCTTTTTTCGGTTAAAATAACTTCATGTTCAAGTAGAGACATGATAAAATGTGAATGATGCCAAAGAGAGAGGAGTCGTAACATGGCACAGCCATCACGTACAGAAAGAAAATCTAAACGAAGAAAAACAAATCGAATTTTAAATACCGCCATTGCTGTTGTCGTTCTTTTAATTGTTGTTGTTGCGTTCACTATTTTTTCAGGCGGTGGAAAAGAAGAAGCTGCACAGCCGCCTAAGCCGAAAACGGAGACGCAACAATCTTCGGCTAATAAGCAAGATGAGCCGTCATCTGACGTAACAGATGAGGAAGAAGACACAACAGACCAAGACACAACAGACGAAGAGAAGAAAGAGGATGAGCAAGAGAAGAAAGAAAATGATCAAGAAGGAGTCATCGAAAAAGAGAGCGATGAGCCAAATGTTGAAAAAGAAATAGAGAACCCAAATTGGACAGGCGTCGGCACTTCGCAATCAGGACAGCATACTTCTTCATTTGATAGCAATTCAGTGGATTGGAAAGAGAAGAAAGAAGCGTTATCTTATGCAACAGGTATTCCTCAAGAAGAAATGATCGTCTGGTATATTAGCGGAGATGGCCCTCAAGGAGCAATCGGAACCATTTCGCCAAAAAGTGACCCGAACAACGCCTATCGTGTATATATAAACTGGGTGGACGGCGAGGGTTGGAAGCCGGTAAAAATGTACAAGCTAAAGCATAATGATAAAGGGCGGTAAGTTTTGAGAGGGGACGCGCATTGGCGGGTCTCCTCATTTTTTGTCTATCAGGCCAAATAGGAAGTTCTGTTTTTCTTACTTGGCTTTAAAGTGAACGACAGCTGAAAAGTGCTTATGACCATCTGCATCAATTTGCATCTGATGGCTGACCGAGTGGACACCTAACAGAATAGCTCGGTTTTGTTCGATTTTTTCAGCAATTTTTTTCTCTAGAGAAGCGAGGGTAGTCGCTTCAAAAAATTCAATTTTATCTTCAATTAAGTCGAGTTGAAACTGCATGCTCTTTCCCCTTTCAAATTAGTTTAGTTTCTTCTTATGTATACAAGATAAAAGGAAGAAGTGGCAAGCAGTTCTGTGAAAAAAATGCTAAAATGAGACAGGTACATGGAAAGAACGGAGGAGAAGAAAGTGAAAATAGCAATTATTGGAGCAATGGAAGAAGAAGTGGTAATTTTGCGCGAGCAAATGGAAAATCGTCAAGTGGAAACGATAGCTAATAGCGAGTTTACAACTGGAACATTGAATGGGGCTGAGGTCATTCTGCTGCGCTCTGGTATTGGAAAGGTCAACGCTGCAATGACGACAGCCATTTTACTGCATCATTTCCGGCCGGACGCTGTGATCAATACAGGTTCAGCGGGTGGGCTAAATCCTGCGCTTAATGTAGGGGATGTTGTAATTTCTACAGAAGTGCGCCACCATGATGTAGACGTGACGGCGTTTGGTTATGAGTACGGCCAGGTACCACAGCTTCCTGCTGCTTTTGAAGCGGATGAAAAGCTGATTAGCATTGCCGTGGGCTGTGCGAGCGAAGCTGGAGAGGAACATGTAGTGAAAGGGCTGATCGCGACAGGAGATGCATTTATGAGCGATCCAGCGCGTGTGCTTGAGGTAGGAAAGAAATTTAATGGGTTGCAAGCTGTTGAAATGGAGGCAGCGGCCATTGCTCAGGTAGCTTATCAATTTGGTGTTCCATTTGTAATTATTCGTTCGATCTCCGATATTGCGGGCAAAGAATCCGATGTGTCATTCGAGCAATTCCTGCCAAAAGCAGCCCGCCATTCGGCCAATCTTGTCGTGGGGATCGTCAATCAATTGTCCCGTCAATGAAATGTGAATAATTTGTGAAAAGCGTGCTACACTACATTCCATTTGTGGTACATTAATAGTAAATAGCTTTTTGAGTATGTAAGGAGTGAAGAAGAATGGTCATGATGATTATGGGATTGCTGCTTGCTACAATTATGGGAGTGCTAGTATCCATTACAATTGATTAAAACAGAAAAGCGGAAGGCGCTTGCCGAGCAGCGTATAGAAGACTGGACAGCTTCGCAGGAGATAAAGGAAACACGAAGAGCGAAAGCGATTCGATGTGGACTTATCGAAGGAAGGAGCAGGAAGTCTACTAGCTGCTAAGCGCCTGCAGCTGGACAAGAAAAGCGGAAGCAGCCTGTTTGGCCCGATAGGAGGTTGGAGGCCTCGACAAGGAGGCGCTCTTTGGCTCCGCCCGAGAGGACGAAACCGCCGTACGGGCTGGCTGCTGCAGCTGGACAAACAGAAAGACAGAGCTGTCAGCTTATCGCTGAAGGATGATCTCGATAGATATTTTTATTTTTCTAAGAGCGGCTTCTCTCGTGGAAGCCGCTCTTAGTTCTCTAATGCCCCCTACCTTTTTCTTCACGATAGAACTCATGGAACATTTTCATAAGGGCACGCTTTTCAATTCGTGATACGTAGCTGCGGGAAATGCCAAGCTCTTTAGCGATCTCCCGTTGGGTTTTTTCTTCATTTTGATTTAAACCAAAGCGAGCAATGATCACCTCTTGCTCGCGTTCATCCAGGACTCGTAAAAATTTCAATACTTTTTTCAGCTCGATTGTCAGCAGAATATGCTCCAACACATCCTCATCTTCCGACTTTAGAATATCGAGCAGGTTGATTTCATTTCCTTCTTTGTCGTGTCCGATTGGGTCTTGAAGGGAGACGTCTTTTTTTGTTTTCTTCAAGGCACGCAAATGCATTAAAATTTCATTTTCAATACATCGCGCGGCATATGTAGCTAATTTTGTCCCCTTTCCTCCTGAGTAGCTCTCAATCCCTTTAATTAAACCAATCGTTCCGATTGAAATAAGATCTTCGGAATCCTCTCCAGTATTTTCAAACTTCTTCACAATGTGTGCGACAAGCCGAAGATTGTGCTCGATCAACTTGTTGCGGGCCTCTGCATCGCCTTTTGCCATTTTCTCTAAGTAGATCCTTTCTTCTTTAGGAGACAAAGGCTGCGGGAAGGCGTTATTTTTTACATAGGAGACAAAGAAAATTAATTCTTTTACCGCGTAAGATAGAGCAGCAAGAATGCCGAGCATTGAACCTCCTCCTTTGGTAAATCCGCTGTTGTCCTAAGTGTATGAGAGAGGGGCCGCTGATTTGCCTGTCCTCTTGAATTTTCGAAGAAAAGGCGAGGAATGTCATATGAAAGAGAAAAAGGAAGGCGAGAAAAGCAGATGGTTTTTACTAATGGCAATAAAAAACCCCGGGGATTTCCCGGGGAGGTTTAAACCTTTTTTAGTTTAAAAGGGCTAATCATCAATAAGGATAAGCACATAATAATAACCATGAATGAAGGCATGGGAAGATAAGGAATAGCTAAATAGCTAAGGGTGAGCAAGCATCCAGCTGCTGTGATCGGCAAGCCGTGAAAATAGCCGTTGTTCTCAGAAATATTGAAGCGAGCTAGCCGAAAAGCTCCACAGCCGATGTAGAAGACCGTGAAAAAGGATCCAGGAAAGCCAAACTCAGATAAGATTCCTATATAAAGTAACAGAGCGGGAGCCACCCCAAAAGAGATAATGTCGCACATCGAATCCAACTGCTTGCCTAATTCAGATTCAATATTCATTCTGCGGGCAACCATTCCATCAAAACGATCAGCAAGGGCCGCTATGAAAATAAGCAGCAGGCCAAGATGGTACTGAGCGTGCATCGTCATTAAGATAGAAAAGCCGCCTAAAGCTAAATTACCTAATGTTAGCACGTTGGCTGTTTGAGCTTTTGCTTTCTTTATAGTGATATCTATAACTTGAGAAATAAACAAATTTACACTCTCCTCGAATTTAGCAGGAAATCTGCTGATAGTTTATTATATAATAATATTTTGATGATGATCTATTATACCATAAAGTGGATAGGATTTTTTAAATTTTTGGAGGTTGAATCGTGCAACGCTACTTATATCGCTTTTTTATTGAACTGACAAATAAGAGGTGGTCTTCACGACTCCTTGAACGATATACAAGTTCTTCCCTAAGTAAGCCGATGATCCGCCCTTTTATGAAAGCATACAGGGTCAATGAGCAAGAAATGGCTCATCCGGTTGAACATTATCAAACACTTCATGATTTCTTTATGCGCCAGTTGCTGCCGGACGCAAGGACGATTGATTATGGAGACGATCATGTTGTGAGTCCTGTCGATGCGCTGCTTGCAGAAAAAGGTATGATTACGAGCGGCCATGAAATAATGGTGAAAGGAAAGCCTTATTCTGTGACTGAAATGCTTGGTAACAGTGGAAAAGCAGCTGGTTATGAGAAAGGGACATTTCTCGTTTTTTACTTGAGTCCAAGCCATTACCATCGAATTCATAGTCCGATCAACGGCCGGGTCGTTCAAAAATGGACGCTTGGCAAACACTCTTATCCTGTCAATAGTCACGGTTTAAAATACGGCAGAAAACCTCTTGCTAAAAATTATCGAGAAATTACGGAGCTGGAATTTGATTCTGGAAAAATGGCGGTAGTAAAAGTAGGAGCCATGTTTGTAAATTCGATTGAACGCTCTCATCACGGGCTAACTTGGAGACAGGGGGAAGAAGTCGCTTATTTTAATTTCGGCTCGACGGTTGTTCTTTTGTTTGAGCCCGGGACATTTGCATGGAATGAGCGGCTGAGTGTGCCTTGCGAAATAAAGGTTGGTGAAAAAGTGGGCACACTCGTATAAAAAAGCACTGCTTAAGCAAGTGCTTTCTATTAGTGTGCTTTTACTTGATAGTAAAGAGCTCTCTTTTTTAATTCATCTTCAATCAACAAGATAAAGTCACGGCTAAGCTCGAGCTTGCGTGCTTTTGCATAAGCTTCCAATAATAAATCATCTGAAATGCGGTTCATTCTTTATTCACCTCCAAAAAAATAAGTGGTCTATAATAGATGAAGTCGCATAAGATGTTAGGTTCAAGTAGTTTACTACCCCACTTTACTAAATATAAACAAAAAGAACAAGTGTTCCTTTATCCACAGGATGAAGTGGATAAAGTGTGGATAGGTTGTGTTTAAGTAGGTGGAAAGGGTAAAAAACTAAAGGGATAATGTGTATAAAGTTATCCACAATAAAGAGATGAAAAAAATGTCGGAAAATATTTCTTATTTATTGTAAAAATTTAAATATTGTTGATGTACGTTTTATTTTGTCACAATAGCTAAAATCCGCTATGATAAAGGCAATGAAAGCCAAAAGAACGGGGTGCAGGGATTGTTAAAGAAATTTTTGCCAAGCAGGTATGTAAAAAGCATTTTCCATATTACACCGGAGTATCTGAAGTCCAAAGGAATGAAAGCCATCATTACCGATTTGGATAATACATTAGTAGCTTGGGATCGACCGGATGCTACACCAGAATTGTTAAACTGGTTCGATGAGATGAAAAAAGCAGGCATTAAAGTACTAATTGTTTCCAATAATAATCAAAAAAGGGTTAGTGCTTTTTCGCAGCCAATTGAGATTCCTTATATTTTTGAGGCTCGCAAACCAATGGGAAAAGCATTTCGAAGAGCTGTTAAAATCTTAGGAGTGAAAAAGGAAGAAACAGTTGTTATTGGCGATCAGCTGCTAACGGACATATTTGGCGGCAACCGCAATGGTTTTTATACGATTTTAGTGGTGCCTGTTGCCCAGACAGATGGCTTCTGGACAAAATTCAACCGCCGGATTGAACGGCGGATCATGAATGCCTTTAAACGAAAAGGTTTAATTCAATGGGAGGAAAGTAAGTGAATAACGAAAACATCATTTGTATAGGATGCGGGATCAGCGTGCAAACAGAGGATCCTGCAGGACTTGGCTACGCACCGGCTTCAGCTCTTGAAAAAGAAGAGATCGTCTGCCAGCGTTGCTTTCGCTTAAAGAATTATAACGAAGTGCAGGATGTCTCATTGACAGATGACGACTTTTTAAAAATTTTAAATACACTGGGACAGACAGACAGCTTAATCGTAAAAATTGTTGATATTTTTGATTTTAATGGAAGCTGGCTTCCGGGGTTGCATCGTTTTGTTGGAAAAAACCCTGTCCTATTAATCGGCAACAAAGTGGATCTGCTTCCTAAATCAGTGAAAAAAAATAAGCTAGTTCATTGGATGAAGCAGCAAGCAAAAGAGCTTGGCTTAAAGCCGGTCGATGTGCTGCTGGTCAGCGCAGCTAAAGGAGCTTCTATGAAAGAAGCCATGCAGGCAATCGACGGTTATAGAGACGGGAAAGACGTATATGTGGTCGGCTGTACAAATGTAGGAAAATCGACGTTTATTAATCGAATCATCAAGGAGGGGACGGGAGAGAAAGATGTCATTACTACCTCCCATTTTCCAGGCACGACGCTGGATATGATCAAGATCCCGCTGGATGACGGCCATTTTCTTGTTGACACGCCGGGGATCATTAATCATCATCAAATGGCTCACTTCGTAGATAAAAGGGATTTAAAATACATTACACCGAAAAAAGAGATCAAGCCAAAGATCTTTCAGCTGAATGAACAGCAAACGTTGTTTTTTGGAGGGCTGGCCCGCTTTGATTATCTTGCGGGCGGCCGCCGTTCCTTTACTTGTTATTTGTCAAATGAATTAACGATTCATCGCACAAAATTAGAAAAAGCAGATGAGTTGTACAACGTGCATGCCGGGGAGTTACTGACTCCGCCACGGAGGGAAGAAATAGAGACATTTCCTCCATTGATACGCCATGAGTTTATGATTAAGGAAGACAAAGTGGACATAGTCTTTTCTGGGCTCGGATGGGTTACTATCAATGAACCAGGGGCCAAAGTGGCTGCTCATGTGCCGAAAGGTGTCAATGTATTTTTGCGGAAATCTTTAATTTAGGGGAGAGAAGCAATGAGAAAATTATTTGGTGTCATCGGTGATCCAATTGCCCATTCGATGTCCCCTGCCATGCACAATGATGCGTTCACTCGCCTCGGCATTGATGGCTACTATCATCCTTTTCATATAACGCCTAATGACTTAGCCACGGCTGTTCAGGGAATGAAGGTAATTGGCATACAAGGATTTAATGTAACGATTCCTCATAAATCAGCGATTATGCCTTTGCTTGATCAAGTCGATCCATTGGCAAAAGCAATTGGAGCGGTGAATACGGTTGTTCGTGAAAATGGAGGATGGACAGGGTACAATACAGATGGAGCAGGATTTGCCCGTGGACTTCGAGAAGCCTATGGAGCGCCTCTTGAAGAAAAACGGGTGTTGCTTATCGGAGCAGGAGGGGCAGCACGTGCGATTTATTACACGCTTGCTTCAGAGAACGTAACCCGGATTGACATGGCTAACCGAACGTCTGAAAAAGCAATGAACCTTGTGGAGAGCTGTCCTTATCCTGTGAAAAGCACAGTAAAAACAATCAATGAAGCAGCAGAACAGCTGGGAGAGTACGATATTATTATCCAAACGACGTCGATCGGAATGTCGCCGCTTATCGGGGAGAGTCCTATTTCAGTTGAAAAGATCAAGCCGGGGCATTTGTTTCGGATATTATTTATAATCCCTTGGAAACCAAGCTTTTACAAGAAGCGAGAAAGCAAGGAGCTCGCATCCAAAATGGACTAAAAATGTTCGTTTATCAAGGAGCGCTTGCTTTTGAAAAATGGACAGGCCAAACGCCTGATATCAATAGAATGGAAGAAATTGTACGTCATCAATTGGGAGGCAATTATGTTAACAACTAAGCAAAAATCTTTTTTACGCTCGAAAGCCCATCATTTAGATCCAATTTTCCAGGTGGGGAAAGGCGGAGTAAATGAAAATATGGTTAAACAAATCGCCGATGCGCTTGAAGCGCGTGAACTGATTAAAGTGAGCGTTCTCCAAAATTGCGGGGAAGACAAGCGTGAGGTAGCAGAGGAGCTAGCTAAAGGAGCCCGTGCTGAGCTTGTGCAGGTGATTGGCAGCATCATTGTGTTATATAAAGAATCCAGAGAAAGCAAAAGGATTGAACTGCCGCGATGAAAAAACAGACGGGCATTTTAGGTGGCACATTTAACCCGCCGCATCTTGGTCATTTGATCATAGCCAATGAAGTGCTGGAGGCTCTTCATTTAGATGAGATCCGCTTTATGCCTAACTATGTTCCGCCGCACAAGGAGATTGATCATCGTATCAGTGACGAAGATCGTATTTGCATGCTGCAAGCAGCTATTGATGGGCAACCATATTTCTCCACGGAATTAATAGAAATTGAGCGGAAAGGAACCTCTTATACGTTTGATACGATGAAAATGTTAAAGGAGAGGGAGCCTGAAACCGAGTTTTACTTTATCATTGGTGGTGATATGATCGAATACCTGCCCAAATGGTATAAAATTGATGAACTGAGCCGTATGATCACATTTGTTGGAGTGCGCAGGCCGGGATATTCAGTAGAGACGCCATATCCAGTGCGGCTTATTGAAGCACCGGAAATCCACCTTTCTTCTACGATGCTGAGGCAAAGAGCGGCGGGCGGAGGAACATTGCGTTATTTATTGCCCGAACAGGTCATCGATTATATAAAGGAGAATCGTTTATATGAAACGTGAGGAGGCGCTTTCGCTAGTAAGAAAGCAAATAACAGAACATCGCTACGTTCATACGCTTGGTGTAGTAGAAACGGCCATTATGCTGGCTGAAAAATACGGAGCGGATGTTGAAAAAGCCGAACTCGCTGCCATTTTTCACGATTATGCAAAGTTTCGTCCAAAAGAAGAGATGGCGACGATCATTGAACAGCAACAGATGGACCCGCAATTGCTGGCCTTTCATTCGGAGCTGTGGCATGCTCCGGTAGGCGCTTATTTAGTGCAAAAAGAAGCTGGTATAGAAGATGAAGAAGTATTGGATGCTATTCGTTATCACACATCGGGAAGAATAGGAATGACTTTGCTTGAAAAAGTCGTTTATGTTGCGGACTATATTGAGCCGGGGCGTCACTTTCCGGGCGTGGAAGAGGTACGCGAATTAGCAAAGAATAATTTAGACGCTGCTTTAATTCAAGCGTTAAAAATACCATTCAATTTTTAATGAAAAAAAATCAGCCGGTTTATCCGGATACCTTTCATACGTACAATGATTTAACGATGAAAAAAGAGGGGGCTAATTAATGGGTCAACCAGAACTTTTACAACGAGTTGTTAATGCAGCAGATGACAAGCGAGCGGAGAATATTGTCGTTTTAGATATGCAGGGAATTTCATTAATGGCGGACTATTTTATGATCTGTCATGGGAATTCTGATAAGCAGGTACAAGCTATTGCCCGTGAAGTTAAGGAGCAGGCGGAAGAGCTTGGCTACGGAGTGAAACGGATGGAAGGATTTGATGAAGCGCGATGGGTATTGATTGACCTTGGCGATTTGATTATCCATGTATTCCATCGAGAGGAACGGCTTTATTATAATCTTGAGCGGCTTTGGGGAGATGCGCCTGAGCTGGATGTGGAGAGCGAGTTGCTTTCATGACATATGAACGTTTTGCCAGTGTGTACGATTTTTTAATGGAAGACGTTCCCTATGATAAGTGGATGGATTTTTTTCAGCAGCATACATCCGGGCTATCTGGGAAAAGCGTGTTAGACCTTGCTTGCGGTACGGGCGAATTTACCTGGCGTCTAGCAAAAGCAGGATGGGATGTGACGGGCGTCGATTTATCGGACAGCATGCTGCTCGCAGCCCGGCAAAAAGCAGAGAAGAAACAGCTGTCTATCCCTTTATTTCAGCAGGACATGCGTAACTTGGAAGGGCTTGGACAATTTGATGCGGTAACGATTTTTTGCGATTCTCTTAATTACCTAACAGAAGAAGAGGACATAAAGCTTACACTTCGAGCGGTACAAAGACATCTGAAGCCGGGTGGATTGCTGTTGTTCGATGTCCATTCTTTATATAAAATGCGTCGCATTTTTAAGGACGGGACTTTTACAGCTGTTGATGATACCGTCTCTTATATCTGGAATTGTTTCGACGGCGAGCAGCCAGATAGCATTGAACATGAACTTACTTTCTTTGTCCGTGAAGAAGGCTTGGAGTTATATGAGCGGTTTGATGAATGGCATGTCCAGCGTTCGTTTGCAAGTGAACAATATAGAGGATGGCTTCAAGAAACTGGGTTTACCGACATTGAAATAACGGCTGATTTCACTGGGCAGCCTCCAAAAGAAACGAGCGAGAGAATATTTTTCGCTTGTAAAAACAGTCCCGCCTGTTAGTGAAGCAAGAATCCAGTGATATAGCTTTTCATTCTCAAACTGGAGGAACAAATGCATTTTCGTTCCTCCAGTTTTATGTTTTAAAATTATTATTTCATAAAATAAAGAGGATTTACTTACTAGAGAGCGAATAGTATTAAGGGATTCCAAATTGCGCTGCTGTTTCTTGTTTATCTTCGGCAAACTTCTCATGAGTCGCTTGAAAAAGTTTTGTGAACATATCTCCGGTTTCTGCTTCTAACACAGCAATTCCTTTTCCTGTTACGCCTCCTTTTACACATACTTTTTCCTCTAATTGAGCAAGAGTGTATTCCTTTTGTTTAAATAGTTCTCCCAATCCAGCGAGCATCGATTCCGCTAACTTTTCTGCTGTTTGTGGGTCCATTCCCGTAGTCTCTGCCCCCTCAATAAACTTTCTCGTTAAAAAACTAATAAATGCCGGACCACAGCTCACGAGGTCTGAAGCAGCGCGGGTGACAGACTCGTCGATTTCTACGGCCTCTTTGCACAGTTTATTCATCCGCTGCTCCATTTCTTTTTTCCAATCTTCTTCGCATTTCTCTCCATACGTATAAAGTACGGTTCCTGATAACACTTTATTTGTAATACTTGGAATCATCCGCATGCATGAACAGGGAAGGACGGATTCAAGCTGAGCGGTGCTAACCGGGCTTGTAATGGATACGACGCATTGTTCAGAACGAAATAAATGCCGGACCTCTTGAAGAAGCGGGTGTATATCATGCGGCTTGACACAGATAAATAAAAGATCGCATAAATCAACAAGCTCAGAAACGTTCCCGCAAACATGTATATCAGGATGTCTTTTTGAATGCGTTCAGCTTTTTCCCTCGTCCGGTTCATAATCAATAAATCAGAGGCAGACGCAGCTCTAGATGCAATTAAGGCATCAATTAAAATTTCCCCCATATTGCCTGTTCCGGCTACTCCTATCTTCATTCAGCATTCCTCCTTATGCAAGTTGCTCTTACAATGTATGAAAAAAATTGAAGTTTATGAGAAAGAGGTGAAGACGATGGATGTAAAAGCGTTGATTAGCAAGTATAAAATGTACTTGTGGGCAGGAGGAGCCCTCGTTGCATTTGGCCTTTATCAGCTGACTGAAGAAGCGCCCTCACCGGAAGAGCCGATAATGAAAGAAATGGTACCGGCCGAACAAAAGGAGGTTTCCTCGCCGCCAGTGCCTTCACAAGAACAGCAGGAGCCCTCCATTGTGATGGTTGATATGAAAGGGGCTGTCGTGGCTCCCGGAATTTATTCGTTGAAAAGTGGAGAACGGATTAACGATGCTGTAGCGAAGGCAGGCGGCTTTCAAAAAGAAGCGGACCGGACAGCGATTAATCTGGCCCAAAAACTGCAAGATGAAATGGTTATTTACGTACCAAAAATCGGAGAAGAACCGCCGGAAGAACTAGCAGCTGTCATTCCACCGCAGGAAAGCGCACAAGGACATTCATCAGACAGCAGCGGAAGTGCGGTTAATATAAATGAAGCCTCCGTTGAGGAGCTCCAACAGCTGCCCGGTATTGGAAAGGCGAAAGCACAGGCGATTATTGATTATAGAGAGACGACAGGATCATTCTCAAAGCCAGAAGATTTAAAAAATGTGTCAGGTATCGGAGAAAAGACGTTTGAAAAGATGGCTTCGCTCGTTGTCATACAGTAAGAGGGATTGACGAAAGCTTTTTCTTGCCGCTACACTAAAGAAAAATAATATTGCTAAAGAAAGAGTGAGAATGAATGAGCAGAAAGAGTTGGGATGAATATTTTTTAGACATTGCAGAAGTAGTTTCCACCCGTTCAACATGCAACCGTCTCCATGTGGGCTGTGTGATTGTGAAAGATAAGCATATTATTGCAACAGGGTACAATGGCTCTATTCATGGCCATGACCATTGCGATGAAGAGGGCTGCCTTTTGTCAGATGAAAAGCGCTGTATCCGGTGTCTGCATGCGGAGTTAAATGCTGTACTTCACGCAGAAAGAGATAAGCTTAAAGAAGCCGCTGCATATGTTACTCATGAACCTTGTGAAAATTGTGCAAAAACATTGGCGCAAGCCGGAATCAAAAAAATTGTCTACAGAAATGCCTATCCAAACAAGTGGAATCAGCATTTTTTGAAAGATATTGAAGTTGTCCATCTTTCTTAAAAAATTGTAAGGAGATATCATGCGTGGAAAGCTTATTTACATGGCAGTCGGCCTGCTTTCAGGTTTGATATGGGGGCTTCCTGTTCTAGGAAGCATCCGTTTTCTGCTGTCTGCTACTGCTTTCTTTTTTATCTTTAAATTTGATCGAGGAGGAAGAGTAGCTTTTTTAGTTGTGTTGTTCTTGGCTTTTTAGTGGGTCAATTCTCTGAAGAACGGAATGTAACAGCTTTTACTGGAAAAGAAGAAAGCTGGTCTGTGTTATTCTCTGATGAAACATTGATCGACGGTGACCGGCTGAAAGCAACCGTAACCGCAGGAAATAAGGAGAATTTGCGTCTTCTTTATCGGCTGGCTTCCTCTGCGGAGGCAGAAGAACTTCAGGGAATATTGTTACCAGGTACGATATGTCGTGTTTCTGGAAAACTTGAAGAGCCAGAAGGGAAAAGAAACCGCAATGGATTTGACTACCAATTGTTTCTCAAGCGTAACCATATCTTTTGGCAGCTTGAAGTTGATCGCCTGTCGTTATCGTCGTGTGTAAAAAAAGAAAAATCTGTTAAAGAGCGCATCATCCATTGGAGGCTAAAAGGGATCAATCATTTAAAGACAGCTTTTCCTGAAAGCTTGCAGCCGGTTGCTGCTGCCTTATTATTTGGTGACCGCTCATCAACAGAGGAGGATGTAATGGAGGCTTATCAGCGCCTCGGTGTTATTCATTTGCTTGCTATCTCAGGCCTTCATGTTGGTTTGATTACTTCCCTTGTTTATTATGCGATGATACGAATCGGTATTGTGAAGGAAACGGCACAGCTTATCTTGCTTATCTCGCTTCCGGTCTATGCACTCTTAGCTGGCGGGTCTCCTCCCGTAATCAGAGCTGTGTTGATGACTCTTCTCATATTATTAGCCGTGCGGTTCCATCATAAATTCACGGCCCTTGATGCCCTCAGTACAAGCTTTATTCTCGTTATTTTGTACGATCCTTACTTTATTTACCAAGCAGGCTTCCAACTTTCTTACCTCATTAGTTTTGCTCTGCTCCTCTCTTCGAAAGTGATTTTATCTTCTTCCGTCTCTCCCTTAAGAAATATGCTCATTGTCACGTCTGTTTCTCAAATAGCCGGTTTGCCAGTGTTAATGTATCACTTTTTTGAGGTTTCCCTCTATTCTTTTGCTGCTAACTTATTTTTTGTCCCTTTCTATTCCTTTTTCGTTTTGCCGTTCCTTTTCATTGCTTTTTTGTTAAGTATCATATTAGGTCCTGTTGATCTCTTATTAGAGCCGCTCCGCTTTTTGCTTGAGCAAGTAGATCGAGCAGCAGTGAAGATTAGCCAGTGGCCAGGAGCTGTTATGACGACTGGCCGGCCAGACGACTTTTTACTTATTTTCATATGTCTTTTCGTTGCTGCAGGCTTTCTCCAATGGGAAAAAACTTTAAATGGGAAGCGGATTAGCGCCTTTCTGGTAGTCATCATTGGTGTGCCCGTTATGCTTCCTACGTACTCTGCAACGGGAGAGGTGTCCTTTGTCGATGTCGGGCAGGGAGATGCCATTTTAATTACCCTTCCGTTTAACAAAGGAAATTATCTAATCGATACAGGTGGGTTGCTGCCATTTCAAAAAGAAGAATGGCAAAGGCAAAAGAGAAATTTTTCGATTGGAAGTGATGTTCTTCTTCCTTACCTAAAAGGGAAGGGAATTACCCGCATTGATAAATTAATTCTTACGCATAGCGACTATGACCATATAGGAGCTGCGGAGGAGCTGCTCGGTCATATTGCTATTAAGGAGATAGTCATTAGTCCAGGATCAGAATCCAAACCTGTCATGAAACAAACGATTGAACGGGCTGCCATGCATAGGGTTTCTGTTCGCTATGGAAAGTATATGGAAAGCTGGCAGGAGGGAGAGGCTTACTTTCAAATTGTGTCCCCTGCAGATAATCATTATGAAGGAAACGACGATTCAATCGTGATTTATGCAGTAATAGGTGAAAAGAAGTGGCTCTTTACCGGAGATATGGAGGCAGAAGGAGAAACACAGCTTCTCAAAAAATTTTCTATGGATGTAGATGTATTAAAAGTCGGACATCATGGAAGTCGGTCTTCAACAACAGCCCCTTTTATAACCAACATGAATCCTGAAACAGCTGTTATTTCTCTTGGGAAAAACAATCGGTATGGGCATCCTCATAAGGAAGTTATTGAGCGGCTTCAGGACCAGGGAGTTGCAGTTTGGCGAACAGATATTCACGGGGAGATTGTATATGCGTATAAGAATGGAGAAACAGGCACATTTTCAGCCGTCTATCCGTAAAATATATAAAGAAAAATGACTAGCTCGGTAAATAGAAAAAGCCCGTCAATTGTCGGGCTCTTGCGGCAGTTATCCAATGAATTTGATAACCTGTGCGATAATGAAGATGATGGCGAAAAACGCGAAAGAAACACCAAAAGCAACGCCAGAGTCTATTGCGTCATTACGTTTTGATTGGACATTTTTTTCAAATTCGTTCACAACTACCCCTCCTATTTCATCTATAGTATAGACGAACCTTTATAAAAAATCCAGACTGTCCTTGCTAATTCCTGCATTGACAAGAGTTAACTGCAATAAGATTCACAAATCCGGTGAAAATACAACTAACATGATCACCGTCTGCAAAGCTGTTTCCTGGGGCAGCGTTGCTGGCGTTTATATAGATCACGGGGGAGCTTCTTTGGAAGTTTCCCCTTGTCAAATGGGAATAGCTTTTTTAACATGAGAGTATCATACATGAAAACGGAGAGAAAAGCCATTGATGCCCATTTGGAAAAAAATCGATCAAAAACAATTGTCAGCAATTTACTTGCTGTATGGAACTGAAGAGTTTTTAATTAATGAAACCAAGCACAGGTTGATTCAGTCGGTGCTGACAGAAGAAGAGATGGATTTTAATTTTTCGGTCTATGATTTAGAAGAAATCCCCGTGGAAACAGCTCTTGAAGAAGCAGAAACTTTTCCCTTTATAGGAGAGAAAAAAATAGTCATTTTAAACAATCCAACATTTTTGACGGCTGAACGATCTAAAGATAAGGTTGAGCATAATACGAAAAAGCTTGAGGAATACATAGCCGATCCGGCACCGTATACGATATTGGTCTTTTCAGCTCCTTATGAAAAATTAGACGAGCGCAAAAAAGTCACAAAGCTGCTTAAAAAAAATGCAGAAGTGATGGAAGCAAATAAATTGAATGAAAAGGAGCTAAAAGCTTGGCTTCGCGCTCGTGCAAATGCCAGTCAGGCGCACATAGACGAAGAGGCGTTAGACCATCTCCTCGCTATTGCGGGTACAGACTTGATGATGCTTGCTTCAGAGCTTGATAAATTATCTCTTTACACTTCCGGAGAGCAGCCAATCACAGTAGAAGTGGTGGATCGTCTAACAGCTCGCTCTTTAGAGCAGGATATTTTTGCTTTGGTTGATAAAGTAGTAACGGGGAAAGTGGAGAAAGCTTTTCGTATTTACTATGACCTACTGAAGCTGAATGAGGAGCCAATTAAGATCCTGGCAGTGATCGCTAATCAATTCCGGTTGATTTATCAGACGAAGGATTTAGCGAGAAAGGGATATGGTCAGCAGCAAATAGCTAGCTTTCTAAAAGTCCATCCCTTTAGAGTGAAGCTTGCTGCTGGTCAGGCCAGAAATTTTTCAGATGAGCAACTGGCCTCGATCATGATGATGCTCGCCGACAGTGACCTGCAAATGAAAACGAGTGCGATGGCGAAACCGCTTATTATTGAGATGTTTTTATTTAAGCTTCAAAGCTTGATGAAAACAAGCAGATAAAGGATACTTACTGAAGTCAACAGTGTCACCCACGGCCCGGAGATGATACTCGGCTAAATAAAAAAATCCTTCAAGATTCCTCTTGAAGGATTTTTTTATTTAGCGAAACGTTAATTGATTATGCGTTTAGCTTTTTCAATAAACGAGACTTTTTACGGTTTGCTGCATTTTTATGGATTAAACCTTTAGCGGCAGCTTTGTCAAGATTCTTTGCTGCTTCAGCGAAAAGATCTTTTGCGTTTTCCTCGTTGTTGGCAGCTGCTGCTTCAAATTTCTTTACAGCTGTACGCATTGCAGATTTCTGTTGGTTATTGCGCTCTGTGCGCTCTTGGATCGTTTTTGTGCGTTTGATAGCAGATTTAATATTTGGCATTCCGGTCACCTCCTAAAAGCGATCGAGATTCTATCTTTTACTCGACTTCCATTTTTCCTTATAAGAACAAAAGTTATTCTATCAAACAGAAGGTGAGATTGCAATAGTTACATTTGTAATTTGTGTCAAGGAATGAACTTTTACACAGTCGGGCAGACTAAAGTAAAAGTTTATTTATAAGGGGGAAGACATAGTGAAAGAATCATCACTTGATTTAAGTCAGTATGCGGTAAGGACAGATCTGGTTGTAGAAGCAAAAGCCATGGCCGAGGAGCGGCAGGGAAAGACTAGGCAAGTCGTTGGTGTACTAACAGAAGAACGGAAAATGAATGACATAACAGTCACTTCCGTTACGATCGATGAAGAGGGAGAAAAGGCGACAGGGAAAAAGGCAGGACTTTATTTGACAGTAGAATCCCAGGGTATCCGCACCCACGACACGAGTCATCAGCATGAAGTAGAGAAAGTGCTGGCGAATGAATTTGCCGCTTTTCTAAAAAAGAAAGGTATTCAAGAAAACGCAAGCTGCCTTGTTGTGGGCCTGGGCAATGAAGATGTGACACCTGATGCTCTCGGTCCTCTTGTATGTAGAGAGATCATGGTAACGAGACATTTATTTGAGTTGCAGCCGGACCAAGTAGAGGAAGGGTACCGGCCAGTAAGCTCTCTCATTCCTGGAGTGATGGGAATAACGGGGATTGAAACGAGTGATATTGTATTTGGAGTGGTTGAAAAAACCAAGCCGGATTTTTTAGTAGTTATTGATGCGCTTGCCTCACGATCGATTGAGCGGGTTAATGCCACCGTGCAGATCGCAGATACCGGTATTCAACCAGGAGCAGGAGTAGGCAACAAAAGAAAAGAACTTAGCGAAAAAACACTCGGCATTCCAGTTATTGCAATTGGCGTTCCTACTGTTGTAGATGCTGTTTCAATTACGAGTGATACGATTGACTTTATCTTGAAACATTTAGGAAAAGAAATCCAGGAGGGAGACAGACCTTCCGGTGCGCTCGCGCCTGCCGGTTTTTCTTTTGGTAAAAATAAACTGACAGAGCAACACTTGCCTGATGAGGAAAATCGCCGTTCGTTCCTTGGCATGATCGGTATATTGCCTGAAGATGAAAAACGGCAGCTTATTCGGGAAGTGTTGTCCCCGCTCGGCCATAATTTAATGGTTACACCAAAGGAAGTAGATTTATTTATTAAGGATACAGCGAATTTATTAGCGAACTGTTTGAATGCGGCCTTACACTCAGCAGTTGACCAAGGAAATACCGGTTTCTTTACAAAATAGGTATTGTTGCTGGTGTTCAGCGGCATCGAACCGTCTCCGCTTTTTGTTGTTCAGCTGCAGGCGCTAGCACGTACGGTGATTTCGAAATTTCTACAGGAGTCAAAAAGAGACTCCCATAGAAATTCCTCCAATCTCCTATCGTACTAATCGAGCGCCTTCCGCTTTTCGTTGTCCAGCTACGCCTCCTTGCTCCTCGAGGTCATAAGCCGATCTGGCTATGTGGCTGAAGAACGCCACTTCGCCATTTCGTCTTATGCTTGTCGGGGCAAAGCAGTCGGCTCCGCTTTTCTTCATAAAATTGTTCTGCTTTTTCTGATGAAGTCATACGATAGTACAAGACTTTTGCAGAAAGGGTGGAGCAATGAAGGAGAACCAGCCGTATGACCTCTTTTCAATTAATTTGTCGACGATCTTAAAGGGAATGATGATTTTTACGATCTCTCTCCTCACACTTTTTTCAGTTGCCGGTTTATTAACGTCCTTTACTTACAACTATCGAATTTCTTCTCATTCAGTTAATGAAGCAGCTGAACACATATCTGGCGGTGCGCTTTACTACTTGTATACGATGGAGAACAAATTGTTTGCGACGCACGCGCCTGAAGATGCTCGGCCTCCATCGCTGAGCGAGCTCGCCTTTCGTTACGCGACGAATGTCCGTTTCCAGGACCCGCGCAGCTTTCTGGGAAGAGAAGTACCGGGGTTTTCTATTTATGATGGAGAAATATTGGTAGCTGGGGAAGGTACAGACTATACAAATATGCCAATTGAGTCGGAGCCGCCGGATGAGGCATTAGATAAGGGAAATGATGCAGTAATAACCCCGGCTAAAGAGATTCCAAAAGAAAAGGATAGCCCGCCGCCTTCCCTGACAACGAACGGAAAAAAGAAGGTATACGTATATTTCACTCATACGAGAGAGTCCTACTTGCCGTATTTACAGGGGGTTTCTTCTGCTGATTCAGCTCACCATTCAGCCTTAAACGTCACGAAAGTTGGCGAAATGCTGCAGGAGGCACTGGAGTCTAAAGGAATTGGGACAACAGTAGACAAAACAGACATTGTCGCTAAGCTGAATCAGACGGGAAAAAAATACAGCCAGGCTTACCAGGAATCGCGTACTGTTATGGCTTCTGCACAATCTAATAATCGTGATTTACAGTATTTTATCGATATTCATCGTGATTCTCAACGCAAGAAGGTAACGACTGCTACTGTGAATGGCAAGAGCTATGCAAAGCTCGTATTTGTTGTCGGTGCCGAGCATGCCAACTATGAAAAAAATGTAAAACTGGCAACGGAATGGCATAACTTACTAGAGAAAAAATATAAGGGATTATCTAGAGGAGTTATTTTAAAGCAAGGGAAAAATACGAATGGAAAATTTAATCAGGATTTATCTGAAAAAGCAATGCTAATTGAGTTTGGCGGAGTAGACAATACATTCGAAGAGCTCAATCGAACAGCAGAGGCCTTTGCAGATATATTTGCAGATTATTACTGGCAGGCGGAGGCAGTACAATCCCAGTAAACGCCAGTAAGAAAGGATATTCTGATGAAAACTTTTCTGATGAAAACTTGCCTTATGCTCGCTATTTTCTTTATAGGTGTATTAATCGGCTCTTTCCATAATAATAAAAATTGGCAGGAGCCGTCTCCTTATAAGCAAATGGTTGCTAATCAAAAAGAAGAGCCCGCTTTTTCTTTTTTGAAAAAGATGAAGCCGAGGTTGATTTGTATATAAAAAAAGAAAGACTAAAAGAGGAAGAACAGGTGAATGTATTTTCAAAAGTTGGACAATCATTAGCTGAAGCGGTGACTTTTGCTGCCGCTTCGTTATTTAGTAGTTAGAGCCCGCTGGCCGTTTTTCACGGCAGCGGTTTTTTCTGATTAAGAAAGTAAACCGTGTTTCTGTGCACTTTCGTCTCCCCTTCACTTTCGCACTCTTTAAAGCTGACTAAGATGCTTTCACTTTTGTAAATTGTCAATTGCTTTTCTGGCTGATATAATCAATGCTAGTATACATGCGCCGACTAACAGGAGTGAAGAAAAAACATGAATAATGAAGAGAAACAATTAAGACAAGAGCATATCAGAAACTTCTCGATTATTGCTCATATTGACCATGGGAAGTCTACTTTAGCCGATCGGATATTGGAGTATACGAATGCTCTGTCTTCCCGGGAGATGAAAAGCCAACTGCTCGATTCAATGGACCTTGAGCGTGAGCGGGGCATTACGATTAAGTTAAATGCTGTGCAATTGAATTATAAAGCGAAAAATGGAGAAGAGTATATTTTCCATTTAATCGATACACCAGGACACGTCGATTTCACTTATGAAGTGTCTCGCAGCCTTGCCGCCTGTGAAGGGGCAATCCTTGTAGTAGATGCAGCACAAGGAATTGAAGCCCAAACACTGGCGAATGTCTATCTCGCTTTAGACAATGACTTGGAAATTCTACCGGTCATCAATAAGATTGATTTGCCGGCAGCAGAACCGGAACGCGTTCGTCAAGAAGTGGAAGATGTCATTGGTCTGGATGCTTCAGAAGCGGTTCTTGCCTCCGCAAAAGCTGGTATTGGGATTGAGGAAATTTTAGAGCAAATTGTTGAAAAAGTGCCCGCTCCAACAGGTGATTCATCAGCTCCATTAAAGGCGCTTATTTTTGATTCTTTATATGATGCTTATCGAGGCGTTGTTGCCTATATCCGCGTCGTAGATGGTTCAGTAAAAGCAGGGGACAAAATTAGAATGATGGCAACTGGTAAAGAATTCGAGGTCACCGAAGTGGGGGTCTTCACGCCGAAAACAACCGTACGCGATGAATTGACTGTCGGGGATGTTGGCTTCTTGACTGCTGCTATCAAAAATGTAGGCGATACGCGGGTGGGGGATACGATCACTTCAGCCCATAATCCAGCAGTTGAAGCGCTGCCTGGATATAGAAAGCTGAATCCGATGGTTTATTGCGGGCTTTATCCGATCGATTCATCAAAATTCAATGACTTGCGCGAAGCTCTGGAAAAATTAGAGCTAAATGACTCCGCCCTTCAATTTGAGCCGGAAACATCACAGGCGCTTGGATTTGGCTTCCGTTGCGGGTTCCTTGGACTCCTCCATATGGAAATTATCCAAGAGAGAATCGAGCGTGAGTTTAAAATTGATCTGATTACCACAGCACCGAGCGTTATTTATAAAGTGCGGATGACCAATGGCGAAGAAATAAACGTAGATAACCCTTCCAATATGCCGGATCCGCAAAAAATAGATGCGGTGGAAGAGCCATACGTGAAAGCGTCGATTATGGTGCCAAATGACTATGTTGGCGCGGTCATGGAGCTTTCCCAGAATAAGCGCGGTATTTTTATTGATATGCAGTATATGGACGAAAACCGGGTAAATGTGATTTATGAAATCCCGCTTTCGGAAATCGTTTACGATTTCTTCGACCAATTAAAGTCCAGTACGAAAGGCTATGCTTCCTTTGATTATGAACTTATTGGATACAAAACATCCAAGCTTGTAAAAATGGATATTTTACTCAATGGCGACAAAGTGGATGCGTTAAGCTTTATCGTCCATCGTGATTTTGCTTATGAGCGTGGCAAGGTAATTGTTGAAAAGTTAAAAAGTTTGATTCCAAGACAGCAATTTGAAGTGCCTGTACAGGCGGCCATCGGCCAGAAGATTGTGGCGAGATCCACCATTAAATCGATGGGTAAAAACGTTCTTGCTAAATGTTACGGCGGAGATATTTCCCGTAAGCGTAAATTGCTTGAGAAGCAAAAAGAAGGGAAAAAGCGCATGAAGCAAGTTGGCTCGGTTGAAGTACCACAAGAGGCCTTCATGGCAGTCTTGAAAATGGATGACGATAATAAAAGTAAATAGGAAAAGAGAGAGGGAAAGCACAAATGCTTCCCCTTTTTCACGTTATTGAACAAACAAAGAGGAGTTTTCTTACATGATACGTTCCGCATACATTCACATTCCCTTTTGCCAGCAAATTTGCCATTACTGCGATTTTAATAAAGTCTTTTTAAAAAACCAGCCGGTGGACGACTATATAAGGGCGTTGGCTGATGAAATGAAAATGACCATGGAACAGGCCCCCTCTGATCAGCTGGATACCATTTTCGTCGGCGGAGGAACGCCTACGGCTCTTAATGCTGCGCAACTCGATAAGCTGTGCCAAGCTATCCGAGATTATTTGCCTTTTGCAAATGGGGAGTTCACATTTGAAGCAAATCCAGGTGACTTAACGGCTGAGAAGTTGAGAATGCTGAGAAGTTACGGAGTAAATCGCTTGAGTCTTGGTGTACAGTCCTTCAATGATGAATTGCTTCGTGCCATCGGACGTACGCATTCAAGCAGTGATGTGTTTGCTACGATAGAAGATGCAAGAGCATCTGGCTTCGACAATATTAGCATTGATTTAATATATGCCCTACCGAATCAGACGCTTGCGGACTTCCGGGACACTTTAAAGCAAGCACTTAGCTTGCAGCTTCCGCATTATTCCGGCTACTCATTGATTATTGAACCTAAAACTGTGTTTTATAATTTAATGAGAAAAGATGCCTTGCCGCTTCCGAAAGTGGAAACAGAAGCAGCGATGTATGAATTGCTTGAAGAGGAAATGGCCGCTTCAGGTCTTCAGCAATACGAGATCAGCAATTTTGCCCGTCCTGGGTTTGAAAGCCTTCATAATCTTGTATACTGGAATAATGAACAGTATTACGGATTTGGCGCCGGTGCTCATGCTTATATAAACGGAGTTAGGCGATCCAATCATGGGCCGCTGAAAAAGTATATGACTCCCATACAAGAAGGGCAGCTGCCTTTGCTGCATGAAAGCAAGTTAACTGAAAAAGAGAAGATGGAAGAGGAGATGTTCCTTGGGCTCCGCAAAATTGCGGGGGTGTCAGTTTCTCATTTTGAAAACAAGTTTGGTATCTCTCCGTTTTCCTTATTTAAAAAGCCGATTGAGGAAATGATTGGGAGAGAATTGCTCGTGGTAGAGGATAATGAATTCCTCCGACTGACAGCGCAGGGGAAACTTTTAGGAAACGAAGTGTTTCAAGCATTTTTGCTCACTGAAGAGAATGAATAACAGAGCGGTGTAATAAGTGCTCTGTCGTTGACATTAATCGCTGATTTTGATAATTTATTTATAGATTTAGCACTCCTGACAATCGAGTGCTAACAGAGGTGATCAACGATGTTAACCGATCGTCAACTTTTTATTTTGCAAATAATTATTGATGATTTCATTCGATCTGCACAGCCAGTTGGCTCCCGCAGCCTCGCGGAAAAAGAAGAAGTAACGTTTAGCTCAGCTACCATTCGCAATGATATGGCAGAGTTGGAGAATCTCGGTTTTATAGAGAAACCTCATACATCTTCAGGGCGTGTGCCGTCAGAAAAAGGATACCGTTATTATGTGGATCACTTGCTGCGGCCGAAAAAGTTGAACTATCAGGAAGTGGAAACAATCAATTCCATTTTTGTGGACCGCATCTATGAATTGGAGAAAGTTGTTCAGAAATCGGCAGAAATCCTATCGGAGCTGACAAACTATACGGCAATTGTGTTAGGGCCTGAGTTGAAAGATAATAAGCTAAAAAAACTGCAAATTGTGCCACTCGGCCAAGATACAGCAGTTGCGATTATTGTCACTGACACGGGTCATGTTGAAAATCGGACGTTCTCCTTGCCTGAACGAGTAGATGCTTCCGATATTGAAAAAATGGTCAACATACTAAATGAAAAGCTTATTGGTGTTCCGCTTTCCGAGCTCCATGATAGATTATATAAAGAAATTGTTGTGCTGCTGCGTCGGCATATTCGTAACCACGATGCATTATTATCTATGTTTGTAAAAGCAGTAGATTTGCATGCCAATGAAAAGCTTTTCTTCGGTGGGAAGACGAATATGTTGAATCAGCCAGAATTTCACGATGTAGAAAAAATTAGACTTGTGATGAACATGATTGATCAGGAAGAGGGAATATACCGACTGATCAGTGGTGTTCCAGCCGGTATTCAAGTGAAGATCGGAAAAGAAAATAAAAATGCTGCTATGCGGCATTGCAGTTTGATCACCGCTTCTTATTCCGTTGGAGATGAACCAGTTGGTACCATTGCTATTCTTGGTCCGACAAGAATGGAATATTCGCGTGTCATTAGTCTTGTAGACTTTTTAAGCCATGACATGACAAAAGCTTTAACAAATTTGTATCATAGTTAAAGAAAGTATGAAGCAGGCGGAAATTAGCGTGTTTATGCTAATTTCCTTCTCTTTATGCAAAAAGGCGGAATCAAACCGTCTATTCTTTAAAGGAGGTGAAACACGAATGGCAGAAGAGAAAGAACTGAAGAAAGAAGAAAAGCAAGAAATGGAACAACAGCCTTTAACAGAAGAAGCTCCTGTGCAAGCAGAGGATGCTCCAGCTGAGGAGGAACAATCTGCAGCAGACGCTTCTCTTGAAAAAATAAATGAGCTTGAGCAAAAACTTGAAGAAGCTGAAAACCGTTATTTGCGCTTGCTGGCTGATTTTGATAATTTTCGCCGCCGTGCACAACTAGACCGTGAAGCAAGTGAAAAATATCGTGCTCAAAGCTTAATTTCTGATCTTCTTCCGCTGCTGGACAATTTCGAACGCGCATTAAAGGTGGAAGCGACAAATGAACAGACCCAATCCGTACTCCAAGGAATGGGAATGGTGTATAACGGTCTGGTTTCCGCGCTTGAAAAAGAAGGCGTCGAGGTGATTGAAGCAGTTGGCAAAGAATTTGACCCGAACTTTCATCAAGCTGTTATGACAGACAGCGATGACCAATACAGCCCTAATGAAGTGATTGAAGAGTTTCAAAAAGGGTATAGGCTGAAGGATCGCGTTATCCGTCCGTCGATGGTAAAAGTAAATCAGTAAACCAGTACATATTTTCAAAGGAGGCAAATCGCAAATGAGTAAAATAATTGGTATCGACTTAGGAACAACAAACTCATGTGTAGCGGTTCTTGAAGGTGGAGAACCAAAGGTTATTCCAAACCCGGAAGGTAACCGGACAACACCATCTGTTGTAGCATTCAAAAATGGTGAGCGCCAGGTAGGGGAAGTGGCTAAACGCCAAGCGATTACAAATCCTAATACGATTATTTCTATTAAGCGTTACATGGGAACAAACCATAAGGTTGAAGTAGAAGGAAAAGAATACTCTCCTCAAGAAATCTCAGCAATGATTTTACAATATTTAAAATCATATGCAGAGGATTATCTGGGAGAGAAAGTTGAAAAAGCTGTTATTACTGTTCCAGCTTACTTTAATGATGCCGAGCGCCAGGCAACAAAAGATGCGGGGAAAATTGCCGGTCTTGAAGTTGAGCGGATTATTAACGAGCCAACAGCAGCAGCTCTTGCTTATGGAATGGATAAAATGGATGAGGATCAAACCGTGCTTGTTTATGACTTGGGCGGCGGTACATTCGACGTATCGATTCTTGAGCTTGGTGACGGTGTATTTGAAGTTCGTTCGACTGCAGGCGATAATCGCCTTGGAGGAGATGACTTTGACCAAGTCATTATCGATTATTTAGTCCAAGAGTTCAAAAAAGAAAACGGCATTGACTTGTCAAAAGATAAAATGGCGATGCAGCGTCTAAAAGATGCAGCGGAGAAAGCGAAAAAAGACCTTTCAGGTGTTACTTCTACTCAAATTTCCCTGCCGTTCATTACAGCAGGCGAAGCAGGGCCGCTTCACTTGGAATTAACGTTAACTCGTGCAAAATTTGATGAGCTATCAGCTGATTTAGTTGAGCGCACAATGGGACCTGTGCGTCAGGCGCTTTCTGATGCAGGCATTTCAGCATCTGAGCTTGACCGTGTTATCTTGGTTGGTGGATCTACTCGTATTCCTGCTGTTCAGGAAGCGATTAAGAAAGCAACAGGAAAAGAACCTCATAAGGGGGTCAACCCAGATGAAGTAGTGGCAATGGGAGCTGCGGTACAGGGCGGTGTATTAACTGGCGACGTTAAAGATGTTGTTCTTCTAGACGTTACACCACTTTCACTCGGAATTGAGACGATGGGCGGCGTATTTACTAAGTTAATTGAACGTAATACAACTATTCCAACATCTAAGTCCCAAGTGTTCTCAACGGCAGCGGACAATCAAACAGCGGTTGATATTCATGTTCTTCAAGGGGAACGCTCTATGGCTTCTGCCAACAAAACACTCGGTCGCTTCCAACTGACTGATATTCCGCCAGCACCACGTGGTATTCCACAAATTGAAGTAACATTTGACATTGACAAGAACGGAATTGTAAATGTCAGTGCGAAAGATCTTGGCACCGGCAAAGAGCAGAATATTACTATTAAATCTTCTTCCGGCCTATCTGATGAAGAAATCGATCGCATGGTAAAAGAAGCGGAAGAAAATGCAGAAGCGGATAAGCAGCTGAAAGAAGAAGTAGAATTGAAGAACGAAGCCGATCAGCTCGTATTTACGACTGAAAAAACATTGAAAGAGCTGGAAGGCAAAGTAGATGCGGCTGAAGTAGAAAAAGCGGAAAAAGCAAAAGAGGAATTAAAAGCCGCGCTTGAGAAAAATGAATTGGAAGACATCCGCACGAAGAAAGAGGTGCTTTCAGAAATTGTGCAGAACTTATCAGTAAAATTATATGAAGAGGCAGCGAAACAGGCACAGCAAGCTCAAGGAGGAGAAGAGCAAGCATCTGGTCAAAAAGGCGATGATGTCGTTGACGCTGAGTTTGAAGAAGTAGACGATAAGAAATAATTGCCATACACGTCTGCCTTTCAGACATTGAAAAGTCAAAGTCAGGGGTTTCTTGACTTTGGCTTTTTTCAATGAATAATATTCACTATTGCTAAGCAATTATGTTAAAATAGCCTTTATGTGAAATGAATCGGGGAGTGGGCAATGATATGAGTAAACGAGATTATTATGAAGTGCTCGGCGTTGAAAAAGGCGCCTCAAAAGATGAAATAAAAAAAGCATACCGAAAGCTCTCTAAAAAATACCATCCGGATATTAACAAAGAAGCCGGTTCAGATGAAAAGTTCAAAGAAATAAAAGAAGCTTATGAAATATTAAGTGATGAACAAAAGAGAGCACAGTATGATCAGTTCGGCCATACAGATCCTAATCAGGGCTTTGGCGGACAGGATTTTGGCGGCTTCGGCGGCTTTGAAGATATTTTTAGTACATTCTTTGGCGGCGGTCGCAGAAGAGATCCAAATGCTCCGCGTCAGGGAGCTGATTTGCAATATACGATGACCATCAGTTTTGAAGAAGCGGTGTTTGGCAAAGAAACAGACATACAAATTCCAAAAGAAGAAACGTGCGACACTTGTAAGGGCACAGGTGCCAAACCAGGAACAACCCCTGAAACATGTAACCATTGCCATGGGACAGGAGAGCTGAATGTCGAGCAGAACACACCGTTCGGCCGCATTGTCAATCGCCGTGCGTGTCCTTATTGTCATGGCACAGGCAATATTATTAAAGAAAAATGCTCCACTTGCGGCGGTGATGGCGTAGTTACAAAGAATAAGAAGATCCATATTAAAATCCCGGCAGGCATCGATGATGGCCAGCAGCTTCGTGTAGCAGGCCAGGGAGAACCAGGGGTTAATGGTGGTCCGGCGGGCGACTTATTTATCGTTTTCCGTGTGCTCCCTCATGAATTGTTTGAACGGGAGGGGGATGACATTTACTGTGAGATCCCGATTACTTTTGTTCAATCCGCGCTTGGTGATGAAATTGAGGTGCCAACCATCCACGGCAAGGTTAAACTGAAGGTGCCAGCTGGCACGCAAACGGATACGAAATTCCGTCTGCGTGGAAAAGGGGTGCCGAATGTGCGTGGGTATGGCACGGGAGATCAACATATTCGAGTGAAAGTCATCACGCCAACAAAGCTTAGTGAAAAGCAGAAGCATTTGCTGCGTGAATTTGCTGAAGTAAGCGGAGAAGTGCTGGATGAACAGGAAAAGAGCTTTTTTGATAAAGTAAAACGTGCGTTAAAGCGCGACTAAATGAGAATGGAGCTGGCAAGACGTGAAGTGGTCTGAGATTAGTATTCAAACAACAAATGAAGCCGTGGAACCAATTTCAAACATTTTGCATGAAGCAGGTGCAAGCGGAGTTGTGATTGAAGATCCAGTTGAACTGATAAGGGAAAGGGAAGATCAGTTCGGTGAAATTTATGAGCTCAATCCTCATGATTACCCGGAAGAAGGCGTAGTTATTGTTAAAGCTTATTTGCCTGTCAACAGCTTTCTCTCTGAAACAGCGGAAGAAATAAAAGAATCCATTAAAAACTTGGCTAGTTATGACATTGATATTGGCCGCAATGAAGTAAAGATTACGGAAGTTTATGAAGAAGACTGGGCTACAGCCTGGAAACAATATTATAATCCGGTTAAAATCTCTGAAAAATTTACAATTGTGCCCACATGGGAGCAATATGAACGAGTCAGTACGGATGAGTTAATCATTGAACTTGATCCCGGCATGGCGTTCGGTACAGGTACACATCCGACAACTGTTATGTGTCTACAAGCATTGGAGCGTTATGTTAAAGCTGGAGATTATGTTGTAGATGTGGGCACTGGCTCAGGCGTGCTTAGTATTGGAGCCGCCCTGCTCCAGGCAAAGAGAGTTACGGCTCTTGATCTTGACGAAGTTGCTGTAGAAGCAGCAAAGGAAAACATTCAATTGAATCAAGTGGACGACATAGTAACCGTATTGAAAAACAACTTGCTTGACGGCATCGATGAACAGGCGGATGTCATTGTAGCGAACATACTTGCTGAAGTCATTCTTTCTTTTACGGGAGATGTAGCTAAAAAGGTAAAGCCGGGCGGCTACTTTATTTCGTCAGGAATTATCGGGCAAAAGAAAGAGCAGGTAAAAGAAGCTGTGCAAGCAGCTGGGTTTGATGTCGAAGAAACACTTTTGATGGAAGATTGGGTAGCCATTATTGCTAAAAAGAAATAGAAAATAGCATAAAACATATAGGCAAATTTGACCGGTCGGCCGTTTGGCCACGGCCTGAACGATATTTTTGCAGACGGGGTGACAACTGTGCAGCGATATTTTTTAAATGATAAGCCAGGAAATGATAAAAGAGTAACGATTGAGGGGGAAGACTTCTATCATTTAGCGCGCGTAATGCGTGCCAAGGAGGGAGACTGTGTATCTGTCGTTTTTCCGGATGGGGAGTCAGCGGTGGTGGAGCTTGAAGAACTTTCCACTGACCGTGCCCTTGCTTTTGTCGTAAAATGGCTGCATGATGAGAAAGAGCTGCCGGTTGCTATCACGATTGCGAGCGGCCTGCCGAAAGGGGATAAACTGGAACTCGTCATTCAAAAGGGAACCGAGCTTGGGGCAAGCAGGTTTGTCCCTTTTCATGCGGATCGCTCCATCGTTAAGTGGGATGAGAAAAAGGCAGCCAAAAAGACAGAACGCTGGGCAAAAATTGCCAAAGAAGCGGCTGAACAATCTCAGCGGAACCGCGTGCCGGAAGTAAATGTGCCGGTGGATTTTCAACAGTTAATTCGAATCGGACAAGAGTATTCGTTTAAATTATATGCATTTGAAGAAGAAAGCAAAAAAGGAGAGAAGACGGCGTTCCATCACCTGTTGAGCAACATGCAACAGGGGGATGAACTGCTAATTGTCTTTGGACCAGAAGGCGGAATATCAGAGCAAGAGGCAGAAGAGCTAAAGAGCAACGGATTTATCCCTTGTGGACTCGGCCCTCGTATTTTACGGACCGAAACAGCGCCTCTTTACGCCTTGTCTGCTATCTCCTACCATTTTGAACTAATGAGGTGATGACCATGCCTACAGTGGCATTCCAAACACTTGGATGTAAAGTAAATCATTATGAGACCGAAGCCATCTGGCAGCTGTTTAAGAGCCAGGGCTATGACCGTGTAGAATTTGAATCAACTTCTGATGTGTACGTCATTAATACGTGCACAGTAACTAATACAGGCGATAAAAAAAGCCGACAAGTCATCCGGCGTGCTGTCCGCAAAAATCCCGATGCAGTTATTTGTGTAACTGGCTGTTATGCCCAAACTTCTCCGGCGGAAATTATGGCTATTCCCGGAGTAGATATAGTCGTTGGGACGCAAGACCGCGTAAAGATGCTCGAGTACATTGAACAATATAAGAAAGAACGCCAGCCTATTAATGGTGTCGGCAATATTATGAAAAACCGAGTATATGAAGAACTCGATGTTCCGGCTTTCACAGATCGTACGCGCGCTTCTTTGAAAATCCAAGAAGGTTGCAACAATTTCTGTACATTTTGCATCATTCCATGGGCGCGTGGCTTAATGCGTTCCCGAGACCCGGAAGAGGTCATTCGCCAAGCTCAACAACTTGTGGATGCCGGCTACAAGGAAATCGTACTCACGGGTATTCATACTGGTGGTTATGGTTCGGATATGAAAGATTACAATTTAGCTATGCTGCTGACGGATTTAGAGGAGAAGGTAAAAGGCTTAAAGCGTATCCGCATTTCTTCGATTGAAGCGAGCCAGCTTACTGACGAAGTCATCGAAGTGATTGACCGCTCTAAAATTGTCGTTAGACATTTGCATGTACCGCTTCAATCCGGCTCAAATACAGTTTTAAAAAGAATGCGTCGTAAATACACGATGGAATTTTTCGCTGATCGCTTAAACCGTCTTAAAAAAGCTCTTCCTGGATTGGCTGTTACTTCAGATGTCATTGTCGGTTTTCCAGGTGAAACAGAAGAAGAGTTTATGGAAACATATAATTTTATTAAAGAGCACCAATTTTCCGAGCTTCATGTTTTCCCATACTCCAAGCGTACAGGTACGCCAGCAGCTCGCATGGATGATCAAATCGATGAAGAGGTCAAGAACGAACGTGTTCACCGTCTGATCGAGCTTTCTGACCAGCTCGCAAAAGAGTACGCTTCCCGTTTTGAAGGGGAAGTGCTGGAAGTCATCCCTGAAGAACCATTTAAAGAAGACGGAGCAGCAGAAGGATTGTACACAGGGTATACAGACAACTATTTAAAAGTTGTTTTTCCTGCAACAGAGGAAATGGTTGGTCAAATTGTGAAAGTGAAAATTACAAAAGCAGGTTATCCATTTAATGAAGGACAATTTGTTCGTGTGATGGATGAAGAGCTAGAGCCGACCGTTTAATATAAAATCAAAGCCTTTCATACAAATTATGTATGAAAGGCTTTTAATTTTCTTGAAAAAGGGTATGTTAAAAGGAAAATAAATAGAAAGCTATTAAAGAAACTCGCCATTTTGCTCATTCGATGGTACGATAGAAGAAGAGGTACGTACAACTTGTTGAAAAGGAGATTAGTCACTTGATAACAGATCAATTTGGGGATATAGCAAAAGCGATTGACCATACTTTACTAAAAGCAGAAACAACGAAAGAAGAAGTGAAGAAGCTTTGTGAAGAAGCAAGGGCTTATGAATTTGCGTCTGTGTGCATCAACCCTGTCTGGGTAGCGTATGCGGCCGAGCAGCTCAAAGATACGAAAGTTAAAGTATGTACAGTTATTGGGTTTCCACTAGGAGCTACAACAACAACCGTAAAAGCGTTTGAAACGAAAGAAGCCATCGAAAATGGAGCAACGGAAGTGGACATGGTTATCAACATCGGCGCGTTAAAAGCGGGAGATGACGAGACGGTTTTAAAAGACATCCAAGCGATTACTGCTGCTGCGCGGGGAAAGGCTTTAACTAAAGTCATCATTGAAACGAGTTTGTTAACAGACGAGGAAAAAGAACGGGCTTGCCGTCTGTCTGTTGAGGCGGGAGCTGACTATGTGAAAACATCTACCGGTTTTTCTACAGGCGGAGCAACAGAAGAAGATGTCCGTCTCATGAGAAAAACAGTCGGTCCAGACGTTGGTGTAAAAGCTTCTGGAGGGGTGCGTAGTCAAGAAGATGCTGTTAACATGATTAAGGCAGGAGCCACAAGAATTGGGGCCAGTTCAGGTGTAAAAATTATTCAAGGATTAAAGGGAAATTCAGACTATTAAATTCCGAATAAACATATCGGTGGTTGAAAAGGAATTTCTTGACCGACATACTGGCTTGTATTATAATTATTTGGTACATGGAATTTCCGTTACGGAACATGTAATCGTAAGTGTTCGGAGGGAGGGAAAGAGATATGTCAAAAACAGTTGTTCGTAAAAACGAATCGCTTGAAGACGCTCTACGTCGGTTCAAACGTGCTGTTTCCAAAACTGGAACTTTACAAGAAGCAAGAAAACGTGAATTTTATGAAAAACCAAGCGTAAAGCGTAAAAAGAAATCAGAAGCGGCTAGAAAACGTAAGTTCTAATGAGAGAGAGGGTATTACTTTGAGTCTTCTCGAGCGTTTAAACGATGACATCAAGCAAGCGATGAAAAACAAAGAAAAAGAAAAATTAACTGTGATCCGCATGTTAAAAGCTTCCTTGCAGAATGAAGCCATTAAAGCAGGCAATGAAGGATTAACAGAAGATCAAGAGTTGGCAGTTCTTTCTCGTGAAGTGAAACAGCGCAAAGACTCCCTCCATGAATTTGAAAAGGCGGGGCGTGCTGACCTCGTTTCAAAAATTCAAACTGAACTGACTTACGTGAACTCATATATGCCAAAACAGCTTTCAGATGAAGAGCTAGAAGCAATTGTTCAGGAAACAATCGCTGAAGTAAATGCTTCCTCTAAAGCAGATATCGGCAAAGTAATGGGCGCTTTAATGCCGAAGATAAAAGGCCGGGCTGATGGCGGTCTCGTCAACAAGCTCGTTCAGCAAAAACTTTCATAAAAAAAGATGACAGGATTCTTCCTGTCATCTTTTTTTGTCGTTATTTATAGCAGATAGTAATCTACTTAAAACAGATGGTGAGTTTGTCTCTTGCCTCCTCACACGCCTTCTGCTTTTTCCCTTGCTCAGCTACAGCGTCTAGCTCGCACAGCGGTTTCGGTCTTTCGAGGCCGCCTCCTTGTCGATCCCTCCAACCTCCTATCGGGCTAATCGGGCTGCTTCCGCTTTTCTTGTTATATTTTTGAAACTTTTCCTTTACACTATACGTATAGAAGAAAAAGGAATCCTTGAGGGGGTGAGTTTGATAAGAAAGTGGTCTGCTTTATTGTTTGGCTTGTTGCTCTTTTTTACAGGACTGAGCTTTCCGGTTTTTTCGCAGACTAAGGAGAAGCCTGTATATGTGGTACCTGTTCATCATGAAGTAGAAAAAGGGCTGTATGCCTTTATGAAGCGTTCGTTTCAAGAGGCGGAGGAAAATGGAGCTCAATTAATTGTTCTTGATATTCACACACCGGGCGGGGCGGTGGATGCAGCCGGGGAAATTGGCAAGCTTTTAGATGAGACAGATACGCGAACCGTCGCTTTTATTAACGACCGAGCATTATCGGCAGGAGCTTTTATCTCTCTGCATACGGACGCGATTTACATGGTGCCTAATGCTCAAATAGGGGCAGCTGCTGTCATTGATGAGCAGGGCAATATGGCTGATAAGAAAGCACAAAGCTACTGGCGCTCTGCTATGAAAAGTGCTGCACAAACGAACGGTCTTGATCCTAAATATGCAATTGCTATGGCAGATCCGGATATAGATTTGCCGCAATATGGTGCCGAAAAAGGCAAACTATTAACCTTTTCATCAAAGGAAGCACTGGAAACTGGCTACTCCAAAGCGACTGTCAGTCAATTGAAGGAAGTTTTGCAGCATGAAAAGGCAGCGGAAGCTCCGGTAGTGGAAGTAAAAGAAAGCTGGGCGGAAAAGGTAGCCCGCTTTGTGACGAATCCCATCATCGTTCCTATTTTACTAACACTAGCCAGCTTAGGTCTGGTTCTTGAGTTATATTCACCTGGCTTTGGCTTGCCGGGTTCCATCGGTCTTGCTTCTTTGTTGTTATTCTTCTATGGCCACCTGGTTGCTGGCCTTGCAGGATACGAGTCTCTGCTTTTATTTATTATTGGAGCGCTTCTCGTTATAGCTGAGCTTTTTCTTCCGGGCGGGATTGCTGGCATATTGGGGATATCTGCAGTAGCTGCAAGTATTTTACTTGCTGGGGATAATGTAAAATGGATGGGACTGTCTCTGGTGATTGCTATGGTCATCTCTATAACGGTTATGATTTTAATGGTAAAGGTGTTTGGTAAAAAGATGAAATTTTTCAAAAAAATCATTTTAACGGATTCTACGAGCACGGAAAGCGGCTATGTATCAAATGTGAACCGGTCAGAGCTTCTTGGCAAAACCGGTGTTACAAAAACGCCTTTTCGGCCAGCAGGTACAGTCATTATCAATAATGAGAGAATAGATGCTATTAGCGAGGGCGGCTTCATTGAAGCAGAAAAAGAAGTAACCGTAGTAAAAGTGGAAGGAGCACGAATTGTCGTGCGGGAAACTGAATAATAAGGGGGCAGAATAATGGATCTTAGCTTTGCATTTATTATTGCAGCAGTTATCATTGGCATTATCATTTTATCGGTGTTTTTTACATTTGTTCCTGTTATGCTGTGGATTTCAGCCTTAGCAGCGGGAGTAAGAGTTAGTATTTTTACACTCGTAGGGATGAGGCTTCGCCGGGTTATCCCAAGTCGTGTGGTCAATCCAATGATTAAAGCGTCAAAAGCAGGACTCAATGTTACAACGAATCAATTGGAAAGTCATTACTTAGCTGGAGGAAATGTTGACCGAGTAGTAAATGCCTTAATCGCTGCACAGCGGGCCAACATTGAATTGTCTTTTGAAAGATGTGCGGCAATCGATCTCGCGGGCCGTGATGTACTTGAAGCTGTACAGATGAGTGTTAACCCAAAGGTAATTGAAACACCGTTTATCGCCGGTGTGGCAATGGATGGGATTGAAGTAAAGGCGAAAGCACGTATTACGGTTCGGGCTAATATTGAGCGGCTCGTTGGGGGAGCTGGAGAGGAGACAGTCGTGGCCCGTGTCGGAGAGGGGATTGTATCGACGATCGGATCCAGTGACAACCATAAAAAAGTTCTTGAGAACCCGGATATGATTTCTCAAACAGTTTTAAGCAAAGGGTTGGATGCGGGAACGGCGTTTGAGATTTTGTCCATTGATATTGCCGATGTAGATATCGGTAAAAATATCGGAGCTGAGCTGCAGAGAGAGCAAGCGGAAGCAGATAAGAATATTGCTCAAGCAAAGGCAGAAGAACGCCGTGCGATGGCTGTGGCGAACGAGCAGGAAATGAAAGCCCGGGTACAGGAAATGAGAGCTAAGGTAGTAGAAGCCGAGGCGGATGTGCCACTAGCTATGGCCGAAGCCCTACGAACAGGCAATATTGGTGTGATGGATTATATGAACTACAAAAACATTGATGCAGATACAGGCATGAGAGGATCAATCGGCAAAATGGCCGGCGGTAACAAAGATGGAAAAGATCAAGGTCAGTAAAGCCTGTTTTTAAAGGAGGTCCGTAATGGAATCCATTATTATAGCTATCATTATCGGAGTCATCTCGGTTGTGACTAACCGGTTAAAGGGTGAAAAAAAAGAGGAGAAAAAAACGGCAACACAACCGAAACATACAGATTCTCCTTCTGCCACCGATATTTTTACACAGGTAAAAAAGGCGAGTCAGCCTCGTGAAACAAATCGTCCGGAAATAAAAGAAAAGTATGAAGAAATAAGAAAAAAAACCGCCCGCAGCGAAAGAACGGACGGCCGTCTCCGCCGCTTTCAGGAGGAAAATAAAAGAGAAACAGTCTCCGCTGAACCTCACTTTGAAGCGGAAGCCGATGATTTAGTAAAAGGAATCATTTTAGCAGAGATCTTAGCTCCGCCTAAAGCGTTGAGGCGGAAATAAACTGACATGTTCCCCCTTCTCCTTTCATACATTTGAAAGGAGAGGGGGGTTCTTTTTTTATGACAAAAAAGTGGGGAGAGCAAATGAAGAGCTGGCTGACAAAATCGCTGAATCTACCCGAAGATGTCATGATGGACCTTCCCCGGATCACGATGATCGGTCAGCTTCATATCTATATTGAAAATCATAGAGGACTGCTTGCTTTCTCTGATAAAGAAGTAAGATTAATGCTGACGAAGGGGCAACTGTTAATTAAAGGACAGTCATTTACGATTAAAACTATTTTGCCGGAAGAAATATTAATTGAAGGAAAAATCGAAAAGCTCGTTTATTTGGATGGGTAAGGGGGAAAAAGCTTGAACAATCAGTGGCTTGCTTTTTTTCAAGGAATCATTTTTGTAAAGGTGCAAGGGCAAGGAGCAGAACGTTTTATTAATCGCTTAATTCGTTCCCGCGTTCCCATTTGGAATGTAAGCAGACAAAGTGAACAGGCTGTTTCATTTTCCTGTTCACTTCAGCATATTCACAAGGTGAGAAGGGCCGCACGTACATTCGAAGGGGACATATACTTTTATAGGGGAGAGGGCTTCCCTTTTTTGCTGAAAAGGCTGTGGAAAAGTTCAGGGTTTTTAATTGGAGCGATTGCCTTTCTTGTTGTTATTTTATTATTATCGAACGTTGTCTGGCGGATAGATATTCGTGGAGCCAGCCCGAAAATGGAACACCAAATCCGTAAAGAGCTGGCTGACATTGGTATTGAGAAAGGCCGGTTTATCTTTAGCATGGATGATCCAGAAACGGTCCAGCACAAACTATTGAACCGTATCGAAGGAGTAACATGGATCGGTGTAGAAGTGAAAGGCAGCACGTTTCATTTCCGGGTCGTAGAAAAAAATGCCCCCAAGGAAAAGAAGCGGAATGGCCCTCAGCATCTCGTCGCGGCAAAAGAAGCGGTTATAGTAAAGCTGTTTGTGAAAAAGGGACAGGCTGCTGTAAAAAGAGATCAGTTTGTTCATAAAGGCCAACTGCTTGTTTCTGGACTAATCGGCACAGAAGAGAAATTAAAAGAGGTAGCTGCTGATGGGGAGGTGTTTGGGGAAACCTGGTACAAAACTACAGTAGAAATGCCTATAGAAACTGAGTTTCAAGTGCTGACCGGACAGCAGGTGAAAAAGCATATGCTTCAAGTAGACACCTTTAGATTCCCTATATGGGGATTTAAAAATCATTCTTTTGCTAATCATAAGGAGGACGAGCAAGTGCACTCTGTTTCCTTCCTCGGAATGAAATTACCGGTCAGCTATGTAGAAAAAACATACTATGAAAGCAGACGAACGAGCCGTTCTTATACAGAAAAGGAAGCGCAGATTCGTGCTCGGGAAATTGCACGAAGGGATCTAGAGGCAAAACTTCCTGAGAAAGCAGAGATTCATGGTGAAAAAATTTTGCAGAGACAGTTTACGAATGGTAAAGTTAAATTATCTATACACTTCCAAGTACTAGAAAATATAGCCGTAGCCAAACCAATCACTCAAGGAGACCAAAAGAATGCCAGAAGAAAAAAACATAATGAATATCCAACTCGAGAACCCGAATGAGGCAGCAGCATTATTCGGTGTATCGGATAAAAATCTGACTATTTTAGAGGAAGAATTTGATGTATCTCTTATAACAAGAGGGGAGACGCTTCACATAGCTGGTGCAGAAGCAAACACCGCATTAGTCAGAGAAATTATCTACCGCTTGCTCCTTATTATTCGCAAAGGCATCAATATTGGAGAGCGGGATATTATGAACGCTGTGCAAATGGGGAAAAATGGGACGATTGAATACCTAGATGAGTTATATGACCAGGAAATCACTAAGAATGCGAAAGGAAAACCTATTCGAATCAAAACGCTTGGCCAGCAGGAGTATGTAACAGCTATCCGTAGGCAGGATCTTGTATTCGGCATTGGCCCGGCAGGTACGGGAAAAACTTATTTGGCGGTAGTTATGGCAGTCCATGCATTAAAAACCGGGCAGGTTAAACGAATTGTACTCACAAGGCCAGCCGTAGAAGCAGGAGAAAGCCTCGGGTTTTTGCCTGGGGACTTAAAGGAAAAAGTAGACCCATATCTACGACCGCTTTATGATGCTCTCCATGACGTATTGGGTACAGAGCAAACGCAGCGGCTCATTGAGCGGGGAACAATTGAAGTAGCGCCACTTGCCTATATGCGTGGCCGAACGCTTGACGATGCATTCGTTATTTTAGATGAAGCCCAAAATACAACGAAAGCCCAAATGAAAATGTTTTTAACGCGGCTTGGCTTTGGGTCAAAAATGGTCATTACCGGCGATCGAACACAAATTGACTTGCCGAAAGGAGCACAATCAGGACTCGTTTCAGCAGAGCAGATTTTGAATCGAGTGCCCTCTATTTCTTTCGTTCACCTGGAACAAAGCGATGTCGTTCGTCATCCGCTCGTTGCCCGTATTATCCAAGCTTATGAAGAACTTGAGAATTGACAGGCAGTCTGAGGGCTGGCTGTTTTTCTTTTCCTAGAGCCGCACATGATTTTTTCGGAGAAACCTGTTATGATTTTACGTACAAGAGAGTGATACTCACCAAAAATACAATGATCACTCTGTCCATTGGCAGATGGAATGTTAAGGAAAGAATGGAGGAAAGAGATGAGTCTGATTATAGATATGGTAGATGAAACGGAAGAGTTAAAGGCAGAGGCTTTCCAACTCGTCGAGGCATTGTTAGAATTAACAGCCGAGAAGGAAGCGGTAGCAGAAGACAGTGAGGTCTCAATAACTTTTACGAATAATCCGAGAATCCAGGAGATTAATCGTGAATACCGTGGGAAAGATACACCAACAGATGTTATTTCTTTTGCATTAGAAGAGATGGGGGAAGAGGAAATAGAAATCAGTGGAGCGGAAGGCTTGCCGCGGGTATTAGGAGATATTGTTATTTCTGTCGAGCGGGCAAAAGAACAAGCGGTTGAATATGGGCACAGTTTTGAAAGAGAGCTGGGCTTTTTGGCAGTCCACGGGCTTCTCCATCTGCTTGGCTATGACCATATGACTGAGGAAGAAGAAAAGGTTATGTTTCAAAAGCAGAAGGAAATTTTAAATGAATACGGATTACAGCGGTAGAAAAAACTTTCAGTGGAAACGGTTCCTATCTTCTTTTCGGTTTGCGTTGAACGGCTTGCGCATTGCACTAAAAGAACCTAATTTCCGGTTCCATTTAACCGCTGCAGCAGCCGTCGTAGCCGCAGGTTTTTTTTTCGCATTGTCGCCGATAGAGTGGTTATTCATTCTAGTTATGATCTTTGGGGTTCTGACGCTTGAGGTAATCAATACAGCGATAGAGAAAACAGTTGATTTAGTAACGAAAGACTATCAGCTGCTGGCAAAACAAGCGAAAGATTTAGCTGCAGGAGCTGTTTTGCTGTTTTCCCTCCTCGCGGTGTTAGTAGGGATGATCATTTTTCTGCCAAAGGCATTGGAGTTGCTTTAGACAATTTGAACTTTTCTGAAAATTTTTTGCTAAATGGATTACAATTAAGCTATTTTATATTAAAATAGAAAGTGAAGGAGCATAAAAATTGAAACGAGAACAGTTAATTAAGGAAGCGGCAGTCGCAAGAGAGAATGCCTATGTTCCTTATTCAAAATTCAAAGTAGGAGCGGCACTTTTGACGAAGGATGGCAAAGTCTTTCGCGGATGCAATATCGAAAACGCTGCCTACAGCATGTGTAATTGCGCAGAAAGAACAGCTTTGTTTAAAGCGTGGTCAGAAGGGGAAAAAGAATTTACAGCGCTTGCGGTTATCGCTGATACGGAGCGTCCGGTGTCTCCGTGTGGTGCTTGCCGTCAGGTGATCTCCGAGCTTTGCAGTCCTGATATGAAAGTAATCTTGACAAACTTGCAGGGTGCTGTGCAGGAAACAACAGTTAGAGAATTATTGCCAGGAGCATTTTCACCGGAGGATCTACATGAATAAAAACGAAACGAACTCAACATATAAATCAGGCTTTATTTCAATCATTGGCCGTCCAAATGTAGGGAAGTCTACTTTCTTAAACAGGGTGATTGGCCAAAAAATCGCTATCATGAGTGATAAGCCGCAGACGACGAGGAACAAAGTCCAAGGTGTTTACACAAAAGAGGATGCCCAAATGATTTTTATCGATACTCCAGGCATTCATAAACCAAAGCACAAGCTTGGAGATTTCATGATGAAAGTGGCTGTTAATACGTTGAAGGAAGTTGACCTTGTGCTTTTTATGGTCAATGCCGAGGAAGGTTACGGCCGTGGTGATGAATTTATTATTGAAAAGTTAAAAGGGATTCACACACCAGTTTTTCTTGTTGTTAATAAAATTGACCGAGTGCATCCGGACCGGCTGCTGGAGTTGATTGATCAGTACAAAAGCTTGCATGCGTTTGCGGAGATCATTCCAATCTCTGCTCTCGAAGGAAATAACGTAGAGCGTCTTCTTGGTCAGATTGAGGAAAATCTTCCTGCTGGGCCGCAGTACTATCCAGCTGATCAGGTAACCGACCATCCAGAACGCTTTATTGTATCAGAGTTGATTCGGGAAAAAGTGCTGCATTTGACGAGAGAAGAAGTGCCGCATTCTATTGCGGTTGTGATTGACAAAATGGAGCGCCGCGGGGATAAAGAAATTATTAATGTCATGGCTACCATTATTGTAGAGCGAGATTCGCAAAAAGGAATCGTTATTGGCAAGCGAGGAGCTTTACTAAAGGAAATTGGCCAGCGAGCACGACAGGATATTGAACACTTACTCGGATCCCAAGTATTTTTGGAGCTGTGGGTGAAAGTACAGAAAGATTGGCGCAACAAAGCGTCTAATCTTCGCGATTTTGGATTCCGTGAGGATGAATATTAATCAGTGGATAATTAGAAATTTTTGCTCCTCATAATCAAAAGGTAATCGGTGAAGCTATTAAGGAAGCCAAGGGTAAATGCCAGTTTCAATTAAGAAAGGCGGGAAAAAGCATGTTGGATTTTACGTGGAAAGTCTTTTCTGAGACAGGAAGTGTTGAAATGTACCTTCTATATAAGGAGATTGAAAAAGGCGGCAAGTATCCCCCGTTTGAACAGGAGCAGCAATTGGCTAGTCCCGACTTCCCGGTTGCCGGAATGACGAATTGAGGAGGACGAAAGGACGGCCTTCTCATGCTTCAAAAGATTGAAGGGATCGTAATTCGAACATCCGATTATGGAGAAACCAATAAAGTAGTAACGATTTTTACACGGGAGAAAGGAAAAATTGCTTTCATGGCGCGAGGAGCTAAAAAGCCCAACAGCCGTCTTTCTGCCGTTACTCAGCCATTTACACACGGCAGTTTTTTAGTTCAGTCAGGTAGCGGACTTGGCACGCTGCAGCAAGGTGAGATGCTTTCATCCATGAGGCATATCCGTGAGGACTTGATCATGTCTGCGCATGCTGCTTACATGGCTGAACTGCTTGATAAAAGCACGGAAGAAAAGAAGCCGAATCCATATCTATATGAACTCTTTGAGCAGTGCCTTCACTATTTGAATGAGGGGTATGACGCGGAGATTTTAACGGCTATTTTCGAAATGAAAATGTTGCAAGTCATCGGCCTGCGTCCCGAGCTATCCAGCTGTGTTAATTGTGGGAGCCGGGACGGCCGATTTGCTTTTTCTATCCGAGAAAACGGTTTTCTATGCCATCGCTGCTTTAAAATCGATCCTTATTTATTGCCGTTATCACAGGCCGCTATTAAGCTTTTACGGTTATTTTATTTTTTCGATTTGAACAGGCTGGGTAATATTAATGTCAAGGAAGAGACGAAGAAAGAATTGCGAACGGCCATTTCTCTTTACTATGATGAATATTCTGGTATTTATTTAAAATCACGCAGGTTTCTTGATCAAATGGAGAGAATGCAGTCTTTTCTACATAAAGAGCAAGAAGAGGATTGACAAATTGTCTGTTTTCGATTAAGTTTTTTATATTCAATTGAAATCAATAATTAGCTGCAGTGAAGGAATAGAGTACATGGTTTCCTCTTTTACAAGCGAACCCGGGATGGTGAAAGCCGGGGAAAGAGCATCATGGAAAGGCGGTCTGGAGCAGCGCTTTGGAAAAGAGGCCGTAAGTTACGGCAAATAGGGTGGAACCGCGGGTAACTCTCGTCCCTATGTACAATTATGTGCATAGGGACGAGAGTTTTTTATTTGTCAAAGAAGCAAGCGAGCGCTTTTAGTAAGAGCGTGGAAAGCTGCTAATCACCAACTACAGAAAGAGAGGCATAGCTATGAATATTCAAGAAATGATTTTAACCTTGCAAAAACATTGGTCCGATCATGGCTGTATTTTAATGCAGGCTTATGATGTCGAAAAAGGAGCCGGTACGATGAGTCCGTATACTTTTTTACGCGCGATTGGTCCGGAACCGTGGAACGTTGCCTATGTGGAACCGAGCAGACGTCCGGCAGATGGTCGTTACGGGGAAAATCCGAATCGTCTGTATCAACATCATCAGTTCCAAGTTATTATGAAACCTTCACCGGATAACATCCAAGAAATGTATTTGGATTCTTTAAGAGCTCTTGGTATTGAGCCGCTTGATCATGATATCCGTTTTGTGGAAGATAACTGGGAAAACCCATCCCTTGGTTGTGCAGGACTCGGTTGGGAAGTATGGCTGGACGGCATGGAAATCACGCAATTTACGTATTTTCAACAAGTCGGCGGTCTGGAGTGTAAGCCGGTTTCCGTGGAGATTACATATGGGATCGAACGGCTTGCATCTTATATTCAAGAAAAAGAAAATGTCTTCGATTTGGAGTGGACGGAAGGTTTTACTGTAAGAGATATTTTTTATCAGCCTGAATACGAGCATTCGAAATACACATTTGAAACGTCAGACGCTGATATGTTATTTAATCTATTTACTATTTATGAAAAAGAAGCAAAGCGCCAAATGGATGAAGGGTTGGTTCATCCTGCTTATGATTACGTTTTAAAATGCTCTCACGTTTTTAATGTCCTTGATGCCAAGGGAGCCATTTCAGTAACAGAGAGAACAGCTTATCTTGGACGCATGCGCAGTATGGCTAGACAAATCGCCAAAACATTCTATGAAGAGCGTGAGAAACTAGGATTCCCAATGTTAAAAAAGAAAGGAGAGGCGGAATATGAATAAGAGAGATATATTATTAGAAGTTGGCTTGGAGGAAATGCCAGCCCGCTTTGTAACTGATTCGATGAATCAGCTTGGCAGCAAAGTGGAAGAATTTCTTCAGGAGCAGAAAGTCGCCTATGAAGGCATCAAGCTTTATTCAACGCCGCGCCGCTTGGCAGTTTTAGTCGAAGGCGCAGCAGAAGCGCAAGAAGACATTGAAGAAGAAGCGAAAGGGCCGGCAAAGAAGATTGCTCTTCAAGAAGACGGTTCCTGGTCAAAGGCAGCGATGGGGTTTACGCGCGGACAGGGAGTTACCGTTGAAGATATTTATTTTAAAGAAATCAATGGCATAGAATATGTTCATGTTAATAAATTTATTAAGGGCCAACCGACGATCGATTTACTGCCAAAACTGCGCGAGATCATTTTAGGTCTTCATTTTGGGAAAAATATGCGCTGGGCTAATAATGATCTTCGATATATTCGACCGATCAAGTGGATTGTTGCTTTATTTGGCTCAGAAATTATCCCTTTTCAAATTACGAATGTATCGACTGGCCGGATAACGAAAGGACATCGTTTCTTAGGTGATTCAGTTACAATTACCATTCCAGCTGAATATGAAGAGCAGCTGAGAAATCAGTTCGTTATTGCTGATCCGGCTGAACGAAAAGCGATGATTCGCCACCAGCTTTCTCAGTTAGAACAAGAAAAGTCATGGGTCATTCCAGTCGATGAAGAGTTATTGGAAGAAGTGAATAACTTAGTGGAGTATCCGACTGCTTTATCGGGTTCATTCAATGAGGATTTTCTTGAGTTGCCTGAAGAAGTGCTCATTACTTCGATGAAAGAGCATCAGCGGTACTTTCCGGTAAAAGATCAGAAGGGAACATTGCTCCCTCACTTTGTTACTGTTCGAAATGGAGACAGCCGCTCACTTGATACGGTAGCACGTGGAAACGAAAAAGTTTTAAGAGCTCGTCTCGCCGATGCTGACTTTTTCTATAAAGAAGATCAAAGCAAGGATATTGATTTCTTTTTAAGTAAACTTCAAGCGATTGTGTATCATGAAAAAATTGGCACACTGGCTGAAAAAGTAAAACGGATTCGCCGATTAGCTGCTAAGCTAAGTAAATTAACGGGAGCTTCTGAAGAAGAGCAAGAAAAAGTAGACCGTGCCGCGGAAATATGTAAATTTGATCTAGTTACGCAAATGGTTTATGAATTCCCGGAGCTGCAGGGAATTATGGGCGAAAAATATGCCGAGCAAAAAGGAGAAAAGCCAGAAGTTTCCCGAGCTGTCAACGAGCATTACGAGCCGCGGCATGCCGATGATAAAGCACCGGAAACGTTCACTGGCGCCGTTGTTAGTCTAGCGGATAAATTAGATACGATCGTGTCCTGCTTTGCGGTCGATATTATTCCAACGGGTTCTCAGGACCCTTATGCCTTGAGAAGACAGGCAGCGGGGATTGTTCTGATTTTAGAGGAAAAGCATTGGAGCGTTTCTCTTGAGACGGTTCTACAAATAGCTATCAGTGTAGTGAAAGAGGATCATATTGGCGAAAAAACAGCTGACTTACTCTTGGAAGAGTTAGTTGCTTTCTTTAAGCTTCGCATTAAACATAGCCTGCAAGCAAGAGACGTCCGCTATGACTTAATTGATGCGGTACTTGCGGGGGCTGTCGGTTCTTTGCCTTCTCTTTTTGCAAAGGCAGCTGTATTAATGGCACACAAAGAAGAAGATGGCTTTAAAGAAACGGCAGAAGCGCTTAGCCGTGTGGTCAACATTGCTAAGAAGGCTGAGGAACATGGAGCGGTCGATGAACAACATTTTGTGAACGAGGAAGAGAAAGTGTTGCATAGAGAATTTCTTCGTGTCCAGCTTGGACTGCAAGAGTCACAGACAGCTGAGCAGCAATTTGCTCTGCTTGAAAGCTTAAAGGCACCAATTGAACAATATTTTGATCACACAATGGTCATGGCAGAAGAGACAGATGTAAGAGAGAATCGCTTAAATCAAATGAGAGAGCTCTCGAATCTCATTTTGACATTCGCTGATTTCAATAAAATCTTAGTGAAGTAAAGGCCCTGCTGTTTTCCTGCTTCAATTGATCATTCATCTATACCAGCGCAAAACACAGCAGCCGCATGAAACTTTTCTTTTCATTCGGGTTAAATAGTATATAATATTTATTATATGGTATAACACTTTTGAAAACTGAAGCACAGACGCTTGCATACTCGGTTGTAAAGATCAAAGGGGTAATTGAGCCATTGGTGTCTGTGCTGCTATTGCGCATTAGGTGGTGAGGGAGATCGAACTTAATAATCGTCAGGAAAAAATCTTGAAAATTGTTAAAGAAAATGAGCCAATTACTGGTGAGAATATAGCTGAACGATTAAACTTAACGAGAGCAACATTGCGACCGGATTTAGCCATTCTAACAATGGCGGGTTTTTTGGATGCAAGGCCTCGTGTCGGCTATTTTTATACAGGTAAATCTGGTACTCAGCTTCTTACAGAAAATTTAATGAAAATATATGTGAAAGACTATCAGGCAGTACCTGTTGTCGTACGCGAAAATGTATCTGTGTATGATGCCATCGTTACGATGTTTTTAGAGGATGTCGGCACGCTGTTTGTAGTGGATGAAAACAGCCATTTAGCCGGTGTACTGTCGCGAAAAGATTTGCTGCGAGCAAGCATTGGCAAGCAGGAATTAAATGCTATTCCAGTCAATATTATTATGACAAGAATGCCAAATATTACTGTGTGTGAAAGAGATGACTTGCTTGTTGATGTGGCTAAGAACTTAATCGAAAGACAAATAGATGCGGTGCCGGTTGTCAAAAAATCACCCACAGGCTATGAAGTAATCGGACGCATTACAAAAACAAATATTGCCAAAGCATTTGTCGCATTGGCAGATGACGAGTGATGCAGCTAGGAAAGGAGGTTCTATTTTTTGCTGAATGACCCAATCATCTACATCGTTTCTGATTCAGTAGGCGAGACAGCAGAGCTTGTAACGAAAGCGGCTGTCAGCCAGTTTAATGGATCGCATGCTGTGATTAAACGATTTCCCTATGTCGAGGACTTATCCACTATCGATGAAGTAATCGACTTAGCCAAGATTGAGCGAGGGATTATTGTATATACGCTCGTAAAACCGGAAATCAGAACCTATATGAAGCAGCAGGCCCAAAAAGAGAAGATTGTTATTTTTGATTTGATTGGTCCGCTGATGGATGAGCTTGAATCTTTATATGGACACCAGCCTTTAATGGAACCGGGACTTGTAAGAAAATTGGATGAAGAGTATTTCAAAAAAGTAGAAGCGATTGAATTTGCAGTGAAATACGATGACGGCCGTGATCCGCGTGGTTTATTGAAGGCGGACGTTATTTTAATCGGAGTGTCACGAACATCAAAAACACCGCTCTCTCAATATCTTGCTCATAAGCGGTTGAAAGTAGCCAATGTCCCTCTTGTGCCGGAGGTGGATCCTCCAGAGGAGCTATTTGATCTTCCATCAGATAAATGTTTTGGCTTAAAGATTAGCCCTGACAAACTAAACCAAATCCGAAAGGAACGGTTAATTTCACTTGGTTTGAATGACAGTGCAAGTTACGCTGATCTTGAGCGAATTAAAGC